>ONED01000011.1 GCA_900316755.1 uncultured Eubacteriales bacterium
ATGCATCCGTCTAGACTTTCTACAATCCTGAGCCTTGCCATTTGAGCATACGGTTTATCTGAAAATCTGAGGTTGCTCAGACAACTTTTTGATAGATGCCTTTTCAAAAAACGGAGTGCAAGAAAATACAAGAAGATTGCAGATAAAAGAAAAAGCCCTTGGCAGCGGCGTGTGTGCCGACTGCCTCAGGCTCAGTGAGACCGTTTTCGCTATTGCGACAGCTCTTTTTTGTTTCTTCTTTCTGCTTACATCAGTCTGTTACAACACCCTTTTGCAGCATTACATTTGCGTAAATCGCAGATTCGCCCGTGGCAATAATCGCATAGGCTGTTTTTGCTTCCTCATAAAAAGCAAACCGCTCAATATTTCCGATTGCCTCACTGCCGCGCGCATCATGCTTTGTCACGATTTCGCGATACGTATCCCAAATCGGCGTCTCTACTTTTCCCACATCATTTGGCATTAACTGCATCAGGTTCACCGGTTTTTCCACATAAGTATCCAGTGGGAATACCTGCAGAATCGCATCCAGAATTTCCGGCACGCCATGTCCGTCACAACGGATTACAATTGCATCTTTTCCCATGGATTCAGACGGAAAATTGCCGTCCGCAATCACCAGACGGTCGCTGTGTCCCATTTCACACAACACCTTTAATAATTCCGGCGATAAAATCTTTGGAATTCCTTTTAACATTTCTTATCTCCTTCTCATTTCTTATTTATAGAATGGTCCGTATGCCTTGCATGCTCTGTAATCTGCAGCTTCCTTGTCCATACCGAATGCATTCCAAGCTGCCGGTCTGAAAATCTTTTCATCCGGAACATTGTGCATACATACCGGAATACGAAGCATAGAGCACATCGTAATCAAGTCAGCGCCAATGTGTCCGTAAGAAATTGCACCGTGGTTTGCACCCCAGTTATTCATAACATCAAATGCAGTCTTGAATGGGCTTCCTTCCTTGCCATCGCATCTCGGAGCGAACCAGGTACATGGCCATGTATAGTCTGTTCTCTTCCACAATACATCGGATACTTTGTCCGGTAAGTTTACCGTCCATCCTTCTGCAATCTGAAGAACCGGTCCCAATCCTTTTACCAGATTCAGACGAATCATCGTTGCCGGCATTTCTGCTCTTGTAAGGAAACGAGAAGAGAATCCGCCTCCTCGGAAATATCCGTTGTCGGCTGCGTTCCACGTAGTAGCTGCCATAACCGTATCCTGGTCTGCTTTTGTCATTTCATACCACGGTTTCATAACTGCGTTTCCGTCAGCGTCTTTTACTTCTCCACAAGCATCCAGACAGCATGCACCGGAGTTAATCAGGTGAATAAATCCATCTGCTTCTTTTGCCTTTCCTGCAATCTCATATCCGGTGACTCTCTTTACTGCGTCTCCACTCCAATATGTACGAACGTCTGCGAACATCTGTGCACGGTTTGTCAAAAGTTTCATGAACAGCATGCCAAGGCCGTTTAATACGTCATTCTCGGTTGCAAGGATGTATGGTTCTCTTGCGCCATTCCAGTCAAAGGAAGTATTTAAAACTGCCTCTGCAAAGTCCCCGTTCGGATAGAAGTCCGTCCATTGTCTCTGTCCCTGGAAACCACCTGCGATGGCATTGTGTCCAACCATTTCTTCTTCGCGGCCTTCCGGAAGGTTCGGATTTCCGTTCATCAGGTCTTTGATAATCACTGCCATCTTTACTACAAACTCGAATTGTTCTTCTTTCACTTCGTCGCTCTTTCTTACAGAGTCCGGATTCTTGTCAAATCCCATGTTACATTTTTCTTTTGCCCATGCAAGTGCTTTCTGGAATTCTGCCTCATCGTAAATTCCTTCTGTCATACGACGGATAATCTCTACCTCATCCACAGATTCTACACGCATTCCCAGATAGCTCTCCATGAAATCAGAATCAATAATAGATCCGCCGATACCCATACAGATAGAACCAATCTGCAGGTATGATTTTCCTCTCATCGTAGCCGCTGCTACAGCAGCACGTCCGAATCTTAATAATTTCTCTTTAATGTCATCGCCAATGGTATCATCATCTGCATCCACTACGTCATGTCCGTAGATACCGAATGCCGGAAGTCCCTTTTGTGCATGTGTAGCAAGCACAGAAGCAAGGTATACTGCTCCCGGTCTTTCTGTTGCATTCAATCCCCAAACGCCTTTAATCGTCGTCGGATCCATGTCCATTGTCTCAGATCCATAGCACCAGCATGGTGTTACGGTCAGCGTGATAGCAACTCCTTCTTTTCGGAACTTTGCTTCGCAGGCTGCAGCCTCTGCAACACGTCCGATTGTCGTATCTGCGATTACTACTTTTACCGGTTCCCCGTTTGAGTACTTTAAGTTCTCTTCAAACAGTTTTGCAGCTGCCTTTGCCATGCCCATCGTCTGATCTTCCAGACTCTCACGCACCTTCAAAGGTCCTCTTCTCCCATCAATTGTCGGTCTGATTCCGATTACCGGATAATCCCCAATAAGTCTACTTTTTGCCATTTTTGTTTCCTCCTTTATTCTTGTATAATGGTTTTAAATTTTTCATATGCAACATCCCATTTTTCCTTGTCTTGTGGGAAATACTCATATGTTTGTTCTGATTTTGCAACGATTTGGCGAGCTTCTTTTACATCTTTGATTTCGCCAAGTGAAATAAGCTGTACTGCAATGTTACCCAGTGCTGTCGCTTCTACCGGTCCCGCTAATACTTTACGGTTACTTGCGCTGGCAGTCATCTGACAGAGCAGCCTGCTCTGGATGCCGCCTCCTATCATGTTTATCATGTTGAAGTGCTTACCGGTACATGCTTCTATCTGCTCCAGTGTATAGCGGTATTTGAGTGCCAGACTCTGATTGATACAGCACATGATATCGCCTATGGTCTCCGGCACTTTTTGTCCGGTTCTCTCACAGAATTTACGTATTCTGCCCGGAATATCACCGGCAGTATTAAATTCCGGTGAATCCGGATCAATAAAGCTAGGGAAAGGCTCCGCCTGCTGTGCCATAACCTCAAGTTCTCCAAACCCGTATTCTTTTCCTTCGCGAATCCATTGTCGCCGGCTTTCCTGTGCCAGCCATAATCCAATGATGTTTTTCAGGAAGGTATAGGTATCGCCGTATCCTCCCTCATTGCTCACATCAAATGCAAAGGATGTCTCATTGATGACCGGTTTTTTCAACTCAGTTCCAAACAAACTCCATGTACCGCAGCTGATGAACATAAAGTCTTCTTCCTCTGTCGGAACTGCCACGACTGCACTCTGCGTATCATGACTTGCCACTGCGACCACTTTCGCCGGTTTGATTCCCAGCTCTTCGCAGATTTTTTCACTGATTTCTCCTACCACTGTACCGCTTGATACAATTTCAGGGAAAATCCCCTTTGGAATCGAAAGCGCGTCCAGAATCTCTTCTGACCACTTTTGCTTTTTTGCATCCATCAACTGGGTGGTTGTTACCATTGTATATTCGGCTTTCTTTTCCCCTGTGAGAAAATAATTGAATAAATCGGGGGTTAAGAGCATTGTTTTTGCTCTTTCTAAAAGCCAAGGTCTGTCTTGTACTAAAGAATACAACTGGAATATGGTATTGAAATTATTAAACTGAATTCCTGTCAGATGATAAAGCTCCTCTTTTGGAATTTTCTGAAATACCTCTTCCTGTCGTCCCACTGTTCTGTCATCCCGATAGTGTACGGCACTTTCCAATAGCACACCTTGTTCATCCAAGAGACCAAAGTCAACTCCCCAGGTGTCGATTCCAACACTTTCAAATCCACCCCTCTGTTTGGCTTTGATGATTCCCTGTTTAATTTCAAAGAACTGCCTCAGAGTATCCCAGTACATCGTGTCCCCAATCATAACCGGGTCGTTTGAAAATCTGTGGACTTCCTCCATCACGATTTTCCCATCTTCCAATCTTCCCAGGATGGCTCTTCCGCTGGAAGCTCCAAAATCAAACGCGAGAACCTGTTTTTTTTCTTCTTTCAAACCTGTTCCTCCTTTCAAGATAGAATGGAGTGGGATTAGTTAAACCCCACTCCACCATTCTTTAGAATCTAAGTCATCCCATTCTCTTATTCAATCTTATAAAATCGTTAATGCAAATTATCCTTCGTAAACGAGGTTCTTCTTAACCATATCGTCTACGTTCGTTGCATCCCACCAAGCACCCGGAATTGCAACGTTCTTCTCTACAGTTTTTCCTTCAATTGCATTGATACACTGAAGAACTGCATTGTATCCAATCTGGAAAGAATCCTGAGCTACAGAACCAACTAACTTAGCTCCGCTTGTAGCCTTCATCCATTCAATCTGCTTTGTACCTGCGTCAAATCCACAGAATTTTACTGCATCATATTTTCCGCCTGCTGCTGCAATTGCATCAGAAACCTGTTTTACAACACCTTCATTTGACATAAAGATTGCTTTTGCACCTTTTTCATAGAGAGCTTCCAGAGCGTCTTTGTATGCGTTGTTTGCATCACCCGGTTTTACTTCTTTTGCAATTGTGTATTTGCCCTTTGTTGCTTCATCAGCATCTGCAAGTTCTTTGAATTTTTCTTCAAATCCGCCTGCACGGTCGATACCTGTCTGAGTTTCATCATGCTGGATGATACCTACTACATAGTTTCCGTCAGAACTTGCAATTTCATCTTTAATTGCTTTGAAGAAATTCTCAGCTGCAACACCTGCTGCCAATGTGTTACTTGTAGCAACAGAAGCCTCAATCGGGTTCTTTCCTTTTGCATCAAGAGCATCTACGTCTGCTGCCCAGATACCTGAGTCAAACTGAACTACAGGAATCTTCTTGTCATAAGCCTGAGAAAGCAGGTCTGTGAAACCTTCACCGATGGTTGCAAGTACAAGACCATCTACATTGTTAGAAAGAGCTGTCTGAACCATCTCTACCTGAGACGGAAGATCTTTTGCGCTTTCACTTGCAGGTCCACGGAATGTAATTGTGTAGCCATTCTCTTCTGCAGCTGCCTCAGCTCCTGCCTTTACTGACTGCCAGAATGCATGTGATTCACCCTTTGCTACTACAGCAATTGTTTTTCCACCTGTCTTATCTCCGCCGCCTTCGTTAGAAGTTTCCTTGCTTCCACAAGCTGCAAGCATTCCTACTGCAAGCGTTGCTGAAAGAACTACTGTTACCACTTTCTTTAAATTTTTCATAATTATATTACCTCCTGTTTTTTATTTATAACCTTTTAAAAAGGTTATTTTCTTATTTAGTTGTATTCAAGAATGAGATTCCATAGTACTTAGCCTTTTTTTTCTGCTTTCACAGGTTTTTCTACTTTAACCTTGTTCTGGTTTTTTGTTTTGAGGATATCCATCAATACTGCCACAACAACAATGATACCAGTCAATACATATGTAACATAAGTAGAGTTAAGATTCAGGTTAAACTTCGCAAGAACCATATTCAATCCGTTACGGATGACAACCAGAAGAGCTGCACCAATTACAGAACCTGAAACAGATGCAACACCACCTGCGGCACTGGTACCACCGATATAAACGCCTGCGATTGCATCCAGTTCCATTCCGTTTCCGGTTGCTGCTGCAACGGTCGGGAATGCTGCGGACCAGAAAATTGCTGCAACACCGGCTGCTAGTCCGGAAATTGTATAAGCAAGAATCTTATACCGATCCGTATTGATACCGGAAAGTCTCGTCGCCTCTTCATTACTTCCAATTGCAAGAATATATCTTCCTGCCTTATTCTTGTACATCACATACATGCAGATGAGCATCAGTCCGATTACCCAGATGATTCCGGTCGGAATTCCGTTTGCATTTGAGAATAAGTGATTATACCATGTATTGGATGGGAAGAAGATATTCGGGTCTGCCACGATTAATGCGGAAAGACCTCTGGAGAACATCATCGTTCCCAAAGTAGCTATAAAGTTCGGTACTTTCAGTTTTGCCACCAAAAGTCCGTTAACAAATCCGAAAAATAAACCAATTGTAATCATAATCGGAATCGTTGCCCAAAGCGGAACCAGACCTGATGTATACATCTTACCGGAAACAACTGCAGATGCAATACAAACTGTTCCGATGGAGAGGTCAATACCTCCCGTAGCAATTACAAAAGTAACACCAAGGCTCATGATTGCATAAGGTGCAAGAGACTGAGCCATACTTATAATATTATACTTGTCAATAAAGTTTGGGTTGAACGCACAAAATACGGCAACCAGTACCAGCATCGCAAACAGAATGATAATGTTTTGCTGAAGCTTGAAGTGTTTATGTGCTTTATCGTTAGATTTCATAACTAATCTGTCCTTTCTTAAACAAATTTTGGTTTGGAAAATGCCTTATGCACGCTCAATCACGCATGGTAGCATATTTCATAATTTCTTCCTGAGTAGCATCTTTGATGTCAAGATTTCCGGTTACCCGGCCTTCACACATCACCACTACCCTGTCACTCAATCGTTGGATTTCCGCAAGTTCTGAAGAAATCATAATGATTGATTTTCCTTCCTCGGCAAGTTTCTCCATCAACTCGTACATCTCACTTTTTGCGCCGATATCAATTCCTCTGGTCGGTTCATCAAAAATAAAAATATCTGAGTCTTTCATAAGCCATCTTGCAACAATTACCTTCTGCTGATTTCCTCCGGAAAGGTTCTTAAGCAGCTGCTCCATGGAAGGTGTCTTGGTCTTAAGCATCTGATTATATTCTGCAGAAGACTCTCTCATCTTATCATCCTGAATCCATCCGTTATTCACAAAGTTATCGACAGAAGCAATCGTCGTATTCTCGGAAACCGATTTCATCAGCATCAGGCCATACCGTTTTCTGTCCTCAGAGAGATAACAGATACCATTCTTTACTGCCTGCTCCGGCGTCTTGATATCTACTTTCTCGCCATTGATATAGATTTCTCCGCTGTCCTTTGCGTCTGCACCATAAATTGCTCTTGCCACTTCTGTTCTGCCGGCACCCATCAGACCTGCAAATCCTAAAATCTCACCTTTGTGCAATTTAAAGCTGACATCCTTCACTTCTTTTCCGGCATTCAGATGTTTTACTTCAAGCACAACCGGTGCATCTTTCTTTACGTTGCTCTCTTCTTTCTTGTCTCCGTAAATCACACGACCTACCATCATCTTCACGATGTCTTCTTTGGTAGTCTCTGCAGTATTTACTGTGTTAATGTACTCTCCGTCACGCATAACCGTCACTCTGTCCGAAATACGGTTAATCTCATCCATACGATGAGAAATATAAATCATACCGATTCCTTTTTTCTTGAGGTCATTCATAATCTTGAAGAGTTCCTCTACCTCCGGCTGCGTCAATGCTGCAGTAGGCTCATCCAACACTAACAGCTTACAGTCGTGGGAAACCGCCTTGGCAATCTCTACCATCTGCTGTTTTCCGACCGTCAGCGTTCCAAGCTGAACAGAAGGCTCGATGTTTACACCGATCTTTTCAAACAGTGCCGCAGCATCTCTTTCCATCTTTTTGTCGTCAATCATGATACCTTTTTTCGGCTCACGCCCGATGTAAATGTTTTGCGCAACCGTGAGATGATTCATCATGTTCAATTCTTGATGAATCACACTGATTCCGGCTTTCTGTGACTCTGCAATGTTCGAAAAGTTCACCGGCTCAGAAAAATAAATAATCTCTCCACCGTCTCTCTTATGAATCCCGCAAAGAACTTTCACAAGGGTAGACTTGCCGGCTCCGTTCTCTCCCATCAGGGCATGAACCTCGCCTGCGCGTAGTTCAAATTGCACCGATTTCAAAGCATGAACGCCGGAAAACCGCTTTTCGATATCCTTCATCTGTAAGATAACTTCACTCATATCCAAAAGCTCCTTTCCTTATTTGTTACATTTTGCACAATAATGCGTTTTCAAACAATTCTTTATTGTTTGTTTTCATGATAGTATCATACCACTTTATTGTGCAATTTGCAAGAACTACAAATTGCCTTGTTTGTAGAGCAAGATTATTCAATTTTTTTCACTATAAAGATTGACATATCCCTTTTTTCCCTTTAATATAGAAAAAAACAGAAAGAGGGAACACCATGGAAATTCTTCATCGTTATGACAGCGCTGAGCGTCAGCATTATCTCTTCCGACATCATTATGCATTCAAATTAAAGCCACGACTTTTATACACCGGCGACTTAAAAAAAAGAGAAGGATGGTCTGAAAAACCGCACAGGCACGCATTTTGTGAAATCATATTTATCGCAGACGGGAGCGGACACGTCATAATCGAAAAAGAAGAATATGATGTCAAACGCGGGGATATCATTATCTATAATCCCGGAGTTCTTCATGCAGAAAAAAGTAGCGAGAGCGAACCATTGGAAATAAAATTCATGGCCTTGGACCGTCTGGAGATTACGGATTTACCTAAAAATCATCTCTTACCTCCGGAATATGATTTTATCTATTCTGCCGGGGAATATGCCGATTTGTTTCAGGAAAAATTCAACCAGATGAGTGCTGAATTTGAAATTTCCGATGTCTTTTATGTGGAAATTGCAGAAAGCATCGCACGGACACTGGTGATGTACATTCTTCGAATCATTGACCACTGTAAAGAAAATTCTTCCCTGTTCGGCAGCAACAAGAATTTCAATCTTGCATTGCAGTATATCAACGAAAATTACCGCAACGAACTATCTCTGGAAACCATTGCCTCTAATTGCTTTTTGAACAAGTACTATCTTTCCCACCTGTTCACTCGACTGCAAGGAATGAGCATTGGAAAATATATTCTGAGTCTGCGCATGAGCGAAGCCAAACGACGGCTTCTAAACACTAATGATTCTGTGGCTCTTATCGGAAACAGCGTTGGATTTCACGATACAGGGCATTTTTGCAGAATTTTCAAAAAGGAAACCGGGTTAACTCCATTGCAATACCGGAAGCATAATGTAAATCAATAAATGTCCCATTTTTGCTACTGATGTGACCCGTCAGATAGGAAGAATAAAAAGCCTCTGTGAATCTGCTGAATTCACAGAGGCGTTTTAGTTATTCACTTTTATTCCGGAAATACACACTCCACACCTAATTCTTCGAACTTCTGGAGCCACTCAGCTCCCGGTTTCTTATCCGTTACAACAACCGAAATATCCTTCAAATCCCCGATTTTCGCAAACGCAATTCGGTTGAACTTCGAGCTGTCCACTGCCAGAATCTTTCTTTTTGCCATATATAGCATGGAAGCCTTGTTGTTTGCATGCCTTTCATCACTCTCCGTGATGCCTGCATACAAATCTACTCCTTTACACGATACGACTGCCGTATCCACATAATAAGAGCGAATCGTCCGGTCTGTTACCGCACCCACCAGCGCAAAGGAGCTTCCGGTTGCCAGCCCCCCCGTTGAAATCACATGACAGTTTGGTGCCTCGACAAATTCCAAGGCAATCTTCAGCGAGTTAGTGATAACCGTCAAATCCCTTTTGTTCTTAATCATTTTTGCAATCGCTGCCGTAGTGGAGCTTGCATCCAGCATGATATTCTCTCCATCGCCTATCATCTCACTCACCAACGCCGCAATCTTCTGCTTACCGAGAACATTTCTGTTCTTTCTCACATCAAACGGCAGGTCGATGTTGATATTTTCGTTGATAACAGCACCACCGTAACTTTTGATTGCATACCCGTCATTCTCGAGCTTGTCTAAATCTCTTCGGATGGTCTCTTCCGACACTTCAAAAAGTTCACTGAGTTCGCTAACAACGACGCGTCTTTCCACTTGAAGCTTTTCTAATATCGCATTACGTCTTTCTATTGCAAGCATACTCTTTCCTCCAATGCTTCTTTACAGAATTGCCCGGCGTATTTGTTCGTCCGGATGAGCAATAACGGAAGAATCCAGATACATTCCTTCTTTTGCCACCGTTTTTTTTGCACGGTCGATTGCCGCCTCGACTGCTGCAACCTCTCCGGTCAGAAACATATAGGATTTCCCACACATTCCCCTTGCCAGACGAAGTTCAATCAAATCTACGATTGCCGTCTTTGCAGCCTCATCTGCTGCTACAATCATAGACGCCGCATCGTATGTCTCGAGGATTCCCAGAGCCGATACTTCTCCAATCTCAGTTGCCCCATAAATTGCAGGGAAAATCGATTCATGCGGATTTCCCAACACAAAACTGCTAATTAACTGTTCCCCATGCTGTACCTTTGCAGTATGGATTGCCGCATCCACCGCACTTAAATCTCCGGTAACGATCACAATATATTTACCGGGACATACTGTCTGCGCTTCGATAATGCTGACATCAGAAGTCTTTACGATTGCATCTGCCGCTACAACTCCTGCGGAAACAGTTTTATATTCTACCATTCCTATTGCCTTACTCATTTGATGCGTATCCCTCCTACTTCTCTATTAGAACATACTTCTCATTGACTTCCGTTACAATACCGCTGATGGAAGCGTGAATTGCAACACTAAGTCCTTTTCCCGGTTCCGCAATCATCTGTCCTCGTTCTACCGTATCTCCTACGTTCACGACTGCGACCGCCGGAGCACCAATGTGCTGACTGAGCAGAATGCGAACCTTCTTCATATCCACTGCTTCATCATTTATTGGTGCTTCTTTATTATATTTCGTCAAATCAAGACGCGCCATCAATCGTTCCATAGGAACCTTCCGGTATTCTCGTTCGCTGCCGACCGGCTTTGGAATCACACCCTGAGGAGGTTTGATGCCATGCGCACGAAGTCCAACCTTGTATTCCGCCATCAGCGATCTTGGAGACAATCCCTGCATGCAGGAATACAGCTCACAAAGTCCGCAGGAACAGCAAAACATGGTATTAATAAACGCGTCTGTGTCCTGAATATCCTTACAGGTTGCAGCACGCATAAACAGATGCGGTTCTATCGGATGCCCCAGCCGATTACGCGGACACAAATCCGTACACATGGTACACTGACAGCAGGATGCTGCCGCACGTTTCAAATCGATAGAGGCTTTACTTCTCTTTCTCTGCACAAGCAGATGATCTTCCGGCAGAACTAAAACCGCATTGGTCGTCTTGGTCACCGGCTGTGCACCTGTACCGATGTATCCCATCATTGGACCGCCGATAAAGTAAACCGGATTCTTTGCGGTCACGCCTCCTGCCATCTGTACTACATCTTCTATGCTGGTTCCAATCGGAACCCGGACGGTCACCGGATGCTCCACCTCGGCCACAACCGATACCAGTTTATCAACAACCGGTGTATTCTTCTTCAGTGCGCGGTATACATTATAAACCGTCTCCACATTAAACACTGCAACACCGATTTGAATCGGGATGCCTCCCGGCGGCACTACCTTCCCCGTCACTTCATAAATCAGAACCACTTCATCTCCTGCCGGATACACCTCATCCAGAAGCCCCAGCCTGACTCCTTCGTAGTCGCTGATGCACTCTTCCAATGCTGCAATCGTCTTTTTATAGGCTTTCTTGATACCGATTACGATATCCTTCACTCCCATAAGCTGCCCCATCATATAAAAGGTTCCGACGATTTCCCGGGCGTGCTTTTCTAAAAGCTGTCTATGTAATCTTAGTAGCGGCTCACACTCTGCACAATTCATAATGATTGTATCAGCATTTTCACTTAATTTTGCATAACTTGGAAATCCGGCACCACCTGCACCAACAATTCCATTTTGCTGCATTATGTTGCTCAACTCTTTCATTTCCATAAGCTCTCACTACTCCAGTCTTGTTCCATCATCAATAATTCCAACTATGGCTGCATCCACAGGTGCATCTTTCATATCGCATCCGATACGTGCAGCGCTTCCCTGAGCCACAAGAACATATTCTCCAATTCCTGCGCCGATATTGTCAACCGCAATCAATTGTTGTTCTGTTGCTCTCATCCGTTCTACGACTTCCACAATCATGAACTTGTTTCCTATTAACTTGTCATTTTTTCTTGTGGCGACGATACTTCCCACTACTTTTCCTGCGAGCATAATTTCCTCCAAACTTGTACGGTTATTCTTTCTGTGACATCATGGGTCGCAAGGTCATGCCGTCTTATGAAACATTCTCCATAAAACGCATGACCTCCTCCCCCTTAAACTACTTCATAATCGTCACTGTCTGACCGGTAGAAATCTTTGCTGCATTTGCTTCGTCTGTGTCAATATGCATTTCCAGCGTAAAGCTGTCATCAACTCTGATTTGTACGTGGTTAAATACAGTGCCCCTTTCATTATCCGCCTTTACGGATACGATATCCTTGTCTTTCACTCCTGCTGCCATTGCATCCTTTGGAGACATATGGATGTGTCTCTGTGCTATAATGCATCCTTCTTCCAGATACACTACCCCTTTTGGTCCCACTACTGCAATCGGTGCGGAGCCTTTCAGGTCTCCCGACAGCCGAATCGGAGCTTTTACCCCAAGCTTGATTGCATCTGTAGCAGAAATTTCCACTTGTGACTTACTTCTGACCGGACCTAACACTCTAACGTTTTCAATTGCACGGAGTTTTAAACCTACGATGGTAACCAGTTCGTTTGATGCGAACTGACCGCCCATCAGTTCTTTTTTCTTCGTCAATTGATAGCCCTTGCCAAATAAGATTTCAACATGTTCTTGTGTCAGATGAATATGTCTGGCAGAAACACCGATTGGAACAAGATAACCTTTTCCGGTATCTTCCTTTTCTTCCAGTGCCTCCATCACAAGTCTTGTGATTAACTCAATATTGTTATTTTCCATATTCAAACCTGCCTTTGGTTTCTCTTATTATTTTAATGTTGGAAGAATCTTTTCTACATCATCATGTGGTCTTGGGATGACGTGTGTAGCAACTAATTCGCCAAGTCTTGATGCTGCGTCTGCACCGGCTTCTACTGCTGATTTAACGGCTCCTACATCACCGCGAACCATTACAGATACCAATCCGGAACCAATCTTCTCTGTTCCTACCAATACGACGTTTGCTGCTTTCAGCATCGTATCTGCTGCCTCAATTGAAGCTACTAAACCTCTTGTTTCTACCATTCCTAATGCTTGTTGTACCATTACAAAATCCTCCTTTTGTGTTTGTTTTGTTGTTTGTTTTGTGTTTACTCTTTCTATTGTTTTTGTTGGTGCCTTTGCAGCCTGTTTGGCTGTCGTCTTTGCTGCAGGCTGTGCTGCGGTTTTCTTTTCTTCTGCCATCTTTGCTGCCTCCTATTTTAATCGGCTTGCGCTTTGATTTACGATTCTTACAATCTCTTCATGGGGATTCGCAATGATCGCGGTGGCAACCGGTTTTTTAATCGCCTGTTCTGACGCCGCTTCCACTGCCGCTGTTACTGCCGAAATGCTCCCCTGCACAATCACTGTGACAAGTCTGCCACCGAGTTTTTTCTCCCAAGTGACAAATTCCACATCGGCTGCCTTACACATGATGTCAAGTGCGTCAAGCGCTGCCGTCGTACTAGGAATCTCGATAAATCCATATGATTTTCCCATGAAACCGACTCCTTCTTCTTACCCGAGACTAGATTGTCGGAAGAATCTTCTCAACATCGTTGTGTGGTCTCGGAATTACGTGTGTAGCAACTAATTCGCCAAGTCTTGATGCAGCATCTGATCCTGCTTCTACTGCTGCCTTTACAGCTCCGACATCACCACGAACCATAACTGTTACCAGCCCGGAACCAATCTTCTCTGTTCCCACTAAAGTAACCTCTGCTGACTTTGTCATTGCATCTGCCGCTTCGATTGCAGCTGTAAGTCCTCTTGTTTCTACCATTCCTAATGCCTGTTGTACCATTTTTAAATCCTCCTAAAATTTTGATTTGTATTTTTTATTTTGTCTTGTCTAAACCACTGAGCTTCAACATCTTTTCTGTATCACCCTCTGGTCTCGGAATTATGTAAGTTGTAATGACTCCGGTAATTTCATTAGCTCTCTTTACAGCCGCTTCTACTGCTGCTTCCACATCTGTAACACTGCCTCTGAATTTGACTGCCACAATAAGTGGTACCGGTAATTCGTCTGCGTTTGCAGGTTTATTCTTATCAAAGTTTTCCAGGGTCACGTTTGCTGCCTTACATCCGGCATCTGCCGCTGCGAACGCCGCCACCAACCCGAATAATTCTACAATACCGACTGCTTCTCCCATAATCTACCTCACTGGCTGCTACTGATTGACAATCGCAATCTTCAAGCCTTCCATCTTCAGATTGGTCTGATGAGCCTCATTAATCTGCTCAAGCGGGAACCTGTGCGTAATCAGTTTTGCCATCGGAAGCCCGATTCCCTTTGCTCTCTTCAAGAAATCAAAGGTTGTTGCATAATCTCTCAAGGTGTATACCCATGAGCCAACAATGGTGATTTCTTTGGAACAAATATCAAAGTGTGGATTGATGGTAGCATCTCCACCATTGATAAAGAAGCCAAGTTCGCAAAGTCCACCACCGTTTCTGATAAATTTGTAAATATTCGCATGAGCAATCGGAGAACCTGTGCACTGGAAAGCGAAATCTGCAAGATATCCGCCAAATGCATCTTTTACTCCCTCTGTTAATGCTTCAATTCCTTTGTGATCCTTGAAGTTTACAGATTTTGTAGCGCCCATTTCCTTTGCAAAATCCAATCTCTTCTGTTCACCGTCTACAGCAACGATGTTCTCAATTCCCATCGTGCGCAGGATTGCGATACAGATAAGACCGATTGGTCCACATCCCTGAACGACTACTCTGCTGTTGAATCTTAAGATTCCGGTCGTCTTTGCACGCTCTACCGCATGAATCAATACGGCACACGGTTCAATCAAAATACGGGAATCCAAATCCAAATCGCTTACATTAAATACGGTCGAACCGCCACGGATTACGATGTAGTCCGAGAACCATCCATTGAGATGAATGTCATCATCCGGAAGTAAACCGTATACATCAGCGCCGCCCACGTTCTGCTTGTTCAGGTCGAACATGGTAATGTCCGGATTGTCCTTGAAAATCATACAGGTTACTACCTTGTCTCCAACCTTCAAATCTTTTCCTGCGCTGTCTTTCTTTACATTTTTTCCCATCTTCACGATTTCTCCGGTTCCCTCATGTCCGAGAACGACCGGAATCAATCCGAACGGGTCTCTCTTGAATTCGTGTGCATCTGTTCCGCAGACACCACATCCTTCTACCTTTACTAAGATATCATCATCTCCCAGCTCCGGAATCGGATACTCTTTGATATCATAGTGTTCTAATGCTGTAAGCATTGCGACTCTCGCTGTCTTCGGAATTGCGCCGCCCACTGTTGTTGTACTTGCTGTAGGAGCTGCTTGTTTTTCCAGCATACCTTCCAGTACCTGTTTTACAATTGCTTCCACATTTACTTGATTCATATCCATATTTCTTTCCTCCTGTCAACGAATGCACAAGCTGTCTGACATTACGCAGCGTCTTCTCTTGGTAAATGTGCTTGCACTTGTAAGACCCTCGCCGGTTCTGCTGGCAATCGTGAATGTACAGAAGCCTTCTCCACCGAAGCCAAGCGCTGCATAAGACGGTGCATTCTTTACCAGAATTGCTGTGTCAATTGCTTTTGCATAAGCTGTAATATGATCTATATTCTTTGAATGAATATGAGCCGAATGCCGGTTACCGTGTTCCAGCCATACCGCTTTTTCCACTGCATCTTCGAAGTCTTTTGCTCTTACCACTCCAAGGATTGGCATCATCAGTTCTTCTGCAATCAGTGGATGTTCTTTCTCGCCTTCGAAGGTGATACATCTGATGTTATCCGGTACGTCTACACCAATCATCGCCAAAAGTGCTTTCGCGCTGCGGCCGACACATTTCCGATTCAGTCCCTTCGGGGTCAGAACGGTATTTACCAGTTTCTGTACCTCTTCATCAGAAGCAAGGTAACATCCCTGCTCCGTAACCATATAATGCATCAGTTCGGAAACCACGGAGTCAACCGCTACAATCTCTTTTTCTGCAATACATGGTAAATTGTTATCAAACGTACATCCGTTTACGATATCTTCTGCTGCTTTTCTGATATCTGCTGTCTCATCTACCAGTGCAGGAGGATTTCCTGCTCCGGCTCCGATTCCTCGTCTTCCGGAAGATAATACTGCCGTCACTACACCGGGACCTCCGGTCGCCGCAATCAATTGAATGTCTTTATGAGACATCATAATATTGCTGGTTTCCAGTGTCGGTTTCGTTACGGTACATGCAATATTTTCCGGACCACCAGCCTCGAGAGAAGCCTCATTCAGCATATTAATGGCATATAAAGATGTCTTAATTGCTGCCGGATGCGGATTAAATACTACGGTATTTCCGCCTGCCAACATTCCAATCGTGTTGCAGATAATCGTCTCACTCGGGTTCGTACACGGGGTAATCGCTCCGATGACACCAAAAGGTCCCATCTCAATCAGCGTCAATCCTCTGTCACCTGACCATGCAGTCGTTGTAATATCCTCTGTACCCGGAGTCTTTTCTGCAACCAGCTGATGTTTTAAAATTTTATGCGGAACGTTTCCCATTCCGGTCTCTTCAACACCCATACGCGCTAAAATTTCTGCGTTCTCACGTGTTTTTTTACGAATGTTGGAGATGATTTGTTCTCTTTGGTCCATGGACATTCTATGTATGTACTGCTGTGCTTTCTTCGCCGCTGCAATCGCATCGTTCATATCTTCAAATACGCCTTTTGCTTTCACAGGTGCTGACTGAAGTTGAAGCTTCGCCATCACTTCTTTTACGACGTCCTGAACCAGTTGTTCGTTTACTGACACGAAATTACCTCCTTAAGTATCTCTTTGCCGTAGGCTGCCAGCATCGTATCCTGCTCTGCAGTACCGCCGCTCACGCCCAAAGCTCCGATTATTTTTCCTTCTGCTTCCAGCGGTTCCCCTCCGCCGAAAATGACAATCTTTCCTTCGTTCGTATGTTGGATTCCATACAACGGCTGTCCCGGCTGGCTCAGCTTTGCAAGCTCTGCCGTGGACATCTTAAGTCCGGCCGAAGTGAAGGTTTTATGAACCGCAATATCATAGCTTGCCATAAATGCATCGTCCATGCAGTGGACTGCTACGATTCTTCCTGCCTGATCTGAAACTGCAATGACAACAGCCAGATCAATTTCTTTTGCTTTCTGCTCTACTTTTTCGATTAAGGATTTTGCCAGCGCCAGTGTCATCTTATGCTTACTGCACTTACACACATGACCCTGCTTCCCATGTTCGGACGACATCTCACGGAGCACTTCCTCAACCGCTTTTGAAATCATCTGCTCGTCCATAGAAATTATAATCCTAACTGTGCCATCACTTTCTTTGTGATTTCAGAAACCAACTCTGCATCCGGTTTTCCGGTTGAGCCACATGAGCAGGAACCACCACAGCTATGGCAGCTTTCTTTTCCGGCTTTTGCATTCGGACAAACGTTTGCAGGATGTTTTCCCGGAAGTCCCATTTGTCTTCTGATTTCATATAATTTTGCAATCTGCTCTTTGTCGAATTCCTTCGGTCCGCCAAGCATCTTTGACTTGTACAATAACTCTGCATAGAATTCAACGGATTCCATCTTGTGGTATGCGTTCATCAAATCCGGACCCCATGTCAATGCTCCGTGGTTCTCCAGCAATACCTGGTCGAAGTATGGTAAGTATTCCTCAATCGCATCCGGAATCTCCACTGTAGAAGGAGTACCGTATTTTGCAATCGGAACACATCCCAGTGCAATAACTGCTTCCGGCATAATCGGCTGTGTCAATGGAATCCCTGCAATTGCAAATGAAGTAGCAAAGCTCGGGTGAGCATGTACGACTGCTCCAACGTCCGGTCTCTTTTCATAAACACGCATATGCATCTTAATTTCAGAAGATGGCTTGAATCCCGGATTTGCCTGAATTACATTTCCCTTTGCGTCTACCTTACAGATATATTCCGGTGTCATGAATCCTTTGCTGACTCCTGTAGGTGTACATAAAAACTCGTTGTCATTCAATTTTACTGAGAAGTTACCGTCGTTTGCAGCAACCATTCCCCTGTTGTAAACTCTTCTTCCGATGTCACACATCATTTTTTTAATCTCGAATTCGTTCAGCTTTTGCATTCCTAATTCCTCCTTGCATTTTGGGCAGCTCTCCGGCCGCCTCCTTGTTGTTTTTTGTTGTTTCTATTGCAATATTAACACTCAATCCCACAAGTGTCAATATGAACAGCTGTTGTTTCTATTGGTTTTTTCCAGTTTTTACCCGCCAATCTGGCAGTCCAGCCCCGAAACCTTTTCGGCGGCCTCTTTTAACATCTGCATATGCTCCTCCGTAGGCGGAAGCACACCCGCCATTCGGTATTCTCTCCCAAGTCCTTCGTATTTGTCCTGTCCCAGTCTGTGGTATGGAAGCAGATGCAGTTTTTGCACTCCCGGAAGCCCTGATGCAAATCCGGCGATTGCCTCTATCTCTTCCCGGCTGTCGTTAAAGCCCGGAATCACCGGAACCCGGATAATAAGCTCTGTCATACCGGATGCGGCAATCTTTTTTGCATTTTCCAGAATCAGTTCATTGGAACGTCCAGTATATTCCCGGTGCTTTGCCGGGTTGATATGTTTGATATCCATCAGGTACCGGTCAAGATAAGGCAAAATCGTCTCAATCACTTTGTACTCTGCACATGCGGTGCTTTCCAGCGCAGTGTTGATGCCGGATTCTTTGGCAGCTCTCAAAAGGTCTCTTGCAAATTCCGGCTGCGTCAGACTTTCCCCTCCGGACAGCGTCAGTCCGCCGCCGGATCGTCTGTAATAGGGTCGATCCTTCTCCACCGTCTCCATGACCTTTTCTACCGTGGTGTCCTCACCGATGGTTTTTGGTTTCCCATTCACCATCATTGTCTGGATCGCATAGCTTTGCGACTCCGGGTTACAACACCACCGGCACCGAAGAACACATCCCTTCAAAAACACAATGGTACGAATCCCGGGACCGTCATGTATGGAAAAACGCTGTATGTCAAAGATACGGCCCTTCGTTTTCAAATAATCCATGGCGTCACCCTTCCTCTACCATCCCTGCTGGGTACGGTTGATAATATCGTCCTGAAGCGCTCTGGATAATGTGGTAAACAGTGCACTGTATCCTGCAACACGCACCACCAGATGTTTGTATTTTTCCGGGTGCTTCTGCGCATCCAAAAGCGTCTCCCTGCTGACTACATTGAACTGCATATGACTGCCCTTCTGATCAAAATAAGAGCGAATCAATGCCACGAAGTTTTCCAGTCCGTTTCTTCCGCTTAATGCAGACGGATGGAATTTCTGATTAAACAGCGTTCCGTTAGACGCTATATAATGGTCCAGTCTGGAAACCGAGTTGGCTGCTGCGGTAGGACCATGCACATCCTTTCCTGCCGTCGGTGAAACGCCGTCGGCTACCGGGGTGTGTGCCAGCCTTCCGTCCGGTGTAGCGCCGGTCTGCGATCCCAGCGGAACATTTGCCGATACCGGATAAAGTCCGGCCTGAAAACTTCCGTCCCTTGGGTTTTTGAAGGTCTCCAGCGGCTTCGTATAGGTATACGCTACATCTCTTGCAAACGCATCCACCTCTGCAATATCATTTCCGAATTTCGGAACCGCTTCTATCATCTCCAGAAGTTTTTCTCCTCTTTCCCGGATGTCTGCCGACTGTGCAGTTTCCTGAATTGCTTTTATAATTGCTGCAATCTCTTTCTCCCCAACAGGGCGTCCTGCCGTCTGCATCTCTTTTGCCACGTCTTCCGTCAGCTCCAGAATACTTTCTGCGTCCAGACCCTTTCCATAATTATAAGCAAGCAGTTCCTTATATTCCGCCAGGGAAATCTTCTTTTCCTCAAAGACAAGTTTCTTCACCGCATACAGCGAATCCGCCATATTTGCGACTCCAAATCCCTGCGGTCCGGTGAAATTATAAACCGCACCGCCTTCCTGCACGGTCTTGCCCTGTTTAATACAATCGTCTACCATGCATGATAAAAACGGAAGCGGGCACCGTTCGGCGTGCGCCACATCAATCGCATTGTCTGCATTTACCAGAAGCTCCAGATTATAATTCATCTGCGCTTTGTATGCATCGTAAAATTCCTCAAAGGTATGCATTTCTTCCACTTTACCGGTTCGGGGGCTAATCTGCTCACCCTTATCCACACCGTTTGAAAATACCAGCTCCAGCGGTCTGCACATATTGAAGAATGCTGCATCATGCCACCCTTCTGTCTTCCCTGCCTTCTGCGGTTCTACACAGCCGATGATATTGTATTCCCTCGCATCCTCCAAGGTCAGTCCCCTGCTAATCAAAGAAGGAATAATCACTTCATCATTATAATATGCCGGCTGTCCAAGTCCGGTACGGGTAAGCTCTGCCGCACGAATCATAAACTCATGTGGTGTTCCGTTCCAGACACGCACTGAGAATGACGGTTGCGGAAGCATAACATGCATGGAAGCCTGAATGCACATAAACGACAAATCATTTGTCACATCCACGCCATCCTTATTCTGTCCGCCTGCAATCAGATTCTGGAAGAGGCTGTAGCCTGCAAATCCTTCTGCAGATGCCGCGTCACGACATTTATTCAAATCATTTAATTTTACCCAGATACAGTCCATAATCTCCTGCGCAAATTCGCGGGTAATCCTGCCGCTGTCTCTGTCAGCCGCATAATACGGGTACATATACTGGTCAAAGCGTCCGGGCGAAATCGAATGTCCGCTGGATTCAATCTGTAAAAGCTGCTGTACAAACCAGAATGACTGGCACGCTTCATAGAAGCTGGAAGCTCCCTTCGCAGGAACCCTCTCACAATTCTTTGCAATCTGCAAAAGCTCTGCTTTTCTTTTCGGGTCACTGCATATTTCTGCCTCTTTTTCAGCCAGACGTGCATATCTCTTCGCATAGGTAATCGCCGCCCTACAGCTTATGATAACCGCTTCATAGAAGTGTGCACGCCTTACATAATCCTCGTCACTGACATGACACTTAGAAAGCTCCGCTTCCACTTCCGCGATGATTCCTTCATACCCGACCGACAATACCTTTTCGTACTGAACCGTCACATGCCCTACTCCATTATAAAAATAGTTGCCCGGGGTGAAAATATTGTGCTCAATGGCGCGGAGTGTCTCCGGTGCCATATAGGCAGTTGCCAGTTCACTCGTGGTCTTTCCCTTCCAATACTTATGTACTTCCCGAAGTTCCCGTTTGGTCTGTTCTGAAATGTAGAACGGGTCTGCACTTCTTTTTTCCAGAGTATCAAACTCTGCTTCCAACCATTCAAAGGAAAATTCCGGATAAGTCTGGCAACCTCTGGGAGCGATGGTCGTACTGCCCACAATCAGTTCTTCGTCACGGATAATAATCGGAATCTGTTCCAGAACATATGCAAATGCTTTCGCCCGCCGAATCACCATCGGTTCCTGTTCCGTGACCTTGTATGACTCCGTCAACAGTACGGCACGGGCTGACTCCACTTCCGGCATTTTCGCAAACAAGTGATCTATCAGGCGGGAAATCCGATCCGGCTTTGGAATCTTTTCACTATTGTAAGTATAAAGTCCCATGGGTTTTTCTCCTTTCTTTTCTTTTTGCATTATTATATACCACTTTCCTCATAAAAGCAATATGTTTTGCTCCAATTTTTTGTTGTTTTTTTTGGTTTTTATTTGTTTTGTGTTGTTTTTTCTTTTTTAACCTATTGACTTTTCCATTCTCTTCCGCCATAATAAGGGTATATAAGAAGTAAAAGAAGGAGGGGGACTGCATGTTTGAATTTGACCCACACCTGCACTGCATCGCAAGCGGACACGGAACAAAAGATACCATTACTGACCTTGCGAAGCAGGCTGCCAAAAGGCATTTCAACATGATTGGTCTTACTGACCACGGTCCTGCTACCATGCATTCCGGGCGGGCATCCTACTTCCGAAACTTAAGATACGCCCCGAAAAGTCGCTGTGGAGTGGAGATTCTCTACGGAGTGGAGTTGAATATTTTAGATTTCCACGGAAAAGTGGATTTGAGCGATGAGATTTTGGAAGGACTGGACTATGCGATTATTAGTCTCCATCTTCCGAATATAAAGCCCGGCACCATGGAGGAAAATACATTCGCCTATGTCAATGCCATGAACCACCCCAAGGTTCGCATCCTCGGTCACTGTGATGACGTAAAATACCCGGTGGACTATGAAGCGCTGATGGTTGCTACAAAATATTATGATGTGATTTTCGAAATCAATAACAGTTCCCTAAGCCCCGACGGTTACCGCGGAGATACACGGGCAAATGTACGGAAGATTTTGGAGCTTTGTAAAAAGCACTGCCGGCCGGTGGTTCTCTCCAGTGACAGTCACGGAAAAAAACAGGTTGGAAATTTCAAATACGCCTTGGAGATGGTGAAAGAAACCGAATTTCCGGAGGAACTTATTCTAAACCGGGATTCCCTCGAATTTAAGAAGTGGATACACAAAAAATAGAAACGGGATTCATAGGACATGCCTTTCGAATCCCGTTTTTCTTTACAATGTCACTCCATCTTTAAAAATTGCCATATGTGTATCGCTAAATCTTCCATCAAAAGTAATGTTTTATCATTGTTTCTACGATTGCAGAATCTAATGGCTGTTCTTTCGTTTCATAAGTCGTGATTAATTGTATGGAAGGATAAATTTCATTTGATGCATAGAGTTGCAATTTGGAGAATGTTTTTTTCGCATACGTGGGATTATCCATCATTCCGAAATGTTCCCAGTAGAAATACTGTCCTGTCAGAGGATGCCGCAATGTAAAATCAGGAAAAAGAGTGGCTTCACCTAACTGCAGCGCGCATTCATATCGAAACGGAATTTTGTGAATATGTAAAAGCATCGCAATAATTGCTTCTGATTTGGAGCGAACCAGAATTCCGGAACTGGTTTTGTGAACGAGCTGCTCCGGATAATTAAGATTCTGCTGATAAGCTGCGTGCATCCACTCTTCTAGTTCTTGGGATTCCGGAATCCAAGATGGGGAAAGTAATTCTGAGTATTCCGGCAAAGCCAGAAGTTTTTCCGCTTCATTTTTTACTTTATCCTGCTGCAAATAAGTATCGACAGCAGTTCGCTTCTTTACCAGTTCTTCCTGTTTTAAAGACAAATATTTCTTCATAGCTAATTGTTCTGCCAGTTTTCGATTTTTTTTGGGAATATAGGAAAGATGGTGTCCGTCACTTTGATACCATTTATGGTATTTTCCGTTGTGTACACAGACAAGTTTGCCCTCTGGCAAATCACATATTTTACTTTGAATAGACCGGATTTCTTTTTCCAAACGATTTTTTTCAGAAATCATAGCATTATGAATCGTAATATCAACCTCCTTATTTTCTTTTAACATATACATGGGAATCAAAATAAAGATCAACCGAAAATCGCGATTGCGTTTTGTTATCATAACACGTTCTACTCTTACGAGTCAACATGAAATAGCACTTTGGAATCTGAACATTTAATGATGGAATATCTTTTTGGACATTACATTCCAAATAAATGCCACACACATCCACTTTCTTTTATGAGTGGCTCCAAAAATCTCTGTTTTAAAAGGAAATTTACTTCTTATAACTAGTTGATTCACTCAATTTTACATAGAACACTTTAAAATCAATGCTAATGTCCAAAATTTTGTAAACCTTTGGACATTAGAGTCCTTTTTCACATCACAACATCCAATCGAATGAAATTGTCATCAAATAAACTGATTTTTTAGTCTCATGATGATCTTTTTGGATATTTCAAGAAAAATACGCACCTATATGTCCAAACAGATGAACCATAACCGGTAAAAAGAGCTTCTGTCATACACCAAGTGTCCACAAAACACCCCGGATCATGCGACCCGGGGGTTCAAATTTTACACTCTCTTTAAAAGTACTTCTTTCTCATATGCCTCAATATCATCATAGTAGTTATCTGCTGCCACACCACACTGTCTGCAGTATTCTGCCCAGACATCTCCGATTGGAAGCATCTTGCAGTCTTCCATAGCAACCATCTTGCGTGAGAACTGGTTCGTATCCTGTAATTCTTTCAGCAGAGCACTCGGAGTACAAAGCGCATTAAGCAGAGCTTTCTGCATACTTCTGAATCCGGTTACCCATGCAGAGATACGATTGATAGAAGCATCGAAATAATCCAATGCAATGTCTACACGGTCGATTGCATCGCAGCGCACGATTTCCTGTGCAATTTCCTTTGTTTCATCATCCAGAACGACTACATGGTCAGAATCCCAACGGATACCACGTGTTACATGGAGTGCTACTTCCGGGAAGAAGCAAAGAAGTGCCGGAATCTTGTCTGAAACTACTTCTGTCGGATGATAATGTCCGTTATCCATCAGCGGAAGGCATTTATCTTTATGTTCGGCTGCATAGCTAAGTGTAAACTCAGCAGAACCTACCGTGTATGCTTCCACGCCAATTCCAAACACCTTGGATTCTACACAAGGTTTTACTTTGTTAAAATCGTATGGTTCAGAAAGGATTGCATCAATGGATTCTTTATAACGCATTCTTGGTCCCATGCGGTCTGCCGGAACATCCTTGTATCCGTCTCCGGTCCAGATATTCATAACACATGGAATACCTGTCTCTTCTGCAAAATAGGTAGCGATGCGGATACATGCTTTTCCGTGTTCAATCCAGAAGTTTCTCGTCTCCTCGTCCGGACTTGAGAGAGTCAGACCGTCCTTTACCTTTGGATGAGAGAAGAATGTTGGGTTGAAGTCCAGACCCATTCCTCTTTCCTTTGCAAAGTCCACCCATTTCTGAAAATGCTTTGGTTCTAACTTATCACGGTCAGCAAACTCCCCATCTTCAAAAATTGCGTAGCAGGCATGTACATTGATTTTTTTCTTTCCCGGCATATAGCTCATGGCTTTATCCATATCTGCCAGTAATTCTTCCGGAGTTCTTGCTTTTCCGGGATAGTTTCCGGTTGTCTGGATACCGCCTGTAAGACCGCCGTCATGGTCAAAACCAATAACGTCATCGCCCTGCCAACAATGCAGGGAAACCGGAATTTCCTTACACTTCGCAATCGCTGCGTCTGTGTCTACTCCATACTTTGCGTAAATTTCTTTTGCTGATTCATATCTTGTCATGTTTTTTCCTCCTAAAATAAATCTTTGTTTTAATTTAAATATTCTACGATTTCAAATGAATTACGAATACAGTTTCTTGCCTCCACAAGACTTCCCAGCTCTCCTGCATACATCATCTGCACAGCCAGATTACCAAGTGCGGTTGCTTCCGTAGGTCCGGCATATACCGGTTTTTGGGTATACTTCGCAGTTAATTCATTTAAATATCCTGCGTTTGCGCCACCGCCCACCACATGGATTCTGTCATACGTTTTTCCTGTGACTTTTTCCAGACCTTCAATGGTGTCTCCGTAGCATTTTGCAAGGCTGTTGTAAATAACAGATGCAATCTCACCCACCGTCTTCGGAACCTGCTGATTTGTATTTGCGCAGAAATCCTGTACAGCCTGAATCATGCTCTTCGGTGCAAGGAAACAGTCGTCATTGCAGTCCACAATAGATGTAATGGTTTCTTTTGAAGCTCTCGCGCAGATTTCTCCGAAGGACAAATCCTCCTCAAACTCTCTCTTCACTGACTGTATCATCCAAAGTCCCATAATATTCTTAAGGTAACGGAAACGATAATCGTATCCGCCTTCATTTGTAAAGTTCTGCTTCATGCTTTCTAACGAGCAGTCCGCCTCCATCCGTTCCACACCCATAAGTGACCATGTACCGGAACTGATGTAGATTGCATTATCATCATTCGTCGGAACAGCAAGAACGGCAGAACCTGTATCGTGAGTCGCCGGAAGAATGACTTCACAGTCAAATCCAACTTCTTTTTGAATGGCTTCCGTAAAGTTTCCTACCTTGGTGCCCGGTTTGGTCACCTTGCAGAACATTCTGCGGTTATAGCCAAGCATGTCAATGAGTTCGTAATCCCAATCTTTTGTCTCCGGATTCAAAAGCTGCCCGGTAGAAGCTTCCGTGTATTCATTCACCTTCGTTCCTGTCAACTTGAAATTGAAATAATCCGGAATAAAGAGCAGCGTTTCTGCTGCTTCCATGTCTTTGGGATGGTTGAGCTTCACATCCATGAGCTGATAAATGGTGTTGAAAATGGCTTTCTGGATTCCGGTCCTTTTGTAAAGTTCTTCCTCCGAAATCATTTCATACACCTTTTCATCCATACCGTTGGTGCGGCTGTCGCGGTATCCGTATGTATTCCCAAGAATGTTGTCATCCTTGTCCAACAACACATAGTCCACGCCCCAAGTATCGATTCCCATGTAAGACGGAATCTTGCCGATTTCTTTACATTTCTTAAGCCCTGTAAGAATCTCCCGGAACAGTCTGTCCACATCCCAGCAAAGAGAACCGTCCTTATTATCCATTCCGTTCCAGAACCGGTACACTTCCTCCAGGCGAATCTTGCCATCTACAATTTCGGCAAGAATATGACGCCCGCTGGATGCCCCAATATCAATGGCTAAATAGTATTTTGACATCTTTTTCCCTCTCCTTATTTGTATTTTATACCAAATATTATATAAAGTTTTCCGGCGCAAAAAAAGGACGCTATTTATTTAAAATACCGTCCTTATTTGCACTTACTTCTATTTACAATTTCTCCGTCATGCTCATATCTTAACCACTACCACTTTGCCCCGCACGAAACTCTTTGGGAGACACTCCGTACCGTTCTTTAAATTTTCGATAAAAATAGCTGGAATTATCGTATCCCACCATCTGTATAATCTCCGATACCGGTATTTTGGTGTTGGTCAGCATATAGGCTGCCTGATTCATCCGCTTTGTCTGGAGAAGTTCTTTATAGGTTTTCCCCGTCTTCTTTTTAATCTCCCGGCTCATCCAGTAGAGGTCATATCCCATCAGCTCCGAAAGCTCCGATAAGCTCCCGTCCTTATACTTTGTTTCTATGTAATTCAGGACACTGATTACGAATTCCTGATCTACCTGCTTCTCACCTGTCTCCATCTTATCCATATAATTTAAAAGCTGCAGAATCAAAAGCCCCATTGTAATCTGATTGCTGCTGCGCTTATTCAGGGTATTGTGAAGGACCGACCATACCATATTTTCCACCAGGTTCTGGATAGGCAGCACCTCGGCCACATGAAAATACAGGTAAGAGACCGCTTGGTTGTTCCTGCAAAGACTCCCGACCAGAAAATCCCGGAGCAGGTTGTCATCTGCACCAATCATTTCAAATGCGGTATCAAAAAACTGAGGAAGGATAATAAAATTAACCGCAATATCCTCTTCTCCTGCCGGCAGGATTTCCTGTACAGCATTCTGGTTCAGGAACAGCAAATCCCCTTCCTGAAGCACCACCCGGTTTCCGTCCACAATATGCACGGTAGAGCCTTTGCACATATAAATCACTTCAATATAGTTGTGACGGTGTTTCGGAAAATGCACAAACCGAGTATGGGGACGCACCTGAATCAGTTTTCCTTTCTGAAGGAGCTTGTCACAGTCGATGACCATCTCTTTTTTTTCGGTATAAATGGTTTTATTGATATCTTTCTGTCCGTTCAGAATCTTCTGTTCTTCATCGGTAATCACGGACAACTGTCTGATGATTTCCTCATTCATTGGTATCCTGCTTTCGATTCACAATCTCCTCTGTGAGCGCCATGTATTCCTGCGCACTCCGACAGCTTTTGCGATAAGCCATAATCGGCATATTATTATCCTGGGACCATTCCACGCTGCTGTCCACGCGGATAAAGGTTTCAAACACGTTTACCGCTTCCAGTTCATGCAGAGAATCAATCGTCTGCTTAAAATAGTTCTTTCTGGTATCCACCTTGGTCACCACGATTCCAAGCACCTCCAAATCGGGAGCAATCTGCCTTACCTCCTCCAGAAATTCAAACATATTTCCAAGGCCGAAAAGTCCCCATGGAGTCGCTTCCACCGGAATCATCACGCAGTCCGATGCACACAGGATATTCATCACCCAGCCGCCCAGTGTCGGTGGGGCGTCAATTAAAATGTAGTCGTATTCTCCCGACTCCCGAATGCTGCTAAGACATCTCTTCAGGATAAATTCCCGCTGCCATTTGGTAAACAATTCAAACTCAATAGAGCTCATCAAAGTAGACGACGGAATCATATCCAGATTTTCATAGGAGGTATGTACAATATAATCTTTCAAATCCTTCTGGTTCTTGATGGCATAATAGAGGTTGTCCTCACTCTGTGCGAACCCAAGCACCTCATCCTCCGAGAAAAAAGAGAGCGATAGATTGAGCTGCATATCCCCGTCAATCAAAAGTACCTTTTTCCCAAGCTGCGTCAAACCATATCCCACATTTGCACAGGTGGTTGACTTTCCGCTCCCGCCTTTATTGTTTGCAAAACAAATTACCTGTGTCTTCATCTTACGTTTCCTCCTCTTCTGATTCTGAATCTTCTCCTGCGAGTTTTAAAATGTCTTCAATCTCCTGTATCTCCATTCCCATATGGACAGCCAGTTCATCCATCGTGACCTTTCTGCCCAGCTCTTCCGTTAATTCCCGGATGCTGCGATCCAGCATTTCCACCTTTTCTACCATCTTCTGATCTTTGTGGTGCAGTTCCTTCTGCTCCTCCAAAAGCATCTGCATGCTTTGCCGAATCTGTGTCATGAGCAGCGAGTGAAATGTATCTGCGTCTGAATCTTTTCCTCCTGTAGTCATCTCCATGCCCGCATCACCCAGCATCTCTACTCCCAGCATCAATCCGAGATTTCCTTCCTGAATCAAATCCCCCAGAAACACCTCCGGTATGTGCAGTTCTTTTGCAATCTCCACCACTTCTTTTAGATAAACCTCTGTAAGCCGGGCTTTCGCCCCACTCCCCTTTGCCGCAGCCTGCGCAAAAAGATTAGAAAGCTCTTCCTCATCCGCGGGTCTGATTGCTTCCAAATCACTTAAGTAGGCTTTTAAGTAGCCTCTCTCTTCCTCGGAAAACATTTCCTGTTCTTCCGCTTTGGAATCCATTTTTAGATAGCCCTGTACCGCCACTTTTTGTGCTAAAAGATAGTCAAAGACCAGGGCAATCTGTTCTTCAGTCAAAGCATCCTCCGAAAAGTATGCTTTGACTTCCTCGGTCGTAATCCGGTTTCCCTGCTCCTTCGCTTTTTTTCGTAGTCCGTTTAGTTTTTCCAGAAATTCTGCTTTTCCGTCCATATCGCCCTCCACGTTTTCTCTTGTACCTCTATTATGTCACGATTACGGTCGGATATCCAGCCCTTTTTAATCTTTGTTCCATAGCGGTCGCTTCATTTAAGGTTTCGAAATTCCCGACCCGCACCCGGTAATACCCGTCGCCCATCTCAATCCGCGCCGGAAAGTCCATTTCCAAAAGCTCCTCAAGAAGCGCCTGTGCATATCTCCGGTTCCGGTATGCACCTGTCTGCACGGAGTAGCGCACAGCTTCCTCCGGCGCCGGATGATTCAAAGTATCCAGAATCCCATCGGCAATCGCCTGCGCAATATCATTAAAATTCGCATCAAACAGCCTGTTATCCACATCTGAATTCATGAAGCCGACCTCTACCAGCACTGCCGGCATTTTCGTTCTTCTCAGCACCACTAAGTTCGGGCGCGCCTGCACACCTAAATTGACAAATCCAACCGTCTCCAGCTGCGCGTTGATGTTCTGCGCCATCTCATATTTAATGCCTTCTTTATTGTAAACAAGACTCTCCACACCGGAAACCACATTGTCCTGCGGAAACGAATTCCGGTGAATGGAAATAAAGAAATCCACTCCTGCCTCATTTGCTTCCATCGCTTTCTGATACGGGGATTCGTAAACATCCGTCGTTCTTGTATATTCTACATCAATTCCGTTGTTTTGTAAAATTTCTCCGACTGCAAGAGTTAATTTTAATGTATCATCCTTCTCCTGTCTTCCAGTATATACTGCTCCCGGGTCACGGCCGCCATGACCGGCATCAAGCATAATTGAGTATGGCATCGTATGCCTCCCTTTTTGATGGTTATGATTTAAGATATGATAAAAAAGGGGATTGGTTCACACCAAAAAGACGAATGAAACGCACTTGGTACTGTCATTCGTCTTTCAAATATTATCCTTATTCACTCCTCAGCGCCAATACCGGATCCTTCTTCGCTGCCTGTTTCGACGGAATCAATCCTCCGATCAGTGTCAGAATCACACTCAGAATAACCAATATCGCTCCGCCTTTCACCGGAAGTGCTGCACTGATTCCCAGATTATCCGTCAGTGCATGAATGATATGGTTAATCGGCGTCAGCAATACAAGCGTCACCAAAATCCCTATCAATCCGGAGCAAAGTCCTACGATAAAAGTTTCCGCGTTAAAAATAGAAGAAATATTCCGTTTGGAAGCCCCGATTGCACGGAGTACCCCGATTTCCTTGGTCCGTTCAAAGACAGAAATATAGGTAATAATCCCAATCATAATCGAAGATACCACCAAGGAGATGCTCACAAACGCAATCAACACATAACTTACACTGTCCACAATCGTTTTCACGGATGACATCAAAATCCCGGTAAGGTCCGTATATTTGATTACTTTTTCATCGTCCTCCTTTTCCATCTTTTCATTGTATTCTTCCAGAAAATCCAAGAACACTTCCTTCGAGTCAAAATCCCGGAAATAGAAGGAAATGGAAGTCGGCCCTTCTAAATCCTGATACCCCAGTGCCAATAAGTTGGTCTCTGCGTTCTTCTCCGTACCGGAAGATGTCATCGTCTTCATCAGACGTGTCAATTCTTCCTCACTCATCTCAAATTGGAACGCCGCCGCAATCTTGCTTTCATCTACATGGAAGGAATTCGCCATGTTGCTCACCAGACTGCTGCTCAGCTCTCCCACCTTCGTCAGAATCGTCTTCTGCATCACGGCTTCCGTCATCTTTCCGGCAATCGCCTTAGAGGTGGAATCTACGGTAGGCTGAGACAAAAATTGTGCTACCAAAGGTTCCAGCATCTCGGAAGATAAAGGTGCGCTCGGGTCCGTTTCTTCACCTGTGCTGTCTGCATCTCCCGGATCTTCCGGAGTAGCGGAATACATACTGATATATCCCTGCAGCATCCCTTTTAACAGTCCGTTATACATAGACGAAAAGGTCTCCTGCGGAATCAGATAGTCTGCCGTAAGCTTCGAAAGAAGTGCCTGACTGGTATCCTTTGCCATAAAGGCGCTTACCACATTTTCCACATCACTCTGCTTGATGACAGCCACATTCTGTAAAAGCGGATTTTTGTGCTCTTCAATATATCCATTCAGCATATCTGTTGCCAATGTCTTCAGTGTCCCCTGAAATGCAGCTTCTGCCGGAGCCGTATCAGTGGTAACCGCCTTCGAAATTTCCTCCATATACCCTTGTGTCATGTTGGAAATATCGTTCTCACTGATATTGACACCAAACGCGAAAGACAGTAATTCCTTGTCAATCGAAATTAAATTATTAAAATCTAGACCGGACTCTTCACTGTCATCATTAAACCGTTTATTGCTGAACACATCCACCTCTTCATTTGCCAACTGTTTTTTGACAATTGCTGAGTCCTTCGCCTGCGAAATCACATGCTCTGTCAGTTCTTTTGTATATACAATACCGGTCGATAACGTCGTCGAAGTAGAACTTTCTTTCGGACACAGAATCCCAACAATGTTCAATTCCTGCGCATTTGTATATACCTCCTGCATAAATGCCTCATCGGAGGTCATGCTTTCATAAACATCATAACTTTCGTTATATTTGTAAGTGTCGGTCGGATTTACAAGCCTTAAGGGAATATCCATCAATTCTTCATAGGTAAACGTAAGCGGCTCACTCTCACTTTCCACTGCCTCTCCCTTCATAATCTTGGCAAGCATCTCCTGCAATTCACTGCCATCGCGCAGACCAAGACTGTAAAGCAGCAAATCCGAAATTCCGTTTGCCTCCGGCAGTACCAGAACCACTTCATCGTACTTCTCCGGCCATGTTCCCGCCAGAACGTCATATTGATCCTCCAGCATCTCGCGGTCATCCACCATTTCGTTAAACACGGATGTACTTGGACCCATCATCATAGAGCTGCCGCCCAGAGATGACAGGAGGGTGCTTGGATTTAACTGGGTAATCTTTCCTGTGACATCCGTTGTATAGACAAGGGGATTCACACTGTACCCGTAGCTTACAAGGGATACCATATCGTCTACTTTATCCGAATTCTTTTCTAAATACTGTTTCAACGACTTCAGGTCATTGCTCCCTATCTTGGAAAACATGGTAGCAAGATATTGGTTTTCGGACACCACATCGTCCTCTTTTCCCTCCCCGGTCTGCGTCGCCATGGAAAGCAGCATGGAAGTCGCGTCCGCTGTCTCCGCCGTGATGGTAAGCGGATAAGATGACAGGGTATCTTCCTGTATCTGGTCAATGTAATTCTGAAATCCGGTCGATAAAGACAGAATCAAAGCAATCCCGATAATGCCGATGGAGCCCGCAAATGCCGTCAAAAGTGTACGTCCTTTCTTTGTCAGCAGGTTGTTAAAGCTCAGCGACAATGCCGTCAGGATTGACATGGAAGCTTTCCCGAGATTCTTATGCTCCGGCTTTTGCAGATTCTTTTCCTCCGGCACAAACGGGTCAGAGTCATTGATAATCTTCCCGTCTTTTAATCTGACAATACGGGTAGAATAGGCTTCTGCCAGCTCCGGATTGTGGGTGACCATGATGACAAGGCGGTCGCTTGCAACCTTCTTTAATAATTCCATGACCTGCACACTGGTCTCCGTGTCCAGCGCCCCCGTCGGTTCATCGGCAAGCAGAATGTCCGGATTATTCACCAATGCTCTGGCAATCGCCACTCTCTGCATCTGTCCTCCGGACATCTGATTTGGACGCTTGTGCGCCTGTTCTTTTAATCCCACTTCATCCAGCGCCTGCAGCGCTCTTTTCTTCCGTTCTTTCTTGGAAATACCGCCAATGGTCAAGGCCAATTCCACATTTGCCAACACGGTCTGATGCGGAATCAGATTGTAACTCTGGAACACAAACCCAATGGTATGGTTGCGGTAAGAATCCCAATCCCGATCCTTATAACGCTTTGTTGACACATTATTGATGATTAAATCTCCACTGTCATAGCGGTCTAAGCCTCCGATAATATTAAGCAGCGTCGTTTTCCCGGAACCGGAGGGTCCCAGAATGGACACGAACTCGTTATCCCGAAAATTGAGGCTGACATCATTTAACGCCTGCTGCACCAAATCTCCTGTTTTATATTGTTTGGAAATGTTTTTTATCTGTAACATTTCATACCTGCCTTTCCATGCTATATCTTATAATATTTACTAATGTTACAACACACATTCCAGATTTTCAACATTGGGCAGGTTTATTTTACGGATTTTATGGATTCTTTAGAATCGTAACTTTGACATACCAATAAGCCCAATATATAATAATAGAAAACATCCGAAATGAATATAAGAGAGAAAGAAGATTTGACTATGATAAAACTAATTGCAAGTGACTTAGACGGAACATTACTTTTACACGGAGCGCAGACTCTAAACCCGGAAATCTTCGACCTGATACAGAAGCTGCAGGAAAAGGGCATTCTGTTTGTTTCTGCAAGCGGAAGGCAGATTGCCAGCCAGCGGAATTTATTTCGTCCCATCGCAGATGAGATTTCTTACGTTGCGGAAAATGGTGCCGTGTGTATCTATCAGAAGGAAATTATTGCCACCTTTGCCATGGACAAGGATTTGGCATTTCGGATTCTGGACAGTATCAAAGAGCATCCGGACTGCCTTGCTCTGGTATCCGGCGCCACAACCTGTTACATCGAATCCGGCAACGTTGCCTTTTTACATCACATCCGGGACGTGCTGCATAACACAACGACGGTGGTTCGCGATTTTTCGGAAATCCGGGAACCGATTGTCAAAATTGCATTCTTTGATGGCTCGGGGACTTATGCTTCCTTAGGGGATTTTAAAAAGAGATTTGAAAAAGAGATTAAGGTGGTCACTTCCGGAAATGACTGGATAGACTTCGTGCCATTTGGCAGCAACAAAGGAAATGCGCTCCGCATTTTGCTGCATAAACTCGGGATTCTGCCGGAAGAAATGATTGCATTCGGCGATCAGGAAAATGATTTGGAAATGCTGACACTCGCAGGTACCAGCTATGCCATGGCAACCGCTTCCCCGGAGGTAAAAAAGCACGCTACCGGGGTCACGGAAACCGTTGAGGAGGTTTTGCGAAAGCTGCTCGCATCTCTTTCTACTGAGACAGTCCCGCACTGATTTCGTTTATTTTATTCATAACTCTTTCCGCCTCTGCTCCCTCTAATATCGTCGGCTGATAATCATTGACATTTGTCACCGACGAAATGGAGCACGGAATTACGTTTACATCATCATAAGACAGGATTTTTCCGTCTCGCACCGTAAAGGTTTGTTGAAAAATCATACTGTCTTTATCGCTTGGATTCTTATTGCCGCCAAAGCAGAAATTCCCAAGGCTGTAGACAATCTTTTTCCCCTGATACGTTTCAATGCCCTGAAGTACATGGGGATGTTCCCCGATGACCAAATCGGCTCCATTCTCAATCGCTGCATGCGCAAGCTGTTTCTGTACATCGTTGGGATAGTATTCCCGCTCGATTCCCCAGTGGAAATTGACGATGGTAATGACCGCACCTTCTGATTTCACCTTCTGAATATGATCTTTGAGCTGCTGCATCCGTCCCAATCCATCCGGGAGCACATAGATACCGATAAGTCCGATTTTCACACCCTTGCATTCCACTATAGCAGTCTCTTCATAGCCAAAATGCGTAATTCCTGCTTCACTTAAGTACTGTTTTGTATCCGCAAGGCTCTGCATACCATAATCCCTGCTGTGATTGTTTGCAAGGTTTGCCGCCTCCACAGAGCCTTGCGTCAGAATCTTCACGTACTCCGGGTCTCCCCGGAAGGCAAATTGCTTATCCTGACGGGTCGTCAGATTCGTAAGGGTTCCCTCAAAATTCACAATCGTCAGGTCATCATTTGCAAATACGGACTGAACCCCTGCGAGAAAATAGGATGGATCCTGCACCTCATTGTACTTCGCCACAAAGGTCGGTCCTCCTGCATAATTCACATCTGTCGCCAAAGTACAGTCTCCCGCCGCACTGATGGTGATGGAAATATCCTTCTTTGTTTCAATCTCGATTGGGGGAAGCGTCTCAGACGGCATATCGTTTTTCGTCTCCGTTACCGTCTGACTTCCTTCCTTGGCATCGTTTTCCCCGTCCACTGCAAATTGAATCACAACAAAGAGGAAGATTGCAATGGATAGAAAACCCACGATTACAACTGCATTTTTCAAAAGCTTTCTTTTTCTTCTGTTCTTTTTATGGTGCGCTCTTCGTTGTTCCATTTGGCATCACTCCACAATTATTCCACAATTTCCTCAAAATCAGCTGCGCCATGTTTGCAAAGCGGGCAGACAATGTCATCGGGAAGTTCCTCTCCCTCGTATATCCATCCGCAGACCTTGCAAACAAATCCTTTTTTCCCTTTTGTCTCCGGCTTCGGCTTCACATTGTTCTGATAATAAGTATAAGTCATCGTCTCTCTGTCAGAAAGTACTCTTGCCTCTGTCACAGAACAGATAAACATTCCGTGTGTATCGAGATCCACATACTGTTCCACCTTCAGCGACATAAAGGAGTTGATATACCGCGGAAGAAAAGCAAGACCGTTATCGCTGTGAAGCGGCTCCACATCCGCAAACTTATCCACGGTGCGGCCACTCTGGAAACCAAATGTTTCAAACACACTAAAAGGCGCATCTACAGAGAGGCAGTTCACATTCATTTTTCCTGTCTGTTCGATAATATGGTGCGAATAATTCTGCTTATTGATGGTCACAGCAATGCGGTTCGGTGTGTTCGTCACCTGTGTCACCGTATTCACGATAAGGCCATTATCCTTCTTGCCATCGTTGGAAGTCACCACATACAAACCATATCCAATGTTAAACAGTGCATTCAAATCGTTCTTATTTGCCGTCTCATCACTCTGCGCCAGATAATCCTGACAAAGCTCATTTGCCAGAGCTTCTATCTGATTTTTACTTTCTTCATTCAGAGCGGATTTGATTTTCACTGTCGTATCCGCAAATGTAATATTTTTGCTGTTTTCGAACATTCCTTTCATCACCTTGGCAGCCAGCGGTGCCCAGCTTCCGTTTTCCATAAAAGCAATGGTGCGATTCTGGAAATTCCGCTCGGTCAAGTGTTCAATAAAGGTTCGCATAAATGGGAAAATGTCCGCATTGTAAGTCGTCGTTGCCAGTACCAGCCTTCCGTAACGGAACGCATCCTCCACTGCTTCTGCCATATCACAGCGGGCAAGGTCATTGACAACCACCTTTGGGCAGCCTTTCTCCCTCAGCTTTTCTGCAAGCAATTCTACTGCTTTCTTTGTGTTGCCGTAAACAGAAGTATAGGCAATCAGAATCCCCTCACTTTCCACGCCGTAAGAAGACCATATATTGTAAAGATTCAAATAGTATCCGAGGTTCTCTGTCAAAATCGGACCATGCAGCGGACAAATCTTCTCAATCTCAAGAGTCGCTGCTTTTTTCAAGAGCGCCTGCACCTGTGCACCATATTTTCCAACAATCCCGATATAATAACGCCGTGCTTCGCAAGCCCAGTCTTCCTCGGCGTCAAGCGCCCCGAATTTGCCGAATCCATCCGCTGAAAACAGTACCTTGTCATGACTGTCATATGTTACAATGACCTCCGGCCAGTGAACCATCGGCGCGGTCACAAACGTCAGCGTATGAGCTCCCAGAGAAAGTGTGTCCCCTTCTCCTACCACTACCTTTCTCTCAGCATAGTCTGTGCCAAAGAAATTCTGCATCATCGTAAACGCCTTCACGGAAGACACAATCTTTGCATCCGGGTATGCTTTCATAAAGTTGTCAATATTTGCAGAGTGGTCCGGCTCCATATGCTGAATAACAAGATAGTCCGGTTTTCTCCCTCCAAGCGCACTCTCAATATTATCTAACCACTGGTGGGTAAATCTTGCATCTACCGTATCCATAACAGCCGTTTTTTCATCCAGAATCACGTAAGAATTGTATGCCATACCATTCGGAACTACATACTGTCCTTCAAACAAATCAATCTCCCGATCATTGACTCCTACATAGCGAATATCTCTTGTTATATCCATATTCATTTTCCCTCTTTCCCCGCTCTTTGCGGTCATCCTATTCTCCGGCAGCATACCACTTTTTCAGAAGGCGTGAGCCTTAAAAAAGTGTCACTGTGTCTTAGACTACTGTATCATATTTGAAAGGTTCTTTCAACTTCTTGCATAGAATCGAGTAGGAGGAATTTCTCTTGAATGAGAAATTCCGACCTCTCACACCACCGTGCGTACCGTTCGGTACACGGCGGTTCAATCAACTTAACAAGTAACACACCACTTGGTGTAGTAATCTAACATAGAGATTAGTCCAAATGAGGCTAATCTTTTATTGCTTATGGCAATCTGTACGTCACCACATCTAGCAGGCTTTGCATAGCCGTGCAAATATGCAGTTCTCCATGCGCTCCATTTTGGTACGCCAAGTTTTATCAGATTCCTTGCTCTGTTCTGTGGAGTTTTCCAATGTTTCCAAATGCACATGCGAAGTCTGTATCTGATATTTCGGTCGAGTTCTCTACAAAGTGTTTTCATACGACCTATTTTGAAGTAGTTAATCCATCCTCTGATGAGCTGATTGAGTTTCTCCACTTTATAGTTGTTGCTAACGCCCCAGCTACGGCAAGTAAGTTCTTTCATTCTCTTCTTAAATTTTGCTACTGATTTTGCATGTGGTTTTGCCTTAAACTGGTGTGCTCTTGTGTCATAGAAGAATCCGAATCCAAGGTATTTAAGTCCGCTTGGTCTATCTACTTTGCTCTTAGTCATGTTGACTTTAAGCCCTAGTTTCTCTTCAATAAAGCGAGATATATTTCTCATTACCCGTTTTGCAGACATTTCACTCCCGACCATGATGATACAGTCGTCCGCGTATCGCACAAAGTTAAGCCCTCGCTTATCCATTTCCTTATCAAGTTCATTGAGCATGATGTTCGCCAACAACGGCGAGAGATTTCCACCTTGCGGTGTTCCCACAATGGAATCCTCATACTCATTGTCAATCATGATTCCACTGACTAGGTATTTTCTGACGATAGAGATAACATCCCCATCTTTAATAGTTCTACCTACGATAGTCATAAGCTTGTCATGATTTACTGTGTCGAAGAACTTTTCTAAGTCAATGTCTACAATCCAATCATTTCCGTCATTCATCATATCAAGTGCTGTTAGGATTGCTTGCTGTGCACACCTATTCGGTCTGAATCCATAACTATGGTCATGGAACCGTTCATCATAGATTGGTGTTAAGACCTGTGCAATAGCTTGTTGTATGAATCTATCTGTTACTGTTGGTACTCCTAGGTTTCTGACACCGCCATCAGGCTTTGGTATCTCCACTCTTCGTACTGGTTGAGGTTTGTATTTTCTTGTCCTCAACTGTTCCTTGATGATTTCGCCGTTCTTTTCAAGATGTTCCTTGAGTTCTGTGTACTTCATTCCGTCCACTCCTTCCGCACCTTTATTCCGTACGACTTGCAGATATGCTCTTTTGAGATTATCGCTAGAGAGTATCTGCTCCATTAGACTACTTGTGCCCATGCGTTCTTTCCTTTCCGCCTCGCTTGATTTGACCACCCTTTACCCGATTGGTTACGGCAGATGTTGTCATTTCTGCAATGCTGTTGCTCTTCACATTATTTACGACTTTATGTTGCACATTATTTACAACCATTTTCGAGATTATCCCGAATGCCACATCACATTATTCAAGTCCAATT
>ONED01000045.1 GCA_900316755.1 uncultured Eubacteriales bacterium
AAAATTCCTTTGTTTACAGATACTACATTTTAGAAAATGTAAGTACAGTAAATGGAGGAATTTTTTTATGAAAGCTACAGGAATTGTAAGAAGAATCGATGACCTCGGCAGAGTTGTGATTCCGAAAGAAATCCGAAGGACACTTCGCATCCGCGAGGGAGAACCACTGGAAATTTTTACGGACAGACAGGGGGAAATTATTCTAAAAAAATACTCTCCGATTGGAGAATTATCTATATTTTCCAAAGAATATGCAGAAAGTCTGGCAATCACCCTGGGGTGTACCGTGTGCATCACAGACCACGATCAGATTGTGGCGGCTGCAGGTTATGGGAAAAAGGAACTTCAGGACAAATATATCAGCAAACGGCTGGAAGCCGTGATAGACGGAAGAGAGCAGGTGATATCCTCGGCAGGAGAAAAGAAATATGTGCCCCTGACGGATGAAAAGACGGAAGAGTTTGCCGGACAGGTGATATGCCCGATTATCTGTGAGGGCGATGTGCTTGGCTCCGTCGTGCTTCTGGAAAAGACGGACAAAAAGAGAATGGGAGAAACAGAGCAGAAGCTGGCAGCCTGCGCCGCCAATTTTCTCGGAAGACAAATGGAACAATAGGACATAAAACTCTCCGCACAATCATAGATTGTGATAGAAAAGGAGGGGTTACAATGAAAAATATGATGGAAAAGGGAACGCAGGCAATTCAGATTTTAAAGGCACTGCTTGCGTCCTATCTTGTTACGGGAATTTTGCTTTTTGTATTGACATTGTTCTTATACAAATTTGAGTGGGATGAGCAAATGGTGACGGCAGGAATTATCGTAATCTATGTGTTGTCCACGTTTGTCGGAGGCTTTATTCTTGGCAAGTTAAAGAGAGTGAGGAAATTTTTGTGGGGGTTGATTATCGGTGTGCTTTACTTTGTACTGCTGTTTCTCATTTCTTTTGGAGTCTACCGGAGCTTTGACGGGAACGGGACAAATGTGATAACTGCACTTTTGCTCTGTGCGGGTGGCGGAATGCTGGGTGGAATGCTGGCATAACCCGCCATCGTCACAACTTGGCCTTCCGGTGCAAGGTAATCTCGAAAAAAGTACTTTAAAAATATGCCGTCTTGTGGTATAATCCAAGAATGACTGTGAGAGATTCAGAAAGTCACTCAAAGAAAGAAGAAAGAGGGTTTACCAGATGAAAAAAAGCAAAGGAATTCTAAGCCTGATTCTTGTTGTGGTATTGATTGGTTTGCTAGGTTATACTGCGATAATCGGTTTTGGCAGTGGGGGCACAGGAGCAGCGAAAAATATCAAACTGGGATTGGATTTGGATGGAGGTGTCAGCATTACATATCAGGCAAAGGATGAAAATCCGACGGCTGAGCAGATGGCTGATACCATTTATAAGTTACAAAAGCGTGTAGAAAAGTACAGCACAGAAGCGACTGTTTATCAGGAAGGCACGGACCGTATTAATATTGAGATTCCGGGTGTGACGGACGCGAATACGATTTTGGAGGAGCTTGGAAAACCGGGTTCCCTGCAGTTCGTGGATGAAAGCGGAAATGTGGTTCTGGAAGGAACGGATGTGAAATCTGCTTCTGCAAAGACACAGACAGATGAATATGGTTCAAAAGAGTATGGAGTGGAATTAAATCTGACTGCGGAAGGTTCCGCGAAGTTTGCAGAGGCAACTGCTGCAAATGTCGGGAAAAGGATTTCCATTATTTATGATGAAGAGACGATAAGCAGTCCAACCGTGAATGAGGCAATTACCGGCGGACAGGCATGGATTAACGGGATGGAGTCATACGAAGCAGCGGACAAGCTTGCATCGACGATTCGTATCGGTGGACTTCAGTTGGAGCTGGAAGAGCTTCGTTCCAATGTAGTAGGAGCACAGCTCGGTGAAGAGGCAATCAGCACCAGCTTAAAGGCAGGAGTAATCGGACTTGCCATCGTATTTCTATTTATGTGTATTGTATATTTGCTTCCGGGACTTGCTTCCAGCCTTGCACTTCTCATCTATACGGGAATTGTGATGCTATTGTTAAATGCATTTAACATTACACTGACCCTGCCGGGTATTGCAGGTATTATCCTGTCAATCGGTATGGCAGTGGATGCAAACGTAATTATCTTCGCGAGAATGAAGGAAGAGATGGCAGCCGGAAAGAGTGTGAAGTCATCCTTAAAAGCCGGTTTTGAAAAGGCAACCTCTGCGATTGTAGACGGAAACATTACGACATTGATTGCAGCGATTGTACTTGGATTCATGGGCTCAGGAAGTGTAAAAGGATTTGCACAGACACTGGCACTTGGTATTGTGGTTTCCATGTTCACAGCACTTGTGATTACAAGATGGATTATCTATGCAATGTATGCAGTCGGGCTTCGCAGTCCGAAACTGTATGGAACACAGAAAGAACGTAAGGTTCGTGATTTCCTCAGCAAAAAGAAAATCAGCTTTGCAATTTCCGGAGTTGTGATTCTGGCAGGTGTCGTTTTGATGATTGTCAATGGCGTACAGGGAAATGGTGTCTTTAGTTATGGACTGGATTTCCAGGGAGGTACTTCTTCCACGGTGCCGTTTGTTGAGGAGTATTCGATTGAGGAAATTGATTCCAAGATTCTTCCGGTGGTAGAAGAGGTGACCGGAGATGCCAATGCGCAGGCACAGAAGGTACAGGGCTCTAATGCAGTTATCATTAAGACAAAGAGTCTTAGCCTGGATGAACGAGAAGCCTTTAATCAGGCGATGGCGGATGAATTTGGCGTAGATGCAGAGGCAATTACCGCAGAGAACATCAGCTCTACCGTTAGTTCCGAAATGAGACGGGATGCGGTTGTCGCACTGCTTGTGGCTACCATCTTTATGCTTTTGTATATCCGGATTCGGTTTAAAGATATCCGTTTTGCAACCAGTGCTGTCCTTGCACTTTTGCACGACGTGTTGATTGTACTTGCATTTTATGCGATTTCAAGAATCTCAATCGGAAATACATTTATCGCATGTATCCTGACGATTGTAGGTTATTCTATCAACGCAACGATTGTTATCTTCGACCGTATTCGTGAAGCACTGGAGGAGCAGAAGAGAAATGAGTCGCTGGATACTTTGGTGAATAAGAGTATTACAGATACGCTCACAAGAAGTATCTACACCAATGTGACTACGTTTGTGATGATAGCGGTTCTGTTTATTCTGGGAGTAAGCTCTATTCGTGAGTTTGCACTGCCGCTCATGGTGGGTGTAATCGGAGGAACCTTCTCCTCTATTTGTATTACAGGACCACTGTGGTATGTTATGAAAACGAAACTTGTGAAAAAATAAATCAAAGGGGACGGGGAAGCCTTAGGGTTTCTCCGCCTTTTTTTAGGAGTACATATGGAAAAATGGTATGTGATGCGAAAAGGGGCACCTTTTTTGGAGATTGCGGAAACATTTCAGATTCATCCCATTCTTGCACGGCTGATTCGAAACCGGGATGTGGTGGGAGAAGAGAATATCCGTCTGTACCTGAACGGGACGATTGCGGACCTGTATGACGGCATCCTCATGAAAGACATGGATAAGGCAGTGGACATCCTTGTGGAGAAGATTCAGGAGGAGAAAAAAATCCGGATTATAGGGGATTATGATATCGACGGCATCAATGCGACCTACATTTTGCTGGAGGGAATCCGCGCACTGGGGGGAAATGTGGACATTGATATTCCGGATCGTATGACGGATGGATACGGATTAAACCAAAATCTGATTGACCGCGCGTTTGATGAGGAAGTGGACACGATTATCACCTGTGATAACGGAATTGCCGCGCGTGAGGAAATTGCTTACGGAAAGCGTCTGGGGATGACGGTTATCGTTACGGATCACCATGAGGTTCCCTATGAAGAAACAGAGGGGGAAAAACGGTATCTTCTGCCCCCTGCGGATGCAGTGGTGGATCCGAAGCAGGAGGACTGTCTATATCCGTTTCAAGGACTTTGTGGTGCGGCAGTTGCGTATAAGCTGATAGAGGCGCTGTTCCACGTTATGGGAAAAGATGCAGAGGATATGGATTATCTGATGGAAAATGTGGCGATTGCCACCGTTGGTGACGTGATGGATTTGATCGGAGAGAATCGTATTTTCGTAAAGCAGGGATTGGAAATGCTGAAGCGGACGCAGAATCCGGGACTTCGGGCACTCATGGAATGCACCGGAGTAGATATGGAACATTTGTCAGCATACCACATCGGGTTCGTGATTGGTCCCTGTTTGAATGCAAGCGGACGGTTGGATACGGCGAAACGGGCATTGGAGCTCCTCTGTACGAGGACAAAAAAGGAAGCAGACATACTGGCAGGAGATTTGAAGGCGCTCAATGACAGCCGGAAGGATATGACAGCAATCGCGGTGGAGCAGGCGGTGCAGATGATAGAAGAGTCACCCCTGAAGAATGACAAAGTGCTTGTGGTGTATTTGCCGGAATGTCACGAGAGTCTGGCGGGAATCGTTGCCGGAAGGATTCGGGAACGATACTATAAGCCAACCTTTCTTTTAACAAAGTCGAAAGAGGGCGTAAAGGGTTCGGGACGCTCCATTGAAAGCTATCATATGTATGAGGAGCTGCATAAATGCAGGCATCTGCTCACCCGCTTTGGCGGACACAAGCTGGCGGCAGGGGTGTCGCTTTCAGAGGAAAAGGTAGCGCTTTTCCGGAAAACCCTGAATGAAAATGCGAACCTGACCGAGGAAGATCTGATGGAAAAGGTTTCCATCGATATGCAGATGCCGCTGGGCTATGTCAATGAAGAACTGGTGGAGGAACTGGAGCTTTTAGAGCCGTTTGGAAAGGGCAATCCAAAGCCTGTTTTCGTGGAAAAGGATATTGAGATTTTAAAAGGGGAAAAACTTGGCAAAAATCAGAATGTATTCAAGCTGCAGGTAAGGGATGCAAAAGGGACAGTGATGGAAGCCATGTATTTTGGCGATGTTGCCCGGTTAGAGACTTATCTGGAACAGAAGTATGACAAGCTTGCGGTGCGTCAGATGCTGATGGGCAGGCGAACCGGCATGACGTTTGCGATTACGTATTATCCGACCATAAATGAGTATATGGGGAGAAAAAATGTGCAGATTGTGATTCAAAATTATCAATAATGCCAAAGCAACAGGAATTGAAAAACAAGAGAAAAAATGCTATACTAAAATATACTTTTGAAATTAGGAGTGACGAATTATGAAGAAATCAATCGAAGAATATGTAAGAAGTATTGTGGATTTTCCAGAACCGGGGATTATTTTCCGGGATGTGACCAGTATTTTAGAGGACGCGAACGGACTTCATCTGGCAATCGATTTGTTGCAGGAAAAGGTGGAGGGCGTGAATTTTGATGTCGTTGTAGGACCGGAATCCCGTGGATTTATCTTTGGTGTACCGATTGCATATAATCTGCATAAAGCGTTTGTGCCTGTGCGTAAAAAAGGAAAACTTCCCTGTGAGACGATTTCGCAGGAATATGATTTGGAATATGGCAGTGCTGTGATTGAGATGCATAAGAATTCGATTCGGCCGGGGCAGAAGGTTGTGATTATAGATGACCTGATGGCAACAGGAGGAACGATTGAGGCAATAATCAAAATGGTAGAAGCATTGGGCGGAGAAGTGGTCAAGGTAGTGTTCCTGATGGAGCTGGAAGGTTTGAAAGGAAGGAAAAGATTAGAAGGATACGATGTAGAAACGGTGATTGCATATCCGGGTAAATAATGTTTCGTTAGGAGGCGCAAAAGACAATGGCGTATGAGAATAGTTTAGAAAAACCATATACGGAACTTGAGATGGTAGACGGTCATGCTGTGAAGTCTCCGGAAAATTATCAGGATCCGAAAAAGCTATATGAGATGTTGCTTGCGCGCGTCAAAAAATATCATCCTTCGGGAGACCTGTCTATGATTCAGAAAGCATTTGATATTGCCTATCATGCGCATGAGGGACAGTTCCGCAAGTCCGGCGAGGCCTATATTATCCACCCGCTCTGGGTAGCGATTATTCTGGCAGATCTGGAGCTGGACAAAGAGACAATTGTGGCAGGGCTTTTGCATGATGTTGTGGAAGATACGATTATGACGGAGGAAGAGATAGAGAAGGAGTTCGGTTCGGAGGTTGCTCTTCTGGTGGACGGCGTCACAAAATTGGGACAATTGTCGTATTCGAAGGATAAACTGGAAGTACAGGCGGAGAATCTGCGAAAGATGTTTCTTGCCATGGCAAAGGATATCCGGGTGATTCTGATTAAGCTGGCAGACCGGCTTCACAATATGCGGACATTGCAGTTTATGACACCGGAAAAACAGATGGAAAAGGCGAAAGAAACGCTGGATATTTACGCTCCGATTGCACAGCGTCTTGGTATTTCTAAGATTAAGACGGAGCTGGATGATTTGTCGCTGAAGTATTCCAAGCCGGATGTCTTTTATGATCTGGTTCGCCAGATAAATGAACGAAAGACGGAACGGGAAGAGTTTGTCGACCAGATTGTCAAAGAAGTGTCGGAACATATGAAAAATGCGCATATTCAGGCAGAAGTCAAAGGAAGGGTCAAGCATTTCTTCAGCATCTACAAGAAGATGGTAAATCAGGATAAGACGGTAGACCAGATATATGATTTGTTTGCCGTGCGCATTATTGTGGATTCCGTCAAGGACTGCTATGCGGCGCTGGGTGTGATTCATGAGATGTATACACCGGTTCCGGGACGATTTAAAGATTATATTGCGATGCCAAAGCCCAATATGTACCAGTCTCTTCATACGACGCTGATGAGCTCGGTTGGGCAGCCGTTTGAGATTCAGATTCGTACAGAAGAGATGGATAAAACGGCAGAGTATGGTATCGCGGCACATTGGAAGTACAAAGAGTCCAATGACGGAAAGAAGAGCGTGGAGACGCAGGAAGAAGAGAAACTGACCTGGCTCCGCCAGATACTGGAGTGGCAGAGAGATACGGATAACCGCGAATTTTTAAGCCTGTTAAAGGGCGGTCTGGATTTATTTGCGGAAGATGTGTATTGTTTTACTCCGAATGGGGACGTCAAGAATCTGCCAAACGGTTCTACGCCGGTGGATTTCGCTTATGCCATCCACAGCGCAGTCGGAAACAAGATGGTGGGTGCCCGTGTTAACGGGAAACTGGTCAATATTGATTATAAAATCCAGAACGGAGACCGGATTGAGATTTTAACCTCTCAAAATTCCCGCGGACCGAGCCGCGACTGGCTGAATATCGTAAAGAGTACGCAGGCGCGCAATAAAATCAATCAGTGGTTTAAGAAGGAACTGAAAGAGGAAAACATTGTCCGTGGGAAGGAAATGCTGGCGGCATACTGCAAGGCGAAAGCACTGGTTCTCAGCGACCTTACCAAGCCGAAGTATATGCAATTGGTGCAGACGAAATATGGACTTCGCGACTGGGATTCGGTACTAGCGACCATCGGGCATGGCGGCTTAAAAGAGGGTCAGGTGGTAAACCGGCTTGTGGAAGAGTATGCAAAGGACCACAAGGAAGTTCTGACCGATGAAAAGCTGATTGAACGCGTCAACGAGGCGACGAAGAATAAGGCACATGTGGCAAAATCCAAGAGTGGCATCGTTGTAAAAGGAATTGATGATATGGCAGTGCGTTTTTCCAAATGCTGTAATCCGGTTCCGGGGGATGAAATCGTAGGGTTCGTGACGCGCGGGCGTGGAATGTCGATTCACAGGACAGATTGTATCAATATTATCAATCTGTCGGAAGCAGACCGCATCCGTTTGATTGATGCAGAGTGGGAGGAGAGCATTACCAAGGATCGTGGTCAGTATTTGTCCGGCATCAAGGTATTTGCCCACAACCGCCAGGGATTCCTGATGGAGGTCTCCAAGATTTTTACGGAGAATAAGATTGACATTAATTCCATTAACACGCATGTCAGCAAGCAGGGCATAGCGACGATGGAGCTTGGATTTGCGGTCGGTGACCGCGAGGAGTTGAACAAGATTGTGGAAAAATTGCGCCAGATTCCGGGAGTAATTGATATAGAACGTACGACAGGGTAGGAAAGATGATGAAGATAGAAAGATTTGTGCTTGGTTCGCTGGGAACGAATTGTTATTTGCTGGAAAATGAAGAGACAAAAGAAGTAGTGATAGTGGATCCGGCGACCTGTCCGGAGTATGTCATAAACCATGTAAAATCAAGTGGGTATACGCCGAAAGCAATCCTTCTGACGCACGCTCACTATGACCATGTGATGGGGATTGACGGATGGGTGAAAGAGTTTGGGATTCCGGTCTATCTCCATGAGGAGGAAAGGGAAGTATTGGCAGACCCGGGACTTAATTTGTCAACGATGTTTGGATACAGCTATTCTTTCGGACAGGGAAAGGGTCTGAAGGACGGGGAAGTGCTTAGGATAGCAGGGTTTACATTTGAGGTTATCCATACACCCGGACATACAAAAGGAGGCTGCTGTTATTATGAGGCTTCCCAAAAGGTTCTGATGAGCGGGGATACGCTGTTTCGGTATAGCGTGGGAAGAAGCGATTTTCCTACCGGAAATGGTAAGCTTCTGGCGGAGTCTATCCGCGGGAAGCTGTTTTGCCTGCCGGAGGATGTGAAGGTATATCCGGGACACGAAGAAGAGACCTGTATCGGGGACGAAAAGAAAGGGAATCCGTGCGTGTAATATGATTCAAATTATAGTGAAAAATGAGATGTACGCCTATGATGTATATCATATCACAAAGGCATTTTTTCCAAATGAGACCGTAGAACAGACTGTGAAGGAGGAACTCCTTCCGCTGGTAAGCGTATCTGACGAGGATGGCTTTTTGGGAACATTTGAGATTTTGGAGGAGGGGCTGTCCTTTTCCGACAGAAAAAGAAAGAAGCAGCAGGTGAGCCTTAGGCTGTATGATTGGCTTGCAGCGAAGACAGGGAGGAAACCGGCTTGGGGAACGCTCACCGGTGTGCGTCCCACCAAACTCCTTATGAATCTGTTGGAGACAGGAAAGACAGAGGAGGAAGCGGTTACCTGGATGCAGGAACAGTACCGGGTAACCGGGGAGAAATCAATACTTGGATTAGAAGTGGCAAAACGGGAAAAAGCACTTTTAGAGCAGCTCGATTATGAGAACGGATACAGCCTGTATATCGGGATCCCGTTCTGCCCAAGTATCTGCTCCTACTGTTCCTTTTCCTCTTATCCGCTTGCCTCGTGGAAGACGCGGGTGGAGGATTATCTGGATGCTCTTTGCAGGGAGCTGGCATTTATCGGACAGACGGCAGCGGCGAAGAACAAGAAGTTAAATACCGTTTATATCGGCGGAGGCACCCCGACTACACTAGAGCCGGAGCAGCTTCACCGGCTGCTTACCTGTGTGGAGTCGCATTTTTCTTATGCAGATTTGAAGGAGTTTACGGTGGAAGCCGGCAGACCGGACAGCATCACGAGGGAAAAACTGAATGTATTAAAAACACATGGGATTGGGCGGATTTCCGTGAACCCGCAGACCATGCAGCAAAAGACTCTGGATGCAATCGGAAGACGCCATACGGTGGAAGATGTGAAACGCGTATATGCCATGGCAAGGGAGCTTGGTTTTGACAATATTAACATGGATTTGATTGCAGGATTGCCGGGAGAAACAAAGGAGGATATGCAGGATACCCTGGAGCAAATTAAAAAACTTGCTCCGGACAGTCTTACGGTTCATGCTCTGGCAATCAAACGCGCATCCAGAATGACGAGAGAAAATTGTGCTGTGCAGATGGGAAGCGCTCTGACGCAAATGATTGAACTGGCATCTTCCTATGCAAAAGACATGGGTCTGTATCCGTATTATCTCTACCGGCAGAAAAATATTGCCGGAAATTTTGAAAATGTTGGCTATGCAAAGGTTGACAAAGCAGGAATATACAATATACTGATTATGGAAGAAAAGCAATCGATTCTTGCAGTGGGAGCCGGTGCTTCCACAAAACTGGTCATTCCGGAAGAACAGGCGGAAACAGATGAAAAGACCGGGAAAAAGAAGACAATTGTCCGGATAGAGAATACCAAGGATGTTTCACAGTATATCCGACATACAGACGAAATGATTGCGCGAAAAGGAGAATGGTTATGGCGTTAAAAAAGAAACCGGTTACCGGAATGAAGGACATGCTTCCAAAGGAAATGGAAATCCGGGATTATGTCATTCAGATGATAAAAGATACTTATAAAACCTTCGGGTTTACTTCTATAGAGACTCCCTGTGTGGAGCATATTGAAAATCTCTGCAGCAAGCAGGGAGGAGACAATGAAAAGCTGATTTTCAAGATTTTGAAACGCGGGGAAAAATTGAGGCTTGCGGAAGCAAAAGAGGAAATGGATTTGGTAGACGGAGGGCTTCGGTATGACCTTACCGTACCTCTGGCAAGATATTATGCAAATCATGCAAATGAACTGCCCTCTCCGTTTAAGGCCATGCAGATTGGCAATGTATGGAGAGCAGACCGGCCGCAGCGAGGACGGTTCCGCCAGTTCGTACAATGCGACATCGATATCCTGGGAGAGCCGGGAAATCTTGCGGAGATCGAGCTGATTCTTGCGACCACGGCAATGCTTGGAAAGCTGGACTTCCATGCTTTTACAGTGTGTATCAATGACAGAAACATCTTAAAGGCAATGGCGGCGTACAGTGGGTTCCGGGAAGAAGATTACGATGAAGTCTTTATTATTCTGGACAAAATGGATAAGATTGGCGCCGAAGGCGTGGCGAAGGAATTGGAAGAGCTTGGCAGCTATACCAAGGAGCAGGTGGATACCTACCTTGGATTATTCGACCAAATCAGCGGAGATATAGAAGGCATCCGGTTCTGTAAGGAGAAACTGGCAGGATTTCTGGATGAAAAGATTGCAGACGGCATGGAAACCATCATTTCCAGTGTGGAGGCAGCAAAAGAGGCAGAATTCAAAGTAAAATTCGACCCGACTCTGGTCAGAGGACAGTCCTACTACACAGGCACCATCTTCGAAATCCGGATGGACGAATTCGGCGGCTCCGTGGCAGGCGGCGGGCGTTATGACAAGATGATTGGGAAATTTACGGGACAGGATACCCCTGCCTGCGGATTCTCCATTGGATTTGAGCGCATTGCCATGCTGCTTCTGGAAAACGGGTATGAGCCGGGAAACCGGAAAGAAAAGAAGGCATACCTCATCGAGAAGGATTTGCCGCAGGAAGGCATTTTAAAGGTGCTTTCCATGGCGAAGGAAGACCGCGCCTTTGGAAAGCAGGTCTTGGTTGTCAATATGAAGAAGAACAAAAAGTTCCAGAAGGAGCAGTTAATCGAGGAAGGCTATACAGATATTCAGGAGTTCTACAGGGATTCCATAGTGTAGAGAAGATGAAACTGGGAATAAAAGAGAAAGAGGAAAAGAAAATGGCAGAATCAATGAGAGGCTTAAAAAGAAGCCATAGATGTGGCGAACTTAGCAGTGCAAACATCGGCGAAACGGTAACCGTGATGGGCTGGGTACAGAAGAACAGAAATAAAGGCGGCATCGTGTTTGTGGATTTGCGGGACCGTTCCGGAATCTTACAGTTAATTTTTGAGAACGGAAGCGTGAGCGAGGCAGATTTTGAAAAGGCAGGGAGACTTCGAAGCGAATTTGTAATTGCGGCAGTGGGAACCGTGGAAGCCCGTTCCGGTGCAGTCAATGAAAATCTTGCAACAGGGGAAATTGAAATCCGTGTGAGAGAACTTCGGATTTTATCGGAGTCTGAGACACCGCCGTTTCCAATTGAGGAAAACAGCAAGACCAAGGAGGAACTGCGTCTGAAATATCGCTATCTGGACCTTCGAAGACCGGATTTGCAGAGAAACTTAATGATGAGAAGCAGGGTGGCAACGCTGACCCGACAGTTTTTGGCAGACGAAGGTTTTTTGGAAATTGAAACACCGATTCTGGTAGGAAGTACGCCGGAGGGAGCCAGAGACTATCTGGTGCCGAGCCGTGTTCATCCGGGAAGTTTTTATGCATTGCCGCAGTCTCCGCAGCTCTTTAAGCAGCTCCTTATGTGCTCCGGCTATGACCGTTATTTCCAGATTGCAAAATGCTTCCGTGATGAGGATTTGCGTGCAGACCGTCAGCCGGAATTTACACAGATTGATATGGAATTGTCTTTTGTAGATGTAGAGGATGTGCTCGATGTCAATGAAAGGCTGCTTGCAAAGATTTTTAAAGAAATTTTGGGTGTGGAAGTGCCGCTTCCGATTCCGAGAATGACATGGCAGGAGGCAATGAACCGCTTTGGTTCCGACAAACCGGATATCCGTTTCGGAATGGAGTTGGTCGATGTCTCCGAGGTAGTAAAGAATTCCCAGTTTGTTGTGTTCAAGGGAGCTTTGGAAAGCGGCGGCAGTGTCCGCGGAATCAATGCCAAAGGTCAGGGTGCAATGCCGCGTAAGAAAATTGATAAACTGGTGGATTTTGCAAAAGACTTTGGGGCAAAAGGGCTTGCATACATTGCCATTCAGGAAGACGGAGCCATCAAATCTTCTTTTGCAAAATTTATGACAGAAGAGGAAATGGCATCCCTCATCAAAGCGATGGACGGAGAAAACGGAGACTTGCTTCTGTTCGCGGCAGATAAAAATAAAGTTGTCTGGGATGTGCTTGGAAACTTACGTCTGGAAATTGCACGTCAGTTGGATATCCTTAATAAAGAGGAGTACAAATTCCTTTGGGTAACGGAATTCCCGTTGCTCGAATGGAGCGACGAACAGAATCGTTATCTCGCAATGCATCATCCGTTTACCATGCCGATGGAGGAAGATTTGCCATTCATCGATACAGAGCCGGGAAAGGTGCGCGCAAAGGCATACGACATTGTGCTCAATGGGACGGAGCTTGGCGGTGGCAGTGTTCGAATCTCCAATAACGATATCCAGAACAAGATGTTTGAGGTGCTTGGATTCACCAAAGAACGGGCCGAGGAACAGTTTGGGTTCCTTCTGAATGCGTTCAAATACGGAGTTCCGCCACACGCAGGGCTCGCATATGGTCTGGATCGTATGGTGATGCTGATGGCAAAGGAAGACAGTATCCGTGATGTGATTGCGTTCCCGAAGGTGAAAGATGCTTCCTGTCTGATGACAGAGGCACCGACGAGAGTGGAACAAAAGCAGCTTGATGAGCTGGGGATTGCTCTGGTGGATGAAAGTACAGGAAAGTAAAAGAGTACCGGAAAAAAGAAACGGAAAAACCGGATTGGATATCCCTCCGTACGGAGTATCCAATCCGGTTTTTTCTAATCTCATTCCATAGCTGCTTTTAATTACAAAAATTCAAAATTGCAAAAATTTATATAAGTAAAAGGCACATAAAATTTTGATTAAAGTTTCACTACATTGATAGCTTGTGGTCCTTTAGCGCCTTCGGTCACATCGAATTCAACTGCCTGACCTTCTTCCAGAGTTTTGAATCCTTCCATATTCAAGCCTGTGTAATGTACGAAAACATCGTTTCCGGCTTCATCGGAAATAAATCCATATCCCTTTTGGTTATTGAACCACTTTACTGTACCTTTGCTCATGGTTTTTCCTCCCATATTGTATAATACCGTACTAAAATTTAATACTCCCTCAGATTAGCATAGCAGGGATTTTCTGTCAATCTTTTGTGAGAAAAAAAGTGAAAAAGACGTTTAAAAATCAATTGGTCTTTTACTGGAAAAATCTGAAAAGTGTTGAAAAACGGTGGGAAGTATTAGATAATAAAAAACGGAGAAAATCTAATGTAAGAAAAGGAGGATTCCATGAAAGAATTTAGTTATGTAATACAGGATGAACTTGGAATACATGCCAGACCGGCCGGACTGCTGGTGAGAGAGGCTGCAAAATATGAGTCAGATATTAAAATCAAAAAAGGAGACAAAGAAGCAGATGCAAAGAGGATTTTTAGTGTCTTGGGACTCGCTGTCAGAAATGCGGAGGAAGTGAAAGTCTTTGCAGACGGAGCTGATGAGGCAGAAGCAATAGCCGCATTGGAAACATTTTTACGTGCAAACTTATAAGAGCAAAATGCAAATCAAGGATTGGAAGAAACTATGATTATACTAACTGGGAAAAGCGTTTTTGGAGGAGTGGAAATCGGCAGAATTGCCTTTTACAAAAGAAACGAACGCCAGGTGAAAAGATGGCATGTAAGTGATACAAAAGCAGAAGTAAAACGTTTTGAAGATGCAAAAACGGCTGCTGTCAACCAGCTCAGGGAGTTGTATGAAAAAGCGGTAAAGGATGTGGGCGAAGAGAACGCCATGATTTTTGAAATGCATCAGATGATGTTGGAGGATGCAGATTATCTGGAATCGATTATCCACATTATTACAGGACAGCAGGTAAATGCAGAGTATGCCGTCAGTACGACTGCAGACAATTTTGCTCAGATGTTTTCCGCGATGGAAGATGCGTATATGCAGGGGCGTGCGGCGGATGTGAAAGACATTTCGGAGTGTGTTTTAAATATCCTGTCAGGAAAGGGGCAGACAGGAATCGACACAGAGGAGCCGGTAATCGTGGCGGCAGACGATTTGGTACCCAGTGAGACGGTCCAGCTTGATAAAAGGATGGTGCTTGGCTTTGCCACGATGTATGGCTCAGCTAATTCTCACACAGCTATTCTGGCGAGGACGATGAACATTCCGGCGTTAGTGGGTCTTGGCAATTTCTTAAGACCGGAGTATGACGGGCATTTGGCAATCATTGACGGTCTGGACGGGAAAATTTACATCGATCCGGATGACGATACATTGGAGAAGATGCGGAAAAAACAGGCGGATGACCGGGCGAAGCGGACACTACTTTTGGAATTAAAGGGGAAAGAGAATCTCACACGAAGCGGTCAGAGCATCCAGCTGTATGCGAATATCGGAAATAGCTCCGATGTGGGCCTTGTGCTCCAAAACGATGCGGGAGGAATCGGGCTTTTCAGGAGCGAGTTTTTGTATCTGGAAAATGATACATTTCCGACGGAAGAGCAGCAATTTGCGGTTTATAAACGGGTAGCGGAAAACATGGCGGGCAAAAAGGTCATTATCCGGACACTGGATATCGGCGCGGATAAACAGGTGGATTATTTCCATTTGGACAAAGAAGAGAACCCGGCACTTGGATATCGCGCCATTCGAATCTGTCTGACCCGGCCGGAAATTTTTAAGATACAGCTCCGTGCATTGTTTCGGGCATCTGCATTCGGACAGATTGCGGTCATGTTTCCGATGATTACCTCGGTGGGCGAAGTCAAACAAATCAAACAGATTTTGGAAGAGGTAAAGGCAGAGCTTAGAGAGGCAAAGGTGCCGTACCGGGAGGACATGGAAATCGGCATTATGATTGAAACACCGGCGGCTGTTATGGTGAGCAGGGAGCTGGCAAAAGAAGTGGATTTTTTCAGCGTCGGTACAAATGACCTGACACAGTATACACTGGCAATTGACCGACAGAATCCGAAACTGGATGCATTTTACGACGCACATCATCCGGCGGTGCTTGCCATGATTCAGATGGCGGCGGATAGTGCCCATGCAGAGGGAAAATGGATTGGCATTTGCGGGGAACTGGGGGCGGATTTGTCGCTTACGGAAACATTCTTGAAAATGGGAATTGATGAGCTGTCGGTATCCCCGTCCATGATTTTGCCGTTGCGAAAACGAGTGCGGGAAATCGAATGATTTGAATTGCAGGAAAGGGGTTATCGCAATAGTGAAATCGGTCTCACTGGGCCTGAGGCAGTCGGCACACACGCCGCTGCCAAGGGTCTTTTCTTTTATCTGCAATCTTCTTGTATTTTCTTGCACTCTGTTTTTTGAAAAAGCATCTATCAAAAAGTTGTCTGAGCAACCTCAGATTTTCAGATAA
>ONED01000063.1 GCA_900316755.1 uncultured Eubacteriales bacterium
CAGGGATGGCAGTATGCCGGAGGACACAGCAATTCGGGATATTTTAACCGCTTTGATGCTATGATGAAAAACTATGCGGAGGTTGCCCTGGGAGTAAAGGAAAATCCATTCACATATGAGTATGAACTAGGTTTATATAAGCTGCTTTTAAAGGCTTGCGGAAAGGACGTATAAGATGGAGCTTATTGCTTTTAAATATGCGGAATCGGATCTGGCACACGATCAGGCTTTTCTAGGTGGAGATCCGGGGAAAAGAATTCCGATTTCATTTCTGTTCTATCTGATAAGTATGGAAGACCATTTGATTTTGGCAGACGTGGGCTGTAACGAGTTACCCGGTTTTGATATGAGGCATTTTATAAAACCGGCAGATTTACTTATGAGATACGGCATAAGGACACAGGATATTACAGATGTTTTTATCACCCATTCTGATTGGGATCATATGGGGACGATTACTGAATTCGCTCATGCAAATATATATATTCAGCAAGAGGAGTATCAACGGGAAAGAAAGAAATATGAAACTTGTTCGCATATTTATACTTTTGACAATATCTATGATTTTTGCGACAACATCAGGCTGGTGAAAATAGGCGGACATCAGGCGGGCTCTTCTGTAGTGGAAGTGAAAATGAATCAAAATATCTATGTTTTGGGTGGTGACGAGTGTTATGTGAATGATTGTCTTGTACGAAAGATACCCACAGGAAGCACTTACTGTCCGGAGAAAAGCCGATACTTTGTGGAACATTACAGTGATGAAAAATATACGGTTTTTCTTTATCATGACCCGGGCATTCTGCCGGGGAGAAATGGGGCAGTAAAAATATGAGGCTGTACACGAGATTGAAATCCCTTCTGGATTTTTGATAGTAAATCCGTTATACTGGGTGTATGCTTAGTGTAACGGATTTACTATCATATTGGTAAATGAAATGGACTACAAAAAGGAGATATGAAAAATGGAGAAAAAATATCAGATTGACACAGAAGAAAACAGGAAGTTCCTAAAAGAACTCCGAGACGATTTACTTGCGTTTGGACACCGGTTTCCTGCTCCGTCGGGGGCTTCTTATTTTCTTGGAGACGATGGAACCCCATGGAAGGACCGCAACAGGGAAACCTGGATTACCTGTCGTATGGCTCATGTATACAGTATTGGGACGCTGCTTGGCCATGCCGGGAGCGGGGAATTAGTAGATGCAGCATTGCGCGGTATCCGGGGGGAGCTGCATGACACGAAACATGGCGGATGGTTTGCGGGAGTGACTCCGGATGGAGAAATCGTACCAAATAAGCAGTGCTATGCACACGCATTTGTAATCCTTGCGGCGACCTCCGGAATCTTAGCCGGTCGTAAGGGAGCGAAAGAGCTGTTAGAGGAAGCCCTGCAGTTGTATGATTTGAGATTCTGGAATGAAGAAGAGGGGCTTGCATGTGACACGTGGAATACCGATTTTACCGTGTTAGATGATTATCGTGGCGTCAATGCAAACATGCATACGGTGGAGGCGTTCCTGGCAGTTGCAGATGCGGTCGGGAAAGAGGAATATCGGGAGAGAGCCGGGCGGATTGTGAATCATGTGGTAGCCTGGTCTAAGGAAAATCATTGGAGAATCCCGGAACACTTCACAAAGGATTGGGAGCCGGACCTGGAGTGCAACAAGGAGCAACCGGATGACCGCTTTAAACCATACGGAGCCACACCGGGCCATGGAATTGAATGGGCAAGATTGATTACACAGTGGGCGCTTTCTACATATAAAGACAATAAGGAGGCTGCGGCACCATACATCGAAGCGGCTGAAAATCTGTTTCAGCGGGCCATTGAAGACGGATGGAATGCAGATGGGGCACCGGGAATCGTGTATACAACCGATTGGGATGGAAAACCGGTCGTTCATGACAGAATGCACTGGACATTAGCGGAAGCGATGAATACTTCTGCAATTCTCTATCATGTAACAGGAAAAGAGAAGTACGCAGAAGATTATGCAGCATTTATGCAGTATCTGGATGAGGACGTGTTGGATCATGAATCTGGTTCCTGGTTCCATCAATTGGATCGTGAGAATCATGTGATTGGAACGGTTTGGCCGGGAAAATCAGATATTTACCATGCCCTCCAGGCAACCCTGATTCCATACTGTGCGCCGGACATTTCAGTGGCGAAAGCAACTGCAATGGGGTTAGAGAAACACTAAAGGTTCTTAGGGAATCACCATTTTTTCCCTCGTGCATACCATATATTATAATTTTGATAGATTGGATGTGTGGACGATGGAAGCAAAGCTGCCATATTATATGGCGTACCCGATGCCATTACTATATGATGATGAAAGAATAGAAAAACGGGATTTTGAGTATTTAAAAAGTTTATATCCGATGACAGCAAAAAAAGTGCTGCCCTACGTAGAAGAGGAATGCGACCGCATGGAATACGAGGGCAGCATGATTTATGATGAATATCCGGATCAATTGCAGATTCATTTGATGTGTGGGCGCATTTATGATAAAGTAAAGGACATGGAAACATCGGAGGAAGGAAATCAGAAAAAAGGATGGCTCCGAGAGTTGATACAGGTGATTCTGTTTCAGGAGCTTTACAGACGCAGATGTGACCATAGAAGATGCAGAAGAAAATTTTATTGAGTAAGCTAGAAAGGCAAAGTACATATGAAAAATATTATTTTTATCGGAATGCCGGCATCCGGAAAAAGCACCGTGGGAGTGGTCGTCGCGAAACGGCTGGGATATGATTTTATCGACACAGATTTATTGATACAGAAACAGGAAAAACGTTTGCTGAAGGAAATCATTGCGGATGTGGGAAATGATGGATTCCTTGCCATTGAAAACCGGGTAAACCGGGAGGTGAAAGCAGAGAGGGCGGTAATTGCGCCGGGCGGAAGTGTAGTTTACTGCAGGGAAGCGATGGAGCATTTTAAAGAGATTGGAAAGATTGTATATTTGAAGGTGCCTTTTGAAACAATAGAAGGTAGAATCAGCAGTGCAAAGAGCCGGGGCGTGGTATTAAAGGAAGGTCAGACCCTGCGGGATTTGTATGAGGAGAGAACAAATTTGTGCGAAAAATATGCGGATTATGTGGTTTCAGAAGAGGGGCTCAGCCTTGAAAAAACGATTGATCAAGTATTAACCCTTTTACAAAGTCGTATTTTGTGCTATAATGGTTGATGTTTATAGAGTGCTTGCGTAGATAGACTAGTTGTGAGATTGATTGAGATAGATTATGAAACCGTAACAGAGGTGCAAGATGGAGCAATATATTATCAAGGGCGGCAATCCGCTTGTGGGGGAAGTGGAAATCGGCGGCGCAAAAAACGCAGCGCTTGCGATTTTATCGGCGGCGATTATGACAGACGAGACGGTTCTGATAGATAATCTGCCGGATGTGAATGATATTAATGTGTTGTTGGAAGCGATTAGCGGAATCGGAGCATCGGTGCAGCGGGTCGACAGACATACCGTCCGTATCAATGGTTCCGGTGTGGGCAGCATGAGCATCGAGTATGAATATATTAAGAAAATCAGGGCTTCCTATTATTTATTGGGGGCGTTGCTTGGAAAGTACCATAAGGCTGAGGTGGCGCTGCCCGGAGGCTGTAATATCGGAAGCAGACCGATTGACCAGCATTTGAAGGGATTCCGTGCACTTGGCGCAGATGTGGAGATAGAGCACGGAAAGATCGTGGCAGAGGCTGAGAAGCTTAGAGGGACTCATTTGTATTTTGACGTGGTATCTGTGGGAGCGACCATTAATGTGATGATGGCGGCAGCGATGGCAGAGGGAACCACGATTTTGGAAAATGTTGCAAAGGAGCCTCATGTGGTGGACGTTGCAAACTTTTTGAACAGTATGGGTGCCAATATCAAGGGTGCCGGTACGGATGTGATTAAAATCAGGGGCGTAGAAAAGCTCCATAAGTCGGAATATTCGATTATTCCGGATCAGATTGAAGCAGGGACATTTATGTTTGCAGCGGCGGCGACCAAGGGCGACGTTACTGTATTGAATGTAATTCCCAAGCATTTGGAGGCGACGATTGCAAAGCTTCAGGAAATTGGCTGTGAAGTGGAAGAATTTGATGATGCAGTTCGTGTGGTTGCGAAGAGACGTCTGAAAAGTACACATGTAAAAACATTGCCATATCCCGGATATCCTACGGATATGCAGCCTCAGATTGGTGTAACTTTAGCCCTTGCACAGGGAACCAGTATCATTACGGAAAGTATTTTTGAGAATCGATTTAAGTATCTGGATGAGCTGGCGCGCATGGGCGCAAATGTCAAGATAGAGGGAAATTCCGCTACCATTCAGGGGGTGGAAAAGTTGTCGGGTGCAAGAGTAAGTGCGCCGGATCTCAGGGCAGGAGCGGCGCTTTGTATTGCAGGTCTTGCTACTGACGGGATTACGATTGTGGATGATATTGTATATATTCAGAGAGGTTATGAGCGATTTGAAGAAAAGCTTCGTTCTCTTGGAGCAGTGATTGAGAGAGTTTCCAGCGAGAAGGAGATTCAGAAATTTAAATTAAAGGTCGGTTAAGGAAGAAACAGGGTGGGTACATTCGTGCCCGCCTTTTTCTGATTGGTGTATCCGGCAGTGGCAAAACAGGAGCAGAAAAATATGGAGAAGAAAGGTACGGAGAAGAAAGGTACGGAGAAAAGAGATTTGGGGACGGAAAGAAAACCTCACAGAGGGAGACGACAAAAGATGACCAAGGGGCAGATTGTCAGCAATGTTGTTCTGGTCCTTGCAATTGCTGTTTTCCTTTTTTCGGGATTTAAATTGTGGGAGATTTTCTTAGAATATCATCGGGGAACCAGTGAATATGATTCTCTCAGAGAGGTTGCAATTCAATCGGAGCCTTCCAATACGCCGGAGGAAGAGGAGATAGCGTTTTCCGTAGATTTTGCAACGCTCCGGGAAATGAACCCGGAGGTTGTAGGGTGGATTCGATTTGATGAGCCCTCACAGATTAGTTATCCTTTGGTGCGGGGCGCGGATAATGAAAAGTATCTTCATACTACATTTGAAGGAAAGGAAAATGCAGCAGGAGCACTGTTTGTGGATGCTGACAATGCGGCAGATTTTACGGACAGAAATACATTTATTTACGGACATAACATGAAAAACGGCTCCATGTTTGGACAACTCCGGAAATATAAAGACAGTGCTTTTTGCAGTGAATATCCGTATTTCTATATTTATACACCGGATGGACGGGAAGTAACGTATCAGGTGTTTGCAGTGTGTATTGTAAAGGATACTTCAGACAGCTACCGCAAGTGGTATAACAGTGACGAAGATTATCAGGGGTACATTGATTCGATTCGGAGTATTTCGAAAGTTCAGACGGATGTGGAGGTTGGGGCAGATTCACAGATTGTCAGTCTTTCTACCTGCACCAATGTCAGTGATGATGAGAGAATGCTGGTTCATGGGGTAAAAATCAGCGAAAAAGTAAGCGGTGATGGAACAGGAGAAAAAGAGGAGTGAGAAGATGGCGGAGGTTTATGAGGTCGGAGATGTTGTAAAGATGAAAAAGAAACATCCGTGTGGCAGCTTTGAATGGGAAATTCTGCGGGTGGGCGCAGATTTTCGCCTGAAGTGTCTGGGGTGCGGGCATCAGATTATGATTGCGAGGAAATTGGTGGAAAAAAACACGAAGGAATTGAGAAAAAAAGCTTGAAACATGGCTTTAAATATGATATCATACCAAATTGTGATATATTATTTTATTCCTTGTTCCTGACAGGAGTTCAGGGACCAGAGACCATAAGGAGGTGCAAACGACATGAACAAATATGAATTAGCAGTTGTTGTCAATGCAAAAATCGAAGACGACGCCAGAACTGCTACCATTGAAAAAGTACAGGAATACATTACTCGTTTCGGTGGTACGGTTACGAACGTTGATGAATGGGGTAAGAGAAGATTAGCTTACGAAATTCAAAAGATGAGAGAAGGATTTTACTACTTCATCACCTTCGAATCTGATGCAACAGCTCCGGCTGAGATTGAAGCAAGACTTCGCATCATGGAAAATGTAATCAGATTTTTATGCGTTAGACAAGAAGCGTAGTAAGAGAAAGGAAATCGTATGAATAAAGTAATTTTAATGGGACGTTTGACGAGAGACCCGGAAGTTAGATATTCACAGGGCGACAGCGCAAGTGCATTTGCAAGATATACGTTGGCGGTTGACCGTCGTTTTAAACGGGATGGAGAACCGACTGCAGATTTCTTGAATTGTGTGGCATTTGGCAGAGCAGCAGAGTTTGCCGAGAAATATTTACGGCAGGGTGTTAAGATTGCCATCACAGGACGCATCCAGACCGGAAGCTACACGAACAGAGACGGTGTGAAGGTCTATACGACAGACATTGTTGTAGAAGAGCAGGAATTTGCAGAGAGCAAAGCTGCAAGCGGAGCATCTAACAATAGTGCTTATCAGACAAGCCCGGCTCCGGCACCGAGTGTAGATATCGGGGACGGATTCATGAATATTCCGGATGGAATTGATGAGGAATTACCATTCAGCTAAGACGATTGATTGTGTAGTAGTAAGAACGCGCGTGTTCGAGAAATAAGATAGGAGGTATTGACAAATGGCTTTTGATAAAGGTAACAAGGCAGATTCTCCAATGAAGAGAAGAGGCATTCGCAGAAGAAAGAAAGTTTGTGTATTCTGCGGAAAAGAAAATAACCAGATTGATTACAAAGATGTGGCAAAATTACGCAAATATGTTTCTGAAAGAGGAAAGATTCTTCCGAGAAGAATTACAGGAAACTGTGCAAAACATCAGAGAGCTCTCACAGTAGCTATTAAGAGAGCAAGACATATCGCTTTAATGCCATATGTACAGGACTAATTCCAAAAATGAAACCTGTCGCGAGTGAGCGGCAGGTTTTTTGTGTAAATAAAGAAACCGTGAAAAATCTAAAAAAAGATAAAGCATATGCCAACACCTTTTTTTTAATCGATTATTTTCTTTCTATCTCCTTTATGATTTCGAGGACTACATCTACCGTTTCTTCTACTTCATCTGCAATGACCTCTACAGATTTTCCTTTCGCAAGTTTCTTCTGAATCAGAGAAATAAGGTGTTCTTTGCTTCCTGCGACCCGACCTTCCGCACGACCTTCTGCACGACCTTCCGCTCGTCCTTTGTTCAAGATATCCTTTGCGGGATAGTCTAATATTTTGCCACCCATAATATCACCCAACCCTTTCTTTATGTTTGCATATTTTCTGGCTATGTGTTCCAATACTTTCTTTGACATGTCGAGAATGGAACTCCTTGTAAATTCATCAATC
>ONED01000046.1 GCA_900316755.1 uncultured Eubacteriales bacterium
ACTTGTTTACGGCAATATGCCCTTTTCCCATGCAACCGCACTCCTTCCTTTTTCTGTTGTCCATCAATTGAATTTCGTCGGCGAAGCTGCCCTGAAAATCCGATACGCCATATCTTGGCGCGTCTTAAGAGCGTCAGAATGATTTGATAAAAATCCCGTTCTTATTTGATGTTGAAGTAATTGCAGCATCTTCTCATACCTTATTGCAACCCGGAAAATGTTGATACACTGTGGATAACCTAATAAAAATTGTTGATAGATATGAAAACAGTGTGCATAACCTTGTGAGTTATCCACACTGTTTTCATAAAGCTCTGTTTACGTCCTTCCTCCGGCCCTATCTTTTTGCTCTTCTCCTATATTTTCTCGCAATTTCTCTTTCAATTCAATTACTCTTTTTTCTATCTCTCTTATCACAACCTCGAATTCCTCATCCGCCTTTCCTGTTGGGTCTTCGAGCCCCCAGTTATCATCAAATGCTCTCCCGATAAATGGACAGCCAACATTGCATCCCATGGATATTGCAATATCGACCTTGGGAATCTCAGAGATAAGTTTACTGTGTTGTCCATCCGCTTCCATATCGATACCATAGATTTTCTTCATCAACCGGACAGCATCCTGATTCATCTGTGGCTTAGTCTCCGTCCCGGCAGAATAGCTTTCAAATACATCACTTGCCAGATGTTTACCAAGCGCTTCCGCAATCTGACTTCTGCAAGAGTTCTGGACACATATAAAGGCTACTTTTTTCTTTTCCATTGCTGAAACCATCCCTTTTAACAGCCAAGCTTCTTCAAAAGCTCCGCCACCTGGGCTGCTTTTAATACTTTACCCGTAGATACCACCTGCTCATTTACAACAATCGCCGGCATACTCATAACCCCATAACTCATTACAATTTGCATATCTGTGATGTATTCAACTTCCGCATCCAGATTCATGTCTGCCACCGCTTTCTTCACATTTTCGTACTGCTCATGACAGGATTTACAGCCGGCACCCAAAACCTTAATATGACACCCATTTTCTCCGCAGGCGCAACAACATTCGTTTGCTGACTCCTTCACAGGTGCAGAACCACAGCAGCAACTTTCCTTTACTTCTTCCTTTTTCTTACCAAATCCAAATAATCCCATAATTGTAATCTCCTTTTTTTATTATTTGCAGGCTTTTTATGAAACAAGCAGATACTGTATCGCATTAAAGCAATATCCAACAACGATAATTCCACCTGTACAAATTGCGATAAATATACCAAGCAGCTTTGGTTTCACAGCTTTCTTTAACATTATCATAGAAGGAAGACTTAATGTTGTAACTCCCATCATAAATGAAAGAACCACTCCAAGCTTCGCTCCTTTTGCCAACAGAGCTTCGGCAATTGGAATACACCCAAAGATATCAGCGTACATCGGTATCCCTGCGATTGTTGCAATGATGACTCCAAACGGATTGCCATTCCCAAGGAATCTTACAATCATATCTTCCGGAATCCAATTATGAATAACTGCTCCAATACCAACCCCAACTAGAATATATGGAAACACTTTCTTAAATGTCCCTGTCACTTGCTCCACGGAATATTGCAAGCGGTCTTTTACTGTAAGCTCTTCCTGTGGCGCATCTATCTGTCTCGCATTTCGTATAAACTCTTCTACCTGATTTTCCAGATGCAGTTTCTCAATCAGAGTTCCACCCGCAACCGCAATCACAAGTCCAAGAACCACATAACCAAACGCCACCTTTGCACCAAATATACTCATCAGAAGCACCAGGGAACCCAGGTCAACCATCGGTGATGAGATTAAAAAGGAAAAGGTAACTCCAAGCGGAAGTCCCGCACTTGTAAACCCAATAAAAAGGGGAATGGATGAGCAGGAGCAAAATGGCGTTACCGTACCAAGAAGCGCTGCCAGAATGTTTGCGAGGATTCCGTGAAATCTTCCCAGTATCTTTCTTGTTCTCTCCGGGGGAAAGTAACTTTGAATGTAGCTTATGATGAATATCAGAGTACATAATAGCACTATAATCTTTATCATATCATAAATGAAAAACTGAATCGAACCGCCTATTTTTCCTGTAATGTCCATACCTAAAGCAGTTAATAAATTTCCAATCAAAGTATTTAGCCATTTCATGCCAAGTATCTGATTCTGTATAAAACTCCACATACATCCGCCTCCATCTATATATTTGCTTCTTATTTTGTCTCACAGCAGGCTTTCGAATTATTTGCGTCCAAGGCATTCGTACAGCAAGTGATGGCTGCAATATACTCCTTATATGCTTTGAACTTTTCACAGTTGATTGAGTAATGCTGCCACTTCCCATCCTTATAAGAACTTACCAGACCACACTCTGACAATACCTTCATGTGGTGTGACAAGGTGGGCTGTGTCACCTGCAATTCCTCTAGAAGGTTACATCCACACTTTTCTCCCTGTGTAAGCATTTCAATAATTCGAAGTCTATTTGTATCTGACATTGCTTTACAGATAGTTGCAACTTCTTCCCGAGTCATAAAATCCCCCTTAAATAGATTGTCATCAATATGTAAATTACCATACATATTGATGTTTGTCAATATGAAAGCTACTTTTCTTTCCAATACTCGTCTACACGGGCGTTGATGTACTCGTTGATGTACTTTTGCAAAATTCTCTATTTTTGTCTTTACTTTTTCGCATAGAAAAAGCCTCGAAACCCGCAAGTTTCGAGGCTTCAGTGCGGATAACAGGAATCGAACCTGCACGGTTGCCCACTAGATCCTAAGTCTAGCGCGTCTGCCAGTTCCGCCATATCCGCATATACCATATTGAGTAAAGAAAAACACCAACCGCCTAGGTTCGTGTCTTTGTAGTGAAGCATCGGGGATTCGAACCCCGGACAACTTGATTAAAAGTCAAGTGCTCTACCGCCTGAGCTAATGCTCCATACTGGGCTAGCTGGATTCGAACCAGCGACTGCAGGAGTCAAAGTCCTGTGCCTTACCGCTTGGCGATAGCCCATTAAATTGTAACCTGCAAACTGTATTTATAAGATATAAAAAGGGTGGGTAGTGGGACTCGAACCCACGATATCCAGAACCACAATCTGGCGCGCTGACCAACTGCACCATACCCACCATACAGCGTGCTTGGAGGGATTCGAACCCCCGACCCACGGCTTAGAAGGCCGTTGCTCTATCCAACTGAGCTACAAACACACATTTTATATTATCCTGATTTTTCAGGAAAGCGGGTGATGGGAATCGAACCCACGTATCCAGCTTGGAAGGCTGGTGTTCTACCATTGAACTACACCCGCGCACATATCGGGGTGACAGGATTCGAACCTGCGACCTCCTGGTCCCAAACCAGGCGCTCTAGCCAAGCTGAGCCACACCCCGACAACGGTTTCCTGTCACCAATTCCGTGACACATTTAGCATTATATAGCGTACTTGGGGAAATGTCAACACTTTTTTTAATCAATATATTTCAACGTAAATGTCACTTCCCCGGCATCACTTACTTCCATTACAATATAGGTCGCTTTCCGTCCTTCCTGCCTCGGATAGGAAAGGCTCCCAGGATTAATGGCAATCACATTCCCCTCCGTATCAATGTCCGGACGGTGTGTATGTCCGTACATGACGATGTCTGCCCCGCGTGCCTGTGCCGCCTGTTTCAGTCGGGACGTTCCCACAGAGACATAATAACTATGTCCATGGGTCATAAACACTTTGTGCTGCCCAATCCGGATTTCCTGTTCCCGCGGTAAGTCAGAGAAAAAATCATTGTTCCCGGCTATGACATATACCGGACAGTCCATAACCGCCTCGAGATAGTCCTCGTCCCCTTCTACATCTCCCATGTGAAGGAGCATGTCGATTCCCTTCTCCCTTTCAATAACCCGGTCAAAATTCCGGAGATTCCCATGCGTATCACTTACAATCAATATTTTCATATTTTTTCTCCATAATCGCACGCATTGCACGAAGTGCTTTTCCTCTGTGACTCAGTTCATTCTTTTTCTCCGGCGCCAACTGGGCAGACGTGCAGCCATATTCCGGAAGGAAAAATATGGGGTCGTACCCGAAACCGTTCTCTCCGATGATTTCATGTCCGATGCGCCCTTCCATAGTACCGCGCACTACCTCAGTCGTACCATCCGGAAATGCTGCAGCAACTGCACACACAAACCGTGCGGTACGTTTTTCATCCGGCACCCCTTCCAATCTCCCGAGCAGAAGATTATTTTTGATATCATAAGAGGTATGTTCTCCGGCGTAACGTGCCGAATAAATCCCCGGTTCTTTATTCAGATAATCAATTTCCAGCCCGGAATCATCCGCAAGCACGATACAGTTCTCTACATGCTTTGCAATCTCCGTCGCTTTTATCATTGCATTTTCTTCAAAGGAAGTACCGTCTTCCACTACCTCCACGCAAATCCCTGCTTCCTTCATAGACACGATTGGCATGCCAAGGTCTGAGAGAATCATGCGGATTTCCTGCATTTTATGTTCATTTCCTGTAGCAAAGATAATTTTTCGTTCCATTTACGAAACCCTCTTTCTATTTCTTTTGTTTTGGCGGCTTCGGACCCTGAAACTGATAGAAATAGGTCTTCAGCATTCCATTATAAATTTTTCGATTTTTGTCTGCTTTTCTGCCGAAATACCGCTCCGTATCCTCATAGCCGGTAATCACATAGGCAGACCAGCTATCCAACATTTGAAAGCTTTCCCCAAACTCACGGTAAATACAAGGAAGCGTTTCTTTATCTTCCAGACGTTCCCCATAGGGTGGATTTGTGATGATAAATCCATATTTTTTCGGATGGCGCAAATCCTTGACTGCCCGCTCCTGAAAATGAATCAGATGAGAAACTCCCGCCTCTTTCGCATTCTCTCTGGCCGCTTTTAGCACTTCTCCGTCAATGTCATACCCTTGGATATCCACCTCCACGTCATCACAGATAAGCTCATTTGCTTCGTCGATGGTATCATACCAGAGCCGCCTTGGAATCAGATTTTCCCACTCCTCTGCCAAAAAAGAACGGTTCAGACCGGGTGCAATATTTGCCGCCATCATAGCCGCCTCAATCGGAAATGTGCCGCACCCGCAGAACGGATCCACCAGAATCCGGTCCTTCTTCCATGGAGTCAGCAGAATCAGTGCGGCTGCCAGCGTTTCCGTAATCGGCGCCTTACTCTGAAGCTGTCGGTATCCTCTTTTATGCAGGGAAACACCGGAAGTATCAATTCCAACTGTCACAATATCCTTCATGAGAAATACGCGGACCGGATAGGAAACTCCCGTTTCCGCAAACCATTCCACATGATAATGGGATTGCATGCGGTTTACCATGGCTTTTTTCATAATGGACTGAATGTCAGACGGGCTGAACAACTTGCTTTTTACCGATGCCGCTTTCGTCACCCAGAATTTTCCGTCCTTCGGAATATAGTGTTCCCACGGAATTGCCTTCGTCCCCTCAAACAGCTCCTCAAAGGTTTCCGCCCGGAAGGAGCCTACCTTTAACAGCACACGCTCTGCCGTTCTTAAAAAAATATTTGCCCTGCAGATTGCTTCTGCATCTCCATAGAAAGTAACTCTTCCATCTTCCACGCTTGCAATCTCATATCCCAAATCATATATTTCCCGCTTCAGTACTGCCTCCAACCCAAAATGGCATGGCGCAATCAATTCCATTCTCTCCATAGCTTCCTCCTGCATCTGTCTCTTCTATATTAAATGCAGAAAATACCGGTGTCAAGAAAAAAGGAACCGCTTAGGGTTCCTTTTTCACGCATCTTAGTATCTGTCGCTCTCGTTGCTGCTGTTTGCATTTTTGTTAGATGCATTGTTCGCATTTTTGTTATTCGCATTGTTTGCGTTGTTTGCATTTTTGTTCTTACTCTGTGCATTGGAATTTGCATTTGAGTTTGCATTGCTGCTATTCTTTGAATAAGCATTTTTGTCCATGATTTCTTCCTCCTGAAATTTATTTGGTACGCTTTTAGTATTTCTCTGTCCCATTTTTTTATACATCAGAGCCTCATTTGGAAGTTTTTGGCATGATTTTAAGGAAATTTTAATTTTTTGCTTGTTTTTTATTTTGTTTTATATTATACTATGTTGCGTAGGAAAGCGATTTTCTACAACCCCTTATTAATTATTTATACTCCCCTCAAAAAGACCAATGGCTCCCCCATTGGTCTTTTTACTATCCTTTTTTCAATTTCTACACCTCAAACAACAAATCCCCATACGACGGCATGGGCCACATTTCCTTGTTCACAATCATTTCCAGCCGGTCTACCGGACGGCGAAGCGCCTCCATCACCGGCACAACCTCATCTTTGAAAAATTCTGCCTGGCCGCGTCCTCTTTCCATCGCGCCTGCCTGCTCCGTCAACTCCTCCAGTGCCTTAAGCGCTGCTCTGGTCTCTGCAAGCAGCTTCGAAGACTCCTCTAAAAGTTCCGTCTGCACGCTCACATCAATCGTAACAAGTGCCGCCTTCGCTTCGTTAATAGAGGTCGCAAGAGACGTAATGTACTTGATAACTGCCGGGATAATGTGTTTGCTTGCGATATCAATCATAGCACGCGACTCAATATTGATAATTTTCGCATACGTTTCATATTTAATCTCTGCGCGGGACTGAAGCTCAGCCCTAGTGAACACCCCGAATTTTTCAAACAGTTCAACTGTTTTCTCTGTTACCAGGTACGGAATGGAATCAACCATCGTGGCAATATTGGGAAGCCCTCTCTTTGCTGCCTCTTCCACCCATTCTTTGGAATACCCATTTCCATTGAATACAATTCGCTGATGTTCCAAAGCATACTTCTTCACCAAATCATGTACGCCCAAGTCGAAGTCTTCTGTCTGTTCCAGATAATCGCAGGCCTCTGCAAATGCTTCTGCAACGATGGTATTTAAAACGATGGTCGAAGAAGCCACCGAATCCCTTGACCCCACCATACGAAATTCAAATTTATTTCCGGTAAATGCGAACGGTGCCGTTCGGTTTCTGTCCGTCGCATCCTTTGCAAAATCCGGAAGCGTATGCACTCCGGTCTCCAGCCGCTGCCGCTTCAGGCTGTGTGTGGCAGAACCTGTGCTGACAAGCTGGTCGAGTACATCCTCCAACTGTTCTCCGAGATATACAGAAATAATCGCAGGTGGTGCTTCATTTGCGCCCAATCTATGGTCGTTTCCCACATCGGCCGCCGACTCTCTAAGAAGCTCCGCATGCCTGTCCACCGCCCGGAGCACACAGGTTAATATCAACAGGAACTGAATATTCTCATGGGGTGTCTTACCCGGGTCTAATAGGTTGATCCCGTCATCCGTCGTAAGCGACCAGTTATTATGTTTCCCGGAACCATTCACCCCTGCAAATGGCTTTTCATGCAAAAGACAGTGCAGCCCATGGCGATATGCCACCTGTTTCAAGGTCTCCATAATCAACTGGTTGTGGTCTACTGCCACGTTACACTGTTCGTAAATGGGAGCCAGTTCATGCTGTGCAGGTGCTGCTTCGTTATGCTGGGTTTTTGCCGTTACCCCCAATTTCCAGAGTTCCTCGTTGACATCCTTCATAAAGAGCGCAATTCGCTCACGTACCGCACCAAAATAATGGTCATCCAGTTCCTGCCCCTTCGGCGGCATTGCACCAAACAACGTCCTGCCGGTAAATACCAAATCTTTTCTCTTTAAATATTTTTCCCGGTCTACCAGAAAATACTCCTGCTCTGCCCCCACGGACGGAGTGACCTTCTGCGAGGTCGTGTTTCCAAACAGCCGAATCAGCCGAAGCGCCTGTTCATTGATGGCCTCCATAGACCGCAGAAGCGGTGTTTTCTGGTCTAACGCTTCTCCTGTGTAGGAACAAAATGCAGTCGGAATGTAAAGAATCGCCCCCTTTCCAGTCGCATCTTTCTTAATAAACGCCGGAGACGTGCAGTCCCACGCGGTATACCCTCTCGCTTCAAACGTAGCTCTAAGGCCTCCTGAAGGAAAAGAAGATGCATCCGATTCTCCTTTAATCAGCTCTTTCCCGGAAAACTCCATGAGAACCTTGCCATTCTCTTTTGGCGCCGAGATAAATGCATCATGCTTTTCTGCAGTTGCACCCGTAAGTGGCTGAAACCAGTGAGAATAATGGGTTGCCCCCTTTTCAATCGCCCACTCCTTCATCTCATGTGCCACAACATCTGCAATCGAAGGCTCCAGTTCTTTACCTTCCCGGATGGTACGCTTCAATTCCAGATACACTTTTTTGGGCAAACGCGCCTGCATGACAGAATCGTTAAATACGTTCTCCCCAAAAATATCCACTACATTCATAAGTTCGCTCATATTCCTTTTCCCTTCCTATGCCGTTCTCTTCGAGCAGTTCTCTATCCTAATAATCTCTTCCCTATGAAATAAAATACCCTAAATTCACGCAAAAAGCAAGGAAAATGTAACGATTCCACCCACACTATCCGGCGGTAAAAGCAAAGCGCATCCGCCATAGCAGTCAGCAAGGGTCCCAAAGCCCTGCCATTTGGAGCGCACAGGTCACTGCTCCAGGCGGTTTCCAAAGAGAATCATCTGCAGGCATTCTGGTTTTTCTTAGTGCCATTGTTCACAAAAAATTCCTTATGAAAAGTATGTATGAACAGACAGAGGCAGAAAAGCCAAAGGGAGGGATTCGCGAACAAGGCGAAAAATTCCGAAAAGTCTAAGCAACTGCTTTCAGAGATGTTATTTAGCCAACACGACAAAAACGTGCTCCGCTCAAACAATTTGTCGTGTTGGCTTATTTTCTGAAATGCAGTTGCAAGACTTTTGACGGAGTTTTTCAATGTTCGCGAATCCCTCCCTTTGGCTTTTCCGCCCTTGGCTGTGAGTTTGCTTTTCATAAGGGCAATAAATTCTTGTGAACAATGGCATTTAGAAAAACCGAATGCCGAAGCCCTGATTCTCTTTGGAAACCGTCTGAGGCAACGCCCTGTGCGTTCCAAATGGCAGGGCTTTGGGATCCTTGCCGTCTACTGTGGCGGATGCGCTTTGCTTTTACCGCCGGATGGTGTGCGTGGAATAAATGAAAGAAAGGCAGGGGAACTTTCTCTCCTGCCTTCTGAAATATGTAATTATTAAGCCTTGTTTACAGAACCGAATAATTCCATCTTTTCTTTTACTTTTGCTTTGATTGCTTCTGCACCCGGAGCCAATAATTTACGTGGGTCAAATCCTTTGCCCTGTAAATCTTTTCCAGCCTCGATATATTCACGAGTTGCTTCTGCAAATACTAACTGGCACTCTGTGTTGACGTTAATCTTGGCAACACCCAAATCAATTGCTTTCTTAATCATATCATCCGGAATACCTGTACCTCCGTGAAGTACTAAAGGCATCTCTCCTGTAAGCTGCTGGATTGCATCCAATGTCTCGAAGCTAAGTCCTTCCCAGTTTGCAGGATATTTTCCGTGAATGTTTCCGATACCTGCTGCAAGCATATCTACGCCAAGGTCAGCGATTGCTTTACATTCGTTTGGATCTGCACATTCTCCTTTACCGATAACGCCGTCTTCCTCGCCACCGATAGCTCCTACCTCTGCTTCCAGTGAAAGACCTTTTTCTGCACAAATCTGTACTAATTCTTTTGTCTTAGCAACGTTTTCTTCGATTGGATAGTGTGAACCATCAAACATGATTGAAGAAAATCCTGCTTCGATACATTTCATACATCCGTCATAGCTGCCGTGGTCTAAGTGAAGTGCTACCGGAACTGTAATGTTTAATTCCTCAAGCATTCCGTTTACCATACCGACAACAGTCTTGTAACCTGCCATGTATTTTCCTGCACCTTCTGACACACCAAGGATAACCGGTGAGTTATTCTCCTGTGCTGTCAATAAGATAGCTTTCGTCCATTCCAAGTTGTTGATATTGAACTGGCCTACTGCATAGTGACCTGCTTTTGCTTTTTGAAGCATTTCTTTTGCTGATACTAACATACTATAATACCTCCGAATACTTTTTGATTACTTTCGCCTACCATTATAACCCATTTCATTTAAAAATCAAGAAGTTTTTGTGGATTATTCCTCTTCCTCAACTTCCTCGGCCTCTACCATAATCTGCAATGCCTGTTTTTCATTGGAGATTTTTACCACCTCATGTTCTCCGCCATACTCCCCGTCCAGAGTCCATGGAATCTCCACTGCCGATTCAAATACAATCTCGCTTGTCTTGAAAGTATACATATGCCGGGAATCAAAATTCTCAATCAAAATAGAAGCAATAATCTCCTGCAACTCGATGAGGTTCTTCGGTCTTCGAACCAGGGTCACCTCAAACTCTCCGTCGTCAAACTCTACCTGCTTTCCAGTAATCCCCTTAAATCCGGCAACGGATTTGGAATTTGTGACCATTCCAATCATGAACTCATCTTCGATTACCTCTCCGTCATGAGTCACCTTAATCTTATAGGACGGCACATTGGAAAGCTGCTTTACTCCTTCCAATACGTAGGCCGCATGCCCCAGAACTCTTTTTAAATTCTGATTCGTCTGATAAGAGACATCTGTAAACAGTCCAAATGCGGCAACGTATACAAAAATATCCTTATTAAATGTTCCGATATCACAAGCAAACGGTCGTCCATGTACCGCTGTGTTCGCTGCACTTAACATATCCTTGGAAATATGCAGGCTGCTTGCAAAATCATTCGTTGTCCCTGCAGGAATATATCCAATCGGCATCTTGTCTTTTCGCTTCATCATGCCCGTTACGACTTCATCCAACGTTCCGTCTCCGCCGCTGCATACCACCAAATCATAATCTTCTTCTAAATGCCGGATTTTCTTGTACGCATCCTTATAACTCTGTGTCGGGTACACAACCGTCTCATACCCGGCCTTTACAAAAATGTCGATGATATCTGCAAGATGAAGCCTGATTAACCCCCTGCCCGCATTCGAATTATATACGAACAACATTCTTTTCATTTACAAATTTCACCTCTATTGCTTGCTCAAATAAGCCTCCATTGCATCTGCTGCAGCTTCTTCATCTATCCCTTCTGTCGCAACAATTACCTTGTCACCGCCGCAAACGCTGAGGGACATCATTCCCATAATACTCTTAGCATTTACTTTCTTTGTGCCAACCTCGATATGTATCGAACTGCCAAACTGGCTGGCTTTCTGCACCAACATTGCAATTGGACGAGCCTCCAATCCTTCACAATTTACTGTTACCGCTCTTCTAATCATACTACTTCCTCCTATTTCCCTTTTTTAGGTCTTCTGCTATCTCACTCAGTTTTCGGAGTCTGTGATTGACTCCGGATTTTCCGAGTGGAACCAAAAGCAAATCCCCCAGTTCCTTTAAAGTTGCATTCGGGTATTCCAGGCGCAGTCCGGCGATTTCCTGCAATCCCTCCGGTAATGCTCCAAGGCCAATCGTATCGCGGATATATCGAATATCATCTGCCTGCTTTACCGCTGCCGACACCGTTTTGTTGATGTTGGCCGTCTCACAGTTTACTTTACGATTTACCGAATTCCGCATTTCTTTCAAGATACGTATATTCTCCATCTCCATCAGCGCGACCGGCGCCTCCATGACGCTCAGAAGATCTACAATCTGAGAACCTTCCTTCAAATATACGACATATGATTTCTTGCGGACGATTACCTTTGCATCCAAACCAAAACGATTGATAATATCCTTTAGCTGCTCTGCTTTTTTCTCCGCCGCACACACAATCTCGATATGATAAGACTTTTCCGGATTGCTCATAGAGCCGGCTGCCAGAAAAGCTCCCCTGATAAATGCGCGCTTACAGCAGCTATGCTGTATAATCAGATTTTTCACCACGGAAAATTCCTCTGATATCTCCCCGTCTTCATCCATCAGTTTTGACGCCTGTAAAACCTTCACCGCATCTTCATGCCTCTTTACAAAAACAGCGTAAGAAACATTTTCCTTGTTCTTATTCCTCAAGACTAAAATCTCAGCTTTAATATTAAATGTTTTTTGCAATAATGTAAAGCATTTTCTTGCAACAGACAGATTTTCCGTACGGACTTTTATCGAATACTCTTCTCTGCTACTGATACAAACCCTGCCGCACATGCTGACAATTGCCGCAATTTCTGCGATTTGACAGTGTCTTGCCTCACTCCAATGGCGTGCCAGTTCTTCTTTGATTTTTCCTGAAAATGTAAGCTCCTGTTTCATATCACACTTTTCTCTTGGCATCCTTTTCTATATCCCGGTGCTCTATCTTAATTCCTAGCTTTTCATCTTTCTTCAGTATTTCATAAAGTGCATTTGCCAATGTGACCGACCGATGCTTCCCGCCGGTGCATCCGATTGCAATCACGAGCTGATGCTTCCCCTCTGAAATATAATTTGGAATCAAAAACCGTATCATATCCTCCAGCTTGTCCAAAAAAGTCCCTGCCGCCTCATGCTCCATGACAAAGTCTCTGATTTTGACATCATTTCCGGTCAGGTATCGTAAGCTCTCTATATAATATGGATTTGGCAGAAACCGGACGTCAAATACTAAGTCAGCGTCACTTGGAATGCCATATTTGAATCCAAAAGAGCAGACTGTCACATAAATATTTTTAAACTCCTTATTTTCCACAAAGATTTTGTTTAATTCTGTTTTCAGTTCTCTGGTCAGTGTGTTGCTGGTATCCAGGATGTAATCTGCTCTTTCACGAAGCGCCGCCATCTTCTCCCGTTCTTCTCTGATTCCCTGTGAAAGCCCCCCTTCCTTTGCCAACGGATGGTTTCTTCTGGTTTCCTTATAACGTTTCACCAAAACATCGTCTCTGGAATCCAGAAACAAAATTTCATAGTCAATCCCGGTTGTTGTCAGACACCTAAGCACCTGCTCCAACTCCGAAAAGCTGTGTCCGCTGCGAATGTCAATCCCAATCGCCATCTTATTAATCTCCGCATTCGGAACTTTCACCAGCTCTGCCAGCTTCGGTACCAGAGCAAAGGGAAGATTGTCTACACAATAATAGCCCACATCCTCCAACATTTTCAAAGCGGTACTTTTTCCTGCGCCTGACATTCCCGTCACAATCACAAATCTCATCTTTTGAATTCTCCTAATCGTTTCACTTCCGGCTCAAGCTCTACGCCGAATTTTTCTTTTACAACAGCAGATACCCTGCATATCAGCTCCCAGATGTCCGCAGCCGTCGCATTTCCCTCATTGATAACAAAACCACAGTGTTTCTCAGATACCTTAGCGCCTCCCACTTGAAATCCGCGAAGATGCGCGTCCTGTATCAGCTTTCCCGCAAAATATCCCTCCGGTCGCTTGAAGGTGCTCCCCGCGCTCGGATACTCAAGCGGTTGTTTCTCCTTTCGCTTTGCGCGAAGTTCCTCCATCTTCGCTTTGATAGATTCCCGGTCTCCGGAGGATAACGAGAGGCTTGCCTCAAGCACAATATAGCCCTTTTTAGAAACAATACTCGTCCGGTAGGAAAACTCCAGCTCCCGATTCGAAAGCGTCATCCTCTCTCCTTCCGGAGTCAGCACTGTCGCAGTATCCAGCACATCCTTCATCTCACCTCCATAGGCACCCGCATTCATCACGACCGCACCGCCAAGGGTTCCCGGAATCCCAGCTGCAAATTCAAATCCGGTAAGTCCACTGCGAAGCGCCGCATTCCCAATTGCCGAAAGCATCGCCCCGGCCTGCACCTGCATCCGGTTTTCCTCTATCCGGATGTCACTCATTTCTCTTCCGATTTGAATGACAACCCCACGGTAGCCCTCATCACTTACCAAGAGATTACTCCCATTCCCCACAATATAGTAGGGCATCGCCGTTTCTTTGCAAAGGGCAACCAAAGCCTCCAATTCGCTAAGACTTCCGGGCGTGATAAAATAATCTGCATTTCCGCCCACACGAAACGTCGTGTGCTTTTTCATTGGTTCTTCTCTATATATGTGTGATTCTTCTATCGTATTCTTAACTTTCGTATCAAAATCTAAATTCATGCTTTTTCCCCATACTTCTATTACTTCTCCACTGCAATCATACAACAATCCGGAAACAAATTCAATGTACTCTTGCAAATTCCGCTAAAATGCTGTATATTAGGTTAGATACATGAGATTTGCAAAAAACAAAGGAGTGATTTCTAAGTGGACCCTAGTGCCGCCATACAAATTATTGTATTGATTATTTTATTGTTCGGCTCTGCATTTTTTTCATCGGCAGAGACCAGTTTGACAACTGTAAACAGGATTAAAATTCGTTCTTTAGCAGAAGAAGGAAACAAACGTGCCAAGATGGTCATCAAGATTACCGATGACTCCTCACGGATGCTCAGTGCCATCCTGATTGGCAACAATATTGTAAACCTTTCCGCTTCTTCTTTGACAACAACGATAGCGTATAATCTAAGCAATGGTGCTTCCGCGATTGCAATCGCGACCGGTATTCTCACCCTGCTGATTTTGATTTTCGGGGAGATTACACCAAAAACTGCTGCGACGATTCATGCAGAGAAGCTTGCTTTATCATATGCATATCCGATTCGTTTTATTATGATCATTTTGACGCCGGTGAGCTTTATTATCAACGTGCTGTCCCGTGGGATTCTGTTTCTGCTCCGTATCGACCCGGACGCGAAGCTGAACACTATGACGGAAAATGAGCTCCGTACCATCGTGGATGTCAGTCATGAGGACGGAGTCATTGAAGAAGAAGAAAAAGAAATGATTTATAACGTGTTTGACCTCGGAGATGCAAAAGCAAAAGATGTCATGGTTCCGAGGGTAAACGTTACGTTTGCCGATGTAGATAGTACCTATGAAGAGCTGCTTAGCATCTTCCGCGAAGACAAATTCACGAGGCTTCCTGTTTACGAAGAAACGACCGATAACGTAATCGGCACAATCAACATGAAGGATTTACTTCTATTTGACAATACGAAAGAATTCCATATCCGGGACATCCTGCGCGAGGCGTATTTCACGCACGAACACAAGAGCATTTCCGAGCTGTTAGTCGAAATGCGTCAGGCTTCTCTAAATATCGCCATTGTATTGGATGAATACGGCGAGACAGCAGGACTGATTACGCTGGAAGATATCCTGGAAGAAATTGTCGGTGAGATTCGTGATGAGTACGACGAAAACGAGGAAGAATTCTTCAAGCAGATAAATGAACGCGAATTTATCGTAGAGGGTTCCATGAATCTGGACGATTTAAACGACCGCATCGATTTGCATTTGGAATCCGAGGATTATGACTCTCTCGGCGGATACATCATAGAACACCTGGACCGCCTTCCTGATATCAAGGATGAAGTCGTGACAGAGGACGGCGTCCGAATGGTAGTCGATTCTCTCGATAAAAACAGAATCGAGAAAGTGCATATTTATCTTCCGGAAGATTTTTACAAGGAAGAAACTTCCGAAGACAACGAATAAACTTTCCTAAACCAACACAAAAAAGGGCTGTCGCAATAGCGAAAACGGTCTCACTGAGCCTGAGGCAGTCGGCACACACGCCGCTGCCAAGGGCTTTTTCTTTTAGACTTCGTCTTCAGCATTTTCTAACACTCTGTTTTTTGAGAAGCAATTACATCTATCAAAAAGGAACTCACAACACACAGATTTTCAGATAAATCGTATGGGAGAATGCATC
>ONED01000002.1 GCA_900316755.1 uncultured Eubacteriales bacterium
GTGAAATGTGTGCGGGGGTCTTCTCTTTTTTCTCTTTTTCTTTCTCCTCCATCTACTAGTTTTTCCTTTCCGTAAAACTATAGAAAGAAGCTGTTACCAATATTCTATCGCAAATGCGAACCACAGACAATGACCTTTTTACTATTTTTCTTTTATTTTTTTGTTCCTTTATTTCTGGAAATATCCTCGAATTTTGAGAAGATTTTCTAGAAAGTTTGAAATTTTTTAAACTTGAAATAGATATGTGACAGCTTCTTTCCACAGAGCCATCATCTATGTGGAACTTCAGTATAAGCGATTGAGGATAAGTATGTCAAGAACAAAATTGGGCGACCACAAACCTCTGCCCGTTTTCGAAAAAATCGACTGTGTTTCTTCCAATTTCACTCCGAAACTTGAGAATCGCACCCACTGGCTCCCTCAACTGCCAACATCGGATTCATATGGGTGCGATACGGAATGTAGCCATTTTTACTTTTTAAGCAAAAACATATCCTTCCCCCGGCTGGAAGATATGATACGTAACTTTGGATTTTGCCGTATAGTGTGCATCCACAAAGGATGCCGCGGAAATACAGTTGCAGTCATACAAGTCAAAATGCATCGGCACAAGCAGCTTTGCCTGTATCTTTTCCGCAAGTTCAATCGCTTCCGGCGCCGTCATGTTACCGATAATATCACGGCTCAGCCGGTAATAATCTCTGCCATTCACGGGAAGCATGGCAATATCCACTTTTCCCAGACGTCCCTCAAGGCCGTCGTAGATACAGCAATCCCCTGCATGATAAAGGACGCTCTCGCCGAGTTGCAGACGATATCCCATCTCGTAAAAATCGCCGTTTGCGTCCCGGTTCAATTGTTCGTGCGCCGACGGAATCGGCGTTACAACAGCAGGCCCCAGGGTAAGGGACTGCCCGTCGTGAGCACGAATGATAGATTCTTCGGAAATGCCGTATTCCTTCAGCACATCTGCAGCCGCTGCCGGCATAATATACTTCGCTTTCGAATTAATCTTGGCGAGGGTACTTAAAGTATCCGGGTCAGCATGGTCAAAATGTGCATGAGTGCAGAACACATAGTCAATAAAATCAAGCTCCCCTGCCGAAATCGGAGCTTCATAATTGCGCACCCACTTTACCTCCTCGGTGCAGCAATGTCTGTCTACATAATCAGAGAGGTAAGCGTCAATCATGTAGTATTGGTTCTGATATTTGATAATATATCCTTCCTGACCGATATAAAAGATTCCAATTTGATGGTCTAGAAGCTCCGTCCCTAAAATCTGATTTCTCACTTTCCCATTTCCTTTCTCATTTCATCATATTCCTTCAAAATTGCCTCAGATAATCTACTTCCTTCCGGCAGTCCGCCAATCTCGGCCAGAATCTGCGCGGGAGTGTGGGTATCCACAATCTCCTGCCATGCATCTTCTGCCTCATTTCTATAAAGCAACATGGCTGCCGCTGTTTTGATGAGTACAGACGTATCTGCACCATATTTGTCAAGAAGCACCAAAGGTCCCATGATGCGCTCCCCTGCTTTCATCTTGCGCTGCGGCTCTCTCGCATTGCGCGCCACGGTATCCGTGATGGTGCGGTCGCAGAATTTCTTCTTGGAAAGCAGTGCGAATTCTTCCTGATCCTCTTTTGTATAGCCATATTCTTTGCACAATACCGCATTGGTCGCCGCATAATTCCGGTCGAGTAATTCCAAAATTTCCGGGTCATTTGCAGCGTCTCCGTAATCTGTAAATCCTTTCACATAGCCAAGATATGCAATCACACAAGATGCCGCATTATAGGTAAACAATTTTCTTGTCAGAAAGTTTCCAAAATGATCAACCGGTTTCACTCCGGTTACTTTCGGCACATACCCTTTAAGTGGCTCTGCATCACATTGCAGATACGGATAATTTTCAGAAGCAATGTCAAGTTCCCCATCTTCAATGGTCGTACAGAACACGGTTGCCTCCGCCCCCGCTGTATTGGCTTCTCCAATGGCGTCTAACAGGGTCTTTGCAGGTTTTGTCGCATTCTCTCCTGTGATAATATAACGTTTCTTTCCGTCGGAACACCATTTTTTCAATTCCTTTCCTACATCCGGGAGATTTGTTCCTCCAACAGATACAAAAATCAGTTCCACATCGGACAAATCTGCATTTTCCCATGTGACCGCCTGATAATTGGTTACCACCTGTGGTTCTCTCTGATTTCCAAAGAAATGGACCTGGAAGGATTTCTTTTCATTCAGTTTTTGAACCAGTTCTTCCTGTTTATCAATCAATAAGAATTCACATCCGTCCTCCGCAAGAAGTCTTCCGATAAATCCGCGTCCGGTCTTGCCGGCACCTACGACAGCTATCTTACTCATGAATCCATCCCCATTCCTTCAATAATGCAATCTTTTCTTTGATTAACATGCCAAGCTCCCCATTCGGTTCCAGCTTGCAGACGTTTTCAAGGACAGCGTCAATACCCTCCTCCGTTCTGATGCGGACTAACTCTCTCGCAAATTCATCGTTCTCGCTTTTATAATAAATAGCCGCTGCGATTGCAATACAGAGGTTATCCGGCTTGATTCCATATTCCAGTACCAGCCGAGCCGAACCTACCAGACGGTCATCCGGACCCAATTTGCGCAGCGGGTCGCGGGCATTCCGCTCAATGAAGTCCACAATGGTATAATCCTGTAGCTTTCTCTTAGATGTCAGGGTAAACGCAAGCTGCTCCTCTAACGGAAAGTGATGCTTTTTCGACAATGCCTGTGCGGTCTCCTGATAAACACCGTCCAGAATCTTTAAGATGCGTTCATCATGAGCCGCATCGGCAATTTTTTCATATCCGAGCAGTGCCCCGAGATAGGAAGTTGTTCCGTTTGCCGCATTGTATGTATAAAATTTCCGTTCCAAAAATCCGGTAAATGATTCAATCAATTTCAGTCCCTTGATATCCGGCAGAGAACCAACGATACGGGACGCATCTACCGGCAGTTCCCAGAAATCCTGCACATTGACAATCAGCGGATCCTGTTTCAAAAGCTCCGGAGAGGATTCTATAGCAGAGCGCATAATAACGGCTTCTGTAATCCCTACATGGGTGTGAAAATATTCTTTTGCTTCTTCCGAAATCGCTTCTTCTACACCATTTTTCAAGATGGTTGCCGGAAGCTTCCAGTTTTCACAGGTTACTACATTTAAGTTGCCGCCTTTTTCCGCCTTTCTTTCGATTCCTTTTACCAAAAGGGGAACTAAATCGCCGAGATTCTTGCCGCCGACAGAGGTAAACACTGCGTCTGCATCTGCGATTGCTTCCGCAACTTTCTCTGTATCGGCAAAAGGAATCGCCTTTACTCCTTTTACCACACAGTTTTTCTCACTGTTTCCAAGGATATTGACTGTATACTGCCCCCGTTCATTCAGAAGGTCTACCAGCCCGTCAAATTTTTCCACAAATATAAATGGAATGTCACTCAAATATAACAGGTGTCCAATAAATCCTCTTGCTATCTTGCCAGCTCCTAAAATGACACATTTCATGATTTGATTCCTCCTAATCGTTTCATATTTTCCTTCAATGCCGGATATAACTCCTTATAAATGGCAAATCTTTGCTTTAATTGTTCTTCATATGCCCCTGTCGGATAAAATGTTTCTTCTATCGTTACATAATCCTCCATGGCTTCCTGCACGCTCTGATACTTCTTTGTGCCCAGCTCTGCCACCATGCACGCTCCCAGTGCAGAGGTGTCATGCTCTTTTACTATTTTTACCGGAATGCCAAACAGTTCTGCCTTCATTTGTCCCAAGGTGCGGTTCCCGGAAGCACCGCCTGCACTGCATAGGGAACTTGCTCTTTTCTTTCCCATTTTTTCATAAATATGGTACAGGCTAAAGGTCACTCCTTCCAAAACTGCATACAGGACGTCTTCTTTTAAGCACCCGACCTGAATTCCAAAAAGGGTACCTCTCGCGTCTCCGTCCCAGATAGGCGCCCGTTCCCCATTCAGATAGGGGAGGAAAATGGGTGGCTTATGACTCAGACTTTCCGCGATGTCCACCTCGCCCCTCTCCCAAAACTGCAGTCCAAAATCCAAGGATGCCCCGGAAGAGCCGGTGACTCCATAGTGTACATAGTGCTGCAAATACGGACCGCTCACCATCTGCGTCTCCATATCCAGCGCTTCTTCTATCATTCCCAAATGTTCACTGGTTCCCGTAATGTCAAACATCTCCCCGGTATTCCAGATGCCCATGCCAAGAAGAGAGGCAAAATAGTCATTGAGTCCCACATAGACAGGCGTACCCTCCTTAAGACTTGAGCCGGATACCGCATCCTTCAAGGTATGACCCGCCACTTCTGTAAAATCTATCATCTGTGGCAGCGCATCTTCCGAAATACCCAAATCTTTCTGAAACTTCCTGCTGTATTCCTTGGTATCCAGATTAGCAAGTCCTCTCCAGGAATAGGGGTCTGTCATACACCTTCCTGTCAGTTTCTCGCAGATAAAATCCTTTGGCTGACAGACCTTTTGAAATGCCGAATAGGTCTCTTTGATGTATTGAAGCCTTGGCAATGGATAAGAGACCATGTTTGGGTGCGGCATGGAAATCTCTTTCAAAAAAGTTTCCTGCGTGTAAGTCTCTTTTAGCTTCTTAAGTTCCTCTGCCCCAATCGGGTCACTCCACGAAAGGACCTCTGTTCCATCCACAATATAGGTTCCCACCTGGGAAGACAGCCCAATGGCTTCCACGCCGGATAGCTCCATACGCCGCATTGCCTGTGAGACAGCCTCCCACCAGCCGTCTGGACTTATCTTTCTGTAGCGTTCCTTTTCTTTGACAATCGTTCCATCCGAAAACCGCTGCAATAGCTTTACTGCGGAAGTACCAAGGTCAATCCCAAGCACGCTCTTTTTATTCATAACAAAAGACCGCCTTCACAAAACCTTCCGGACGCTTTCTTGCAAGCTCCAGACCATGTTCAAACTCTTCCAATGCCATTCGGTTGGTTGCAAAATGTTCAATGTCAATCACACCATCTGCCATCAATGTCACTGCTTTCTTGTGCTGATTCCAATTATTTCCTGCTCCAATCAGGCGCAGATTATTCACATGGATATCATCGATGCGGATTTGCATCACCTTTCCGCGGCCATATCCTGCCAAAGTAACAGAACCTCCTTTTCTTGCAAGCTTCAGGCACTGCTGAATACATTCTTCTATTCCCGTAGCATCGATGACCACATCGGTTCCTCCCGGATGAATCCTTTTCATCTCTTCCATCAGATTCTGCTCTCTAGTGGCAATCGTGTAGGAAGCCCCCATCTCTCTTGCAATTTTCAAACGTCTCTCTGTGGTTGCGCAGACCGTAATCTTCCGAAGACCCATTGCCTTCGCTGCCGCTAAAATGCATAACCCGATGGAACCTGCTCCCATGATAAGACAAGTGTCTCCAAATTTTGCTCCCGATTTTTCCAGAGTGCCGAGTGCAACTCCAAGTGGCTCGCAAAGTGCACCATGCACGAAGGATACATTTTCCGGAAGTTCACAGAGTCCATACGCAGGTACAATCACATACTCTGCATAGGCACCATCCCGTTTAAACCCGATTTCCTCAAACTCATTGCAATATCTCCAGTTTCCGCTTCGACAGGCATCGCAGTGCAGACATACCACATCATTACTTCCAATGACACGCTTTCCAATCCACCCGCTGTCTTCCTCACTTCCGACTGCGTCCACGACTCCACTCCATTCATGTCCCGGAGTCAGCGGATAGTTGGCTGGAATATTCCCGTCAATCACCTCCAAATCGGTGGCACAGATGGCTGCTGCCTTCACTTTCACTCTCGCAAATCCTGCCGGCGGCACCGGAATCGGCTTATCTGCCAGAAACACTTCGCCGGGCCTATTAATCACCACTGCTTTCATAAATGACCTCCTTTATCATCTGAATCTCTTCCTTGTGTCCGTCATCGTCAAGCGGCGTTTCCAAATAAACCGGAATACCGCGAAGCTTCGGATGCATAAGGACATGTAAGAGTGCCGAAAGTCCGATTTTCCCATCACCAATCGTGGCATGCCTGTCCTTATGTGCACCAAACGGCATCATGCTGTCATTCAGGTGAATTGCCTTTAACAGCGGAAGACCGAGAACACGGTCAAATTCCTCTAACACTTCATCTAAATGATTCACGATATCATATCCTGCCGAAAATACATGGCAGGTATCCAGACAGACTCCAACCCGTTCCGGATGCGTAAGCCCCTCTCGAATCGCCTGAAGTTCCTCAAAGGTCACTCCTATCTCAGAGCCTTTTCCGGACATGGTTTCCAACAGTACTGTAATCTTTTCTTCTCCGGTGATTGCCTGATTCAGACCGGCAATAATATTTTGAATGCCTGCTTCTGTGCCAATCCCGGTATGGCTTCCCGGATGAAATACGAGATATTCAATTTCCAGCGCATCCATTCTGGCAATATCCTCCCGAATCACCATACGGGCAAAATCATACACCTTTTCCTTGTCACTCGCCAGATTTAAAGTATACGGCGCATGGGCAAGAAGCGGTCCAAAATGATGTTCCTTTCGAATCGCCTGAAATCTGGAAATCTCCTCCTCCGTATAGATTTTAAAATTAGAACCTCTGGGATTCCGGCTGAAAAACTGCATGGTGTTTGCTCCCATTGCAACCACGTCTTTTGCCGCCTTCTCCAATCCCTTCGCTACCGACATGTGTGCTCCGATAATCATCATATGCCCAGTCTTTCCTCCACCATCACATTGATTTCCCCGCCAATCAGCAGAATATACATACAAAAATAGAACCACAAAAGAATCAGCACAATCGTGGTCAGACTCCCATACATATTGGAAAAGCCTTTAAAAATATCCATATAAATGGAAATCACAAACGAAGCCAGCGTCCATCCGACTGCCGTGAAAATGGCGCCCGGGAGCTGATTCTTAAATTTTCCCCTGTGGTTTGGCAGAAAAAGGTACACGCAGGCAGATAGTCCAACCAACACGCAAAGCATCGTAGCCGTACGAATTTCAATGATAAAATCGGTCACATAGCGAAGCACCGGTACATATTCATTCACCAGAATACTGATGCTGTTGCCAAATCCCAAAAGCACCAGGCAAAGGACAACCGCAACAATCAGAAGCACCGTATAAAACGCAGCCCGCACCCTCAAAATGAGATAGTTTCTCGTCTCTCTCTGCCTGTGAATGCAGTTCAAACCGGATGTAATCGCCAGCGTCCCCCGGCCCGCAGACCAGATGGCAACCACTGCCGTAAACGGAATCATGGCTCTGGACTGATTGTACACTTCATTGATAATGGAAATAATCGTCGTCCGAATCGATGAAGGAAATACCTCGTATGCGGCAGTCATCACATCTGCTTTCGTCACCGGCGTGTACTGCACCAATGTCAAAAGAAGCAGAATGATGGGAATCAGGGAAAGCACCAAAAAGAATGCAGACTGTGCTGCATATGCCCCTACATGGTCCTCTCCGATTCGGTCCGTAAATTTATATATTTTCTCTAAAAATGCTTTCATGCAAAGGTTCCTTTCATTTACCACTCTTTCGAAATCATACCACGTTTTCTGCTTTTCGTAAAGTTTTTCCCGATTATTCCACCGACACGCCCGTGTAGAATGTTGTCAAAATCTCCCTGTAAGTTTTCCCCTGTTTTGCCATTTCATTCGCACCATTCTGGCTCATTCCGATGCCATGTCCATACCCGCCGCCGCGGATGATATAACTTTCTCCCGATTTTTCGATTGTAAAAAATGCACTTGGAAGCAGTGCAGAACTATCCACCACCGTTCCATCCTGCTTTTGAATCTTGTATCCACTGCCTCCAAGAGCACTTCGGATTTTATTTTCTGTCGCCACGACCACTTTTCCTTTTGTGCCGGCAGCGGTAATCTCCTGTACAATTCCTCCATCCCCTGTCTTTGTAATCGTCAGGGATACAAGCGTGCCTATCTCCGTCTTCGTGTTCAGTTCAATCAAATTCGACATGGTCTCTTGCGGTACCGTGGCCGTCCATCGATACCATGGCAGAGCAGCTTCGTATGCCTCTCCGTTTTCATTGCAGATGTCAATACTGGAAAGATACCGGTTGAAATCGTCAAACTCCCTTCCCCATGCTGTTATGGCGGCAGATTTTCCGCAGGAAGTAGAATAATAATAGGCTGTCGCAACCTGATTCCCATACCAGATTTTTTCCCCACAGGTTTCCTCCACCGCACAGATGGTACTCTCCTGTTCCGCTGAATTTCCATACACCTGAAAGGACGTGCTGTCATCCACATGCGCTCTGTATTCCGGATACGCATAATCCCTTGTCTGATTATAGGCATAACTTCTCGCACAAACCGCCTGCGCTTTCAACGCCTCTGGTTCGTAGGAGGATGGCATTTCACTGGGAACCACCGCATAGAGATACTCCTCCAACGGAAGCTCATTTACGATAACAATACCCTCTGCTGTCTGAAATAATTCCAGTTTTCCACGATAGGACGGAGTGCCATACCCCCGCTGCAGAGAGGAAATCGTGATTTTCCCTGTTTCGTTCCGGTTCTCCGCCCATATGGTTCCGCTACGGAAACGCTCATCCGCCGGGGTAATGGTAAGGATTTGTCCCGGTTCTATCTCTTCTTCCGTATCTCCACAGGAGATCTTAAGTCCTGCTTCCGACGAGAGCTCCACTACAGAATGACAAACCTCCCGGAATCCGTTGGTCTTCAGGACAACCCGGATATCCCCTTCCGATTCTTTTGCGTTTTTTTCTGCGCCGGGAAGCTTGGATTCCTTCACCCGCTGTTCTTCTTTGTGATTTTGGAATGCAATATGGCATGATACCACGATAACCAGCAAAACAAAAAGGAAAATCACACCAATATAAACTCTGTTTTTTCTCAAAATAGGATTCTCTTGTCCACACTTTTTTCCATATATATGTACTCAAATCTGTTTTTATGAATCCTATCCCCCTACATACAACAAGCAGCCGCTTTCGCGACTGCTTTTCTCATTGGTATTTATTTTCTTTTCCCCCGAAATGCCGTTTTCTGTATTTTGACTCCTAGCAAACGCTAGGTGGGTAACCGCATCTGCTTTTCTGTCTTCCACTACATAACGGAGGCCTGACATATTACAGAGATATAGGAATCCCGTTTAAAGTACTGTAGGTTCAAAATATCAGAATTATCGAACATTCCAGGTTCTCTACGAGTAATTATAAAACAATCCCATGGAGTTTTCAACCCTTTTTCTCTGGGAAATATTTCTTTATATTTATATTGATTCCGCAACATCTTATTCTGCATTATCTTCTTCCACAAAACTGATGCTGCTGCTCATTTCATTATAATGTTCCAAATGCAGTATCCCTTTCTTTCCCTCCAGTTTTTCCAAAATCGGTGGAAGCTGAATCAGCTTTTCATCAAAATTCAATTTGCCAAGCTGCACACAAATCTCTCCGAAGTACAGATTCATACTGTCGTCTTCCCAAACCAGCCGGTCTGGTGCCAGTTCTTCTTTTCTGACCTCCTCCGAGATGCTGACAACATAGGAAAATACCTTCTCATTGCCGATTTCCAGCGTCTCATAAAGCTCAGTATGTGCCGCCTCCAGACCTTCCACCACAGGAATCCCGGTAAGGACTTCGCTTCCTTTCAGTAAAACCGTCCCGTCATCCGAAAAATATACATATGCATTGTCGGATAAAATACATCCTACAATCTGTTTTTCCTGCACTGTGACCTTAAGCTCCCATGGAGTGTGAAAGCTCACTTTCACGCTTTCCAGAAAGGAAGGGAGTTCATAGGAACCGAATTTAAATTTCCCTACTGTGTATAAGGAATTAATCGTATACGGATCTTCCTTTATCCACTCCGTAATCTGGCTCTCCTTGCTGTATTTTGTCCCCTCAACCTCGATTTTCTGCACATATGTCAACAGAAAAAGAGCCACTGCTATAATTGCCAGTGTCAGTAGCAGGACTACCACTGCATACAGATAATATCCGAAACGGCTCTTCTTCTTTTTTTTTCGTCGTTTTTTTGGTTTTTCTTCCAGTTCCTCTTGTTTTTTCTGCATGTTTGTTTCTCCCCTGAAATTTCGATGCTTTCTTTCCGTTCAGACGCGCCATTCAGGTGATGGCTGAACTGCTTACGCTTATTGTATCAGATTCGACACACTGAATACAAGCCCCATTTCTAAAAGAAGAAACATCACCGACGTTCCTCCGTAACTCACAAAGGGCAGGGTAATTCCGGTATTGGGAATAGTATTGGTTACAACCGCAATATTTAAAATGACCTGTATCATCATATGCGCCATGGCACCTGTTGCAATCAGAGAACCGAATAAATCCGGGGCTTTGGTTGCGATGACAAAAAAACGCCAGATTAAAATTAAAAATAATAGAATTAGGAAAGAAGCGCCCACCAGCCCCCATTCTTCGCATACAATCGAGAAAATCATATCGTTCTGTGCTTCCGGCACAAAGCCAAGCTTCTGCACACTATTCCCCATTCCTCTGCCAAATAACCCGCCTGAGCCAATGGCATACAGCCCCTGCAGGGTCTGATACCCCTTCTCGTACAGTTCGGGGTTTCTCCAGATTGCCAGACGCTCCAGCCGATAGCTCTCCAGCGCAAGAAAAATGGCAAGAAATCCGATTCCGGTCACCCCCAGCCACACAAACTGTGCATACAGCGGGCTGGCTACAAATACCAATACCACTCCAATCCCCAGGATGATAATCGCGGTACTCAAGTTACTCGCTCCCACCAGTCCCACAATTGGCAGGATGGAAACCATAATCAGAAGAAGGGTTGTCATTTTCTTCATCCGTTTTCCATTCTTTACAATCATGTGCGCCAAAAAAAGAATTACGGCAATTTTGGCAAATTCGGAAGGTTGGAACGAAAAAGGTCCAAAAGACAGCCATCTTTTGGACCCATTATATTCTTCTCCGAATAATATTACCGCGACCGAAAGCAGCACTGACAGAAAATAGGCTGCTACCGCATATTTCTCCCATATGTGGTAATCAATATTTGCCATCACATACATCAGCGCCAGTCCCAGCGAAGTCGCAAAAACCTGTTTTTTCAGATAGTAAAAAGAATCGTGAAACTTTACCCGGCCGTTATATGCGCTCGTACTGTAAAGGATGACAAGTCCGATTATCACCAGTAAAAGAACAACCACAAGAAGACCATAATCCGGTCTTCCCTTTTTTTTCGGCTGCTGCAATTTTCTTCACTCCTTATAAGGCATTTACCAGCTCTTTGAATTTATCTCCCCGTTCTTCGTAGTTTTTAAACATTCCCCAGCTTGCGCACGCTGGAGAAAGCAGCACTGCATCGCCCGGCTGCGCCAATTTTGCGCAAACTCCTACCGCTTCATCCAGAGATTCTGTGAAGATAATATTTTCAAAGCCTAAGGCTCTCGCCGCCTGTGCAATCTTCTCCTTCGTCTGACCGAGAAGTACAAGCTGTTTTACTTTTCCGTCAAAACTTGCAATCCACTCTTCGTAAGTGGAGTCTTTATCGTATCCGCCGCCAATCAAAAACGTCGGACGGTTCATCGCCTGAATTCCCTTCATTGCCGCATCCGGATTGGTCCCTTTGGAATCATTATAGTAAGCAACGCCCTTCTTTTCACATACAAATTCAATCCGGTGGGCAACGCCTGCAAATTCCCGAATGGTTTTCCGGATAATGTCCATGGGAACCCCATAAGATGCTGCCATCGCCACCGCAGCCATCACATTTTCGTAATTATGAGTGCCAAGAAGCTTCAATTCTGTCACATGGCAGACCACCATCGGCTCTTCCTCCCGATAAATGATATTGCCCTCTTCCAAATAGATACCTTTTTCTAGTTTACGCCGGCTGCTAAAATATAGAACCTTCGTCTGCAAAGTTTCCCCAAATTTTCGAAGCACTTCATCCTCATAATTTAGGACACATACATCCTTCGCATCCTGATTTTTTGCCACATTTTCTTTTGCATGAATATAAGCATCCATTGTGTGGTGACGATTCAGGTGATCCGGAGTAATATTTAAAATGGCACTCACACGGGGATGAAACTCATGGATAGTTTCCAGCTGGAAACTGCTCACTTCCGCAACCGCCACACTATCTTTTGTCATTTGCGGTGCCGCCAGCGTGTACGGATTTCCAATATTTCCCACCACAAAAACGCTCCTCTTGTAGTTCTTCATAATTTCTCCCAGGAGTGCTGTCGTCGTCGTCTTGCCGTTTGTTCCGGTAATGGCCAGTACATCGCCTTTTCCATATGTATAGGCGAGCTCTATCTCTCCGGAAATACAAATCCCCATCTTGCGCATCCGGTTAACCACCGGAAGGTCTGTAGGAACTCCCGGACTTAAAACAGCCATATCCACACTCTGCAACACTTCTTCCGGCAAATCTCCGAGAATAATCTCTACGCCATCCTGATTTCCAAGTCGTTTTTTCAGTTCCTCCGGGCAAAGCGATGCGTTTCCATCATATAAGATGACTTCCCGCCCAGCCTGTAAAAGCAGACTGCACGCTCCGATTCCGCTGATTCCCGATCCAAATACAAGCACTTTTTTCTCCATAGCAACCTCCTATACCGCCAGCAAAGCAATCAGACACAGAATTGCCGTAATAATTGAAAATACCGCCACTACTTTCGTCTCAGACCAGCCACAGAGTTCAAAATGATGGTGAATCGGCGCCATCTTGAAAATCCGCTTTCCTCCGGTCTTTTTAAAGTAAGTGACCTGAATGATGACAGATAACACTTCTACCAGATAAATCAGACCTACAATCGCAATAAAGAATGGCATCTGAAGCATATAAGCCGCGGAAGCCACAAAACCGCCAAGCGCCAAAGAACCGGTATCTCCCATAAACACACTTGCAGGATACACATTAAACAGCAAAAAGCCAAGCAGTGCACCTACCACGGCACAGGTAATCGGCTCGATACCGCTCTTTGTTCCAATTGCCACCACTGTAAAAAAAGTCGCCACAAGTACCGTGACACTGGAAGCAAGCCCATCCAGTCCATCCGTAAAATTGACCCCATTAACCGTTCCGATGACAACAAAAAACATCAGAGGAATGGCAAGAAAACCAAAGTCCAGATATGTTCCGTGGGAAAAGGGAATCAGCCAAGCCATCGGAGCTTCTGTCTTTACCATGTAAAATGCAAATATTGCCGTTACCAGAATCTGCAATGCCATCTTCTGACCGGGATACAGTCCGTCCGAGCGTTTCATCACCACTTTTAAATAATCATCCAAAAACCCAATCAGCCCGAATCCCAATGTCACAAACAAAACCGGAATGATTTTCGGATAGTCTTTGATATAAAACAGTGAGGTCAAAACAATGCTTCCAAGAATCATGACTCCGCCCATGGTAGGCGTACCTGCCTTTTTTAAATGGGACTTCACCCCATCCTCTCTCTCTGTCTGATCCATCTTTAATTTCCGAAGAATCGGGATAATCACCGGTCCCATAATCACACTCAGTCCGAACGCAATCAGCACCGGCATAATAAAATGATAATCCATAATGCACCTCTAATCTCTTTTGTCAGTTCCTTTTTAACGTTATATAGTATACAACTATTCCGCCGTCTTTTCAATCCCCAGATACGGGAGGATATTCTCAAAAATGCTTTTTATGACCGGTGCGGCAATGGTTCCGCCATAGTAAATCCCCTGCGGGTTATGGATGACAATGAGTGCCAGTACCTCGGGGTTATCAGCCGGTGCAAACCCCACAAAAGAGGCAATATACTTGTGGGCACTTCGCGGAAGCGTCTGGGAGGTTGCCGTTTTCCCGCCAATCCGATAGCCTTCGATATATGCTTTTTTCCCACCGCCTTCCGACACCACACTTTCCAGAATCATCTTCATGGTCTCCGAAGTCTCTTTTGACAACACATTTTTTTCCTTCTCATAAGAAAACTCTTTGATGGGTTCTCCATTCTCATCTAAGATGCGCACGCCAAAATGTGGGGTGACCCTTGTGCCGCCGTTTATGATGGAACTAACCGTCGTTGCAAGCTGAATCGGTGTAATCTGAAAGGACTGTCCGAAGGTCATTGTCGCAAGTTCCACCTGCCCTACATTTTCCTTTTTATGCGTAATTGTACCGGCTTCTCCGGGAAGATCCACTCCGGTCTTTTTCATCAGACCAAACTTTTCAAAATAGGAATAAAACCGGTCCACTCCAAGCTCCAGACCAATTTCCATAAATACCGGATTACAGGAATTCTGAACCGCCTGTACAAAGGTTTCCGATCCATGGCCTCCTGCCTTATGACAGCGGATTCTTCTGTCCTCCACAATACGGTATCCCGGACAAAAAAAAGAATCGCTCAGGCTGACTGTCCCTGCCTCCAGGCAGGCACTTGCTGTCACCACCTTAAAAATTGAGCCCGGCTCGTAGGTGTCATTGATACAACTGTTTCTCCACATCCGGTTCAATAAATCTTGTTTTTCCTCATCGCTTATGGTTTCTGCAACAATTCCGACAGACTCCAGTGAAAAAGGCTCATTCAGGTTAAACTCCGGCACATTCACCATCGCCATGATTTCTCCGTTTTTCGGGTTCATAATGAGAACGGAAACCTTATCTGCCTCTTTTTCCTCCATTACCTTTTCTGCTGCCTGCTGTGCATATGCCTGAATATTATAATCCAGGCTGATTTGCAGTGTATTTCCGGGGATTGCCTCCATTCGGTCTTCCGCCACCCCGGTTAATTCAATTCCTCTCGCATCCGTCGTGGTAAGAATGGTGCCGTTCACACCCTTTAAATACTCCTCATACTTTACCTCTAATCCGATGATTCCCTGATTGTCTCCACCGGTAAACCCAAGTACCTTGGACGCCAGTTCATCATACGGATAATACCGTTTATAGTCCTCATCCACCTTGACCCCATCCAGATTATATTCCCGGATGCGGTCTCCGACTGCCTTTTCCACATTTGTTTTTACTCTTTCCATGGAAGATACTTTTTCCACCCTTTTTCGGACAGCCGCATCTTCCATGCCAAGTTCATTTGCCAGAACCTCAATGACAAGCTCCGGGTCTGTCAGTTGACTGTGAATGACGGAAATTGTACATACTGACTTATTTGTGGCAAGCACTACCCCGTTTGCATCAATAATTTCTCCCCGTGCGGCCTTAATTTCCCGCTCTCTTTCATGCAGCGCTTCTGCCTTCTTTTGATAATATTCTGCGTCAAAAATCATCAAATACACCAATCTTCCGATTAATCCTAAAAGTACCAAAAGTGCCACTACAAACACGATCAGGATTTTTTTCCGATTATATGTTTTATTCTTCATCAAAAAACCTCAAAAAAGTGTTGTTAAAATGTATGTACACTTTCTTGAGGTTATTCAATCTTTCTTATTCTGATGCCGCCGGTGTATTCGTCTCCGGTGTCTCTTCCATTGTTATGTTCAGATACGGGAATGCCTCTGCCATAATTTCCCGTGAAAGGTCCGTCACATACTTACTAACGTCTTGTTTTGCCACGTTTGGCTCATCGATGACCACATAAACTAAAACTTCCGGGTTCTCTGCAGGAGCAAATCCCATATAGGATAATACATAATTTCCCTGATTACGCGGATGCTTTTCTGCAGTACCCGTCTTTGCACCGATGGAGTATCCCGGAACCTGCGCATTTTTTCCGGTTCCTGTTGTCATGGTCTGCTTCATATAGCTCTTTAACATCTCCGAGGTTTCCGCGGAAACAGTCTTTTTCAGTAATACCGGTTCCTTATTTTCAATTACATTTCCATTTTCATCCAGAATCTGTTTTATGATTCGTGGTTCATAATAATTTCCACCATTGATGAGAGAGGAAAATGCTGCCACCATCTGCGTCATAGTGACGTTGAAATTTTGCCCGAAGGAATTCGTCGCCAGCGATGAGGAGTTCATGCTCGCGGCATCATACAAAAGCCCTGTCGCCTCTCCCGGCAAATCAATCCCAGTCTCCTGCCCAAATCCAAATATCTTTTGATATCTGCAAAATTGTTCCGCTCCCATGGATGCAACAATATGCATCATGCATACGTTGCAGGAATTCGCAATCGCATCACTCAAGGTCTGAATTCCGTGACCATCTCTCTTGTGACAACTGATTGACCATCCTCCCACCTCCAGATGTCCGCCGCAATAGTATGTCTCATTTCCCAAAAGCGTGCCGCACTCCAGCCCGGAAGCAACCGTAAACGGCTTTGCGGTAGAACCCGGTTCAAAAATGTCGCTTACGCAAAAATTTCGCCAGAGCTGATTCATTGCGTCCAGCTTCTGGTCCGCATCCATTGCCGCAATCTGTTCCTCCGTATAATACGCAGTCAAATCCCTCGGATTGTTCAAATCAAAATTTGGATAAGAGGCCTCTGCAAGAATCTCTCCCGTGTTCGGATTTGCAATAATCACTGCGGTATTCTTGCTGCCTTCCCCGTCCCTCGCTTCGTTTTTATGAGCTTCATTAAAGGCGAGAATATGTTTTTCTACAATACTCTGCAGGGAAATGTCAATCGTGGACATTACATTCTTTCCATTTACAGCAGCCTTCACCGTCCGCTCCAGCGAAGAATCCGTGTCCAGATACCCATATTCTCTCCCATCCGTTCCATTTAAAATATCGTTGTAGGAAGCCTCAATTCCGGCATTTCCCACATTTCCGGCGACGGTAAATCCAATCACATCACAGGCCAGCGTGCTGTACGGATAACTGCGAATGTAGTCTTCTTCCAGCCAGATACAGGATATATTGGGATATTTTTTCTGTTCCTTCCCATTTTCATCCTCGTATACTTCTTGTCTGAGTGCCTCAAACTCCTGTGCCTTTGCATAGGTAATTTTTTTCTTTATAATATTGTATCGACTGTCCGGTTTGCTTTCGACAATCTCATCAATCACAGACCCTTCTACTTCAAAATGGTCTTCCAGTACTTTTTTTACCTCGGCAACTGCAACCGCCCTCTTTTGTTCATCTTTGCTTGACAGCATCACATTCGCATCCAAAATGACATTGTAAACCCGCTCGCTGGTCGCAATCACGGTTCCGTTCCGATCCACAATATCTCCCCGTTTAAACGGAATCGCCCTGCTGTTATACTGCTGTTGGTCTAAAACAATCCTTGTATACCGCTCTCCGTTTGTCGCGTTAATCTGCGTAATCTTTCCGATTAAACCAACAAAAGCCAGTATTATTGCCAAAAACAACATTACCAGCTTTTTCTGCATTTTTTTCGGAAAGCGCTGCCTGATATATTGAAATCTTCTGCGTTTTCTTCCTGCCATACTTCCACCTGTCCATTAATTTACTTCATCTGAACCTGCCACAATCCCACTCTTTGGAATGCCTGCATACTGTGTTACCAGATTGCTGGTCGGGCTTTTGTATTCTATAACCTGTCCCTCGATTGCATAAACCATCCCCAGCTCATTCATCGCTTTGTCCCGGATTTCCTCCAGATTCATAGAATTTACAATGGAATTATATTTCGTTGTATTTGCCTCTTTTGCGTCCGCCAGCTCCTGCTGCATCGCAGTAATATTTTTAGATCGGCTTGTAATCTCCGACTGCAATTTAAGATACTGCACACATGCAATCAGCGTCACAATCGCCGCCACTGTGAGAAATACAACGTATCCCCTGCTCATGTGAAGAGCCTGATTCCGATTCTTCTGTACGCGCCGGCTTACCTCCTTTGGTTTTCTTTCAGGCTTTTGAACCAGTGGTTCAAGCTCCCTTCGCACCGCATTTCCATAAACATATGATGCCATATTTACACTCCCCTATCTTAACATTTAACTTCTTTCAAAAATGCGAAGCTTCGCACTCTTTGATCGACTGTTCACATCCAACTCTTCCTCACTCGGAAGAATCGGTTTTCTCGTAATGACCTTCCCCTTCGAAACATTTCCACAGACACAAACCGGAAAATGACTCGGACAGGTACATGGATTCTCATTTCTTCTGAAGCTTTCTTTTACAATTCTATCCTCTAAAGAGTGGAACGTGATAATGCATATCCTTCCACCCACATTTAGCATATCAATCATGTCATCCAGACTGTTTTTTAAGACTTCCAGCTCCCGATTTAGTTCAATTCGGATTGCTTGAAAGGTTCTTTTTGCCGGATGCCCACCTGTTTTTTGAAATTTCATTGGTATGGCATGCCTTATAATCTCCGTCAGCTGCCCTGTAGTTTCGATGGGACCTTTTTCGCGCTCCATTGCAATATGTTTTGCAATGTTTTTCGCGAATTTCTCTTCCCCATAGTCGCGAATGATGCGAAAAAGATCCATCTCACTATAGTCATTGACGATGTCCCTGGCCGTCTTCTCCTGACGTCTGTCCATCCTCATATCCAAAGGAACATCTACCCGATAGGAGAATCCCCGTTCTGCCGTATCTAACTGGTAAGACGATACGCCCAAATCAAGCACGATCCCATCTACTTTGTCAATGCCTAGTTTTTGAAGCTGCAACTTCATATCACAATAGTTGCTTCGGACTATTGTAACTCTCTCCCCGAAGTCGCTTAAGCGGGACCCGGCAGCCAAAATCGCCGCCTCATCCTGATCTATACCTATAAATCTCCCCTTGTTGCTTAAATGCTTACACACCTCGTAAGCATGTCCTCCGCCACCAAGCGTTCCGTCTACATAGATACCATCCGGCTTGATGGAAAGACCATTTACCGTCTCTTCTAATAATACTGACTTATGCTCAAATACCATTTATTTCCTCCAAATGTTCCGCCTGCAGGGTTAAATACGAAGCCCCAGCTCTTCCATTTGACCGGCAATATCATCCATGTCGGCTTCTACCACAGCATTATTTTCATCCCATTTTGCCTTGTCCCAAATCTCAACTCGATCCAGCACCCCTACCAGAACGACATCCTTTTCCAACCCGGCAAAATTTCTAAGGGCCAAAGAGATCAAAACCCTTCCTTGTTTGTCAAGACCGCCATCTACCGCACTTCCCAAGAAGAAACGGGTAAAAGTTCTGGCGTTCTTATTTGTGAGTGGTAAGGTTCGTAGTTTTTCTTCAAAGATTTTCCATTCATTGTTGGGATACAGGAACAAACAACCATCTAATCCTTTTGTGATGACGAAATCTTCGCCAAGGATTTCTCGAAACTTGGAAGGAATGATAAGTCTTCCTTTCGCATCGATACTATGATTGAATTCCCCCGTCAACAATGAACTCACCCTCTTTCCTATGAGGCCTGCCACTTTCGCCCCATTATCTACCACTATTCGCCACTTTCTACCACTTGATTGTATTGTAAAACACTTTTGCACATATTTCAAGAGGTTTTTAAATTTTTTTGTGCAATAGTTCAACCATAGCCTAGCGCCCGATAATGAGCAATCCAACCGCAATGCGGCGGTGAAGCACGAAGTGCAAAATTGCGAATGGCGCATCTGAACTATTTTTACGGATATGCATGCAAAAAAAGACCATACCCTGAGATTTTATTTCTCAAAGTACAGTCTTAACATTCCTATTTTTTTCAATTCTTATTCTGCTTCTGCATCTAATCCGTTCAGGTAATCCGACACTGCCGTATAATCAACTTCCACCGAATCACGGGGCCTACTTTCTATATAGGAGTTCACTGCAGAATATCCTACCCAGCCGACAGCGGCCACGAGAACAATTCCCATCACTCCGTTGCGTAAAAAGCGCATCCGCTTTTCCCGCTTCATAATCTTTTTGCGATTCGCTTTTTCTTCTTTATATTTTGCTACTTTTTCCTGACTCATTTCTTCGTCCTCCATTTTTTATCCTACTAAGATAATACCACCATCGTTGGCATATGTCGAGCTAATTCCTCTCGTATCCAAAATAATTATTTTTTTTGCCTGTATTTTTTCTTCAATCATCCGCTTCACATCCATCGCCCTTTCAAAACAATTACAATGGGAAATGGCTACAATCTTTTCCTCCGGATTCTTTAATTCTCTTACAAAAACGTCTACCATCTTGACCAGTGCTTTCTTTATCCCGCGCGCCTGTCCAAGCTGGGCAATCGTTCCCTCCGGGGTGGAGCCCATGTACGGCTTAATGTTTAACGCACTTGCCACAAATGCTTTGATTCCCGATAATCTTCCGTTTTTTCTTAAGGTTTCCAGTGTCTCCAATACAAAATAGGTGTGCTGCTCTGCAATATACTCTTCCACCGCTTCCACCACCCGTTCAAATGACATACCTGCACCTTCACATTCGGCAATTTTTAGGGCAATCAACGTTTGTCCTACCGAAGCAGATCTGGAATTGAACACATAAATCGGTTTTTCTCCATATTCTTCCCGATATAAATTTCTGCCAAGCATGGCACTGTTATAAGAGCCACTCAATTCCGATGACAGAGTCACCACATAGATATGTTCCGCATCGCAGCGATAACTCTCCATGTATTTCTCCGGTGACGGGCAGGAGGTTTTCGGACACTCCGGACACTCTGCTACCTTTTTTAAAAATTCCGGCTGACAAAATGTCTCATCATCTATAATATGCGCTTCACCTACCGTAATACTAAGTGGTACACTTAGGAAACAGCCGCTTCCCTTCATCTCTTCCGTCAGTTCTCCACAACTGTCCACTATTATCCTGTAACTCATCCATCTTCCTCCCACGAACATTTCATGATGCATTATTCATTTCCATTTCATCTGGTTTTGAATACTATGTACACTATATCACATCATATGGAAAAAGGGAAGCAGTTTCTATATTATTTATCATTATTCTTCAAACCGGATTTGTCTTGACACTCCCAGTGCCAGTCCCATCTCTGCCATAAGGAAAAGAATGGAAGTCCCTCCATAGCTGATAAACGGCAACGTAATCCCGGTAGTCGGAATCAAATTCAATACCACGGCAACATTCAGAATTACCTGAATAGCAATATGTGCAAATATCCCCGTTACAATAAGAGATCCATACAAATCCGGCGCATTCTGAGCGATAAACACAAGGCGATATAAAAGCATCCCGAAGAGAGTCAGTATGACAATCGCACCAAACACGCCCAACTCCTCACAGACAATGGACAAAATCATATCATTCTGTACTTCCGGAATAATCATTTTCTGTGCACTGTTCCCCAGCCCTTTTCCGAAGAAGCCGCCGGAACCAATGGCATACAATCCCTGCATTACCTGATATCCACCCTCGTCTGCATATTCCTCCGGATGAAGCCAGACAAGAATTCTTCGAAGCCGGAAATCTCCGCTGGTATCCATCATGGCATCCAAGAACCTCACTGCCAGCGCCGCCAGTACACATCCTACAGCGGCCAGTCCTACAAAAGGAGCAGTCTTTGGGTGTGCCACAAACAACATCACACACACCATCCCCAGAACAATGATTGCCGTGCTTAAGTTATCTGTAAAAAAGAACACGCCACCTGCCGCGGCAGCTCCCCACAGAAAAATTTTCCCGAGCACCTTATAGTCCCTGATATGTTTCCCGACCTTGCAAATCAGTACAGGAATGAAGATGATAATCGCAAGCTTGGTAAGCTCCGACGGCTGCATCTGCTGTCCAAACGGAAGTCGAATCCACCTTCTGGCACCATAAGCCTCAATTCCAAGCGGCGTCAATACCAGAATCATCAAGACGAAGGACACCACATAGATGAACTTCGAAATTTTGACATACCAGTGGTAATCTATTTTTGACACTATCAGCATTCCAATCAGGCTAATCGCACTAAATACTGCCTGTCTTTTAAAATAATACATACTATCGTTAAATTTTATCTGTGCACTGTAAGAACTGGTGCTGTAAAGCATAACCAGTCCAAAGCAGACCAGAAAAATCACGATTGCAAGCAGACTGTAATCGAAATATTGCACCACCTGCTTTTGCGATGTCTTTATTGTTGTTGTTTTCACTTCCTTATCCACATTAACACTCCCAACCTACTTATCCCTTATTTGCTCATGGATGGATGTACCGGTTTCCCGTTTGCGAAGAAACGGTCATACCAGATTAAGAAAATATACACGGTCCAAATCTTACGGCTGTTATCCTGTGTTCCGGCTTTGTGTTCTTCCAAAAGTCTATTCAGGTATTTCAGATTAAAAAACTGCTCCGCCTCTTTTGTTTGGAACATCTCCTTTACCCGGTTATAATACTTGTCTTCACGAAGCCAGACACGAATCGGAATCGGAAATCCCAATTTTTTCTTCTCTGCTGTTTTTTTCCGGATAACGCGGTCTGCAGCCGCACGAAGCGCAATCTTAGTCTTGGGTGCATCCACTTTATATTCCAGCGGAAGCGTCTCGGCAAGTTCCATCACTTTTTTATCCAAGAACGGCACACGCACTTCCAATGAATTTGCCATGCCCATTTTGTCGCCCTTCATCAGAATATCATGAACCAGCCAGAGATGCATATCCACATACTGCATTTTGGTCACCGGATCTTTTTCTTTCACTCTCTCATAGAGTGGCGCCGTAATCTTTTTGCAGCCCGGCACACAGCCTTTTTTCAAAAGCTTATTTGATTCTCTCTCTGAAAAAATATTGGCATTTCCGATGTACCGCTCCTCCAGCGTTTTCCCGTGTCTAATCAGGAAACCACGGCCTTTCATGGAACGCGGCAGGCATCTCTCGGCAAACTTGCCAAGCACCCTTCGGATGCAAAGCGGAATCCGGTTAAATCCGGTATATTCTAACGGCTCACAGTAGATATTATATCCTCCAAAAAGCTCGTCGGAACCTTCTCCGGACAGCACTACCTTCACCTTCTTGGCTGCCTCCCGGCTCAGAAAATAGAGAGCGATTGCCGCAGGGTCTGCCACCGGCTCGTCCATGTAGTACATCGCATCGGAAAGGCTGTCCCAATACTCATCCGGTTCAATAATCTTGCTATCGTTTTCCATATGAATGCTCTTCGCAAATTCTTTGGCATCCCGAATCTCACTGTATCTCTCTTCTCCGAATCCGACGGTAAATGTGCGGTCTACCTGTCCCAAATATGCCATATAGCTGGAGTCCACTCCGCTTGAAAGATAGGATCCCACCTCTACATCACTGATTTTATGCGCTTTTACCGACTCAACCATGGTTTTCTCCACTTCATCCACAATCTCCTCAAAGGACTTGTCCGTATCCCCGGTAAAATTTGGCTCAAAATATCTGGTAATCTCCATCTCCCCGTTTTCATAGGTAAAATAGTGCCCCGGCTGCAGGCAGTAAACTCCTTTAAAAAAAGTCTCATTGCTCGGGACAAACTGGAATGACAGATAGTTCCCAAGTGCCTCCTCATTCAATACTTTATCAAACTTCGGGTGTTCTAAAAAAGACTTGATTTCGGAGCCAAACAACAGACAACCGTTCATCTTAGCATAATAAAACGGCTTAATTCCAAAAATATCTCTGGCACCAAATAATTTCTTCTTTTCTCTGTCCCAAATGACGAATCCATACATCCCTCGGAGCCGGTCAACTAATTTTTCGCCCCATTCTTCATACCCATGAAGAAGTGTCTCCGAGTCCGTCTGCGTAGTGAATGTATGTCCTGCTTCCAAAAGCTCCCGGCGCAGCTCCTGATAGTTATAAATTTCTCCGTTGAATGTCAATACCTTCGTCTTATCTTCATTATATAAAGGCTGGTCTCCGCTGGAGCTGATATCAATAATGCTCAGTCTCCGAAATCCCAGCGCCGCATCTTCGTCTATAAACGAGCCGGAACTGTCCGGTCCACGATGTACAATGGTATTCATCATGTTTTCCAGCACTTGCTCTTTATTTTCCGTCTCACCAATAAATCCTGTAAATCCACACATGCCTTTATCTCCTTATACGTCGTATCATCATCCTGGTTCAGTTATCATTATACCCACATCCTTTTGCAAAAACAACTTGTTTTTGAATTAGATTTTACGCCCACCAAAAACAGTGGGCGTTATCAAAAGATCAAAATATACTTCTCTTCTTTGATTTATTTACATCCACAATCTTTTTTTCTCGGCAAATCGAATTCCGGATTGATTGCATAGAAGTTTCTGCTATCCAGATTATCCTGTACAATTCGGAGACTTTCTCCAAATCTCTGATAATGAACGATTTCCCGTTCACGCAAAAACCGAATTGGGTCACAAACTTCGGGGTCTTTCACAAGGCGCAAAATGTTATCGTATGTGGTGCGGGCCTTTTGTTCTGCCGCCATATCTTCGTGCAAATCGGTAATCGGGTCTCCTTTGGATTGCAAATAGGTTGCGGTCCAAGGCGTACCGGATGCTGCCTGAGGCCAAAGCGCCAAAGTATGGTCAACATAGTATTTGTCAAAACCGGACTGCTTTAATTCCTCTATTGAAAGGTCCTTGGTCAGCTGATATACAATGGCACATATCATTTCCATATGGGCTAATTCGTAATCCCAAAATCTGTATCGCACATGATTTCCTCAGTATTTACAAGGGTTTCTTCAATTTTTTTACCTCTTCAGATATCTTCTTGACATAAACCCGGTTTGTCCATTGCAAGATACAAGATACCATACGGTACCGTCCTTTTCCTTCGTAAAGTATCCGAAGCACCTTACCTTGTCTCCGTTCTTCGCGTTAAGAATAAGCTTCTTACTGGTGTTCGCTCCGGCGCGGAGTGCAAGAGTGCCATCCTGAGAGTTTACGGTGTAAACTCCGGCATACTCTGAATTAAAGTCCTTCGCGTAATCAACTTTGACTGCCGAACCGGATGCAGGAGCTTGTGCCGGAGCTTCTGGAATGCTTTCTTTTGCATCCTGTCCTAATCCGCGACAGATGGCTCTTGCGCACCGTTCCGGGTTCCAGACTTCCGCATCGTCCATATCGTCCACAAAGCAGCATTCAATCAGCATTGCTTTTGCTCTGGTATTTTTAAGGACATATAAATCCGGGTTAATCTTTACACCGGCGTATCCGGCAGGTGTGGTGGAGTCACTTCTCACCCGGTAACCGAACTCTGCTGCAATTTCCCCGGCAATATTCTTTGCAATGTCTTTCAGCTCATCATTGTAGAGCAGTACTTCCACTCCTCCAGTGGAATCATCCCCTGTGTAATCATTTCTCCCGGAGTTTAAGTGAATGGAAATATCGATATCAACTGCGTGCGCATTGCAAAGTGCTACGATTTTATTCAACACGTTTCCGGCAGACATATTCTTGTTGCAGGTGCAGTCATAGACTGTATTTCCTGTGTTTTTCAAAAAGGTGATGAGGTAATCCTTTACCTTTCTTGCTTCGTTTGATTCGTTTAAAATTCCGACAGCTCCGCAGCCGACTCCTCCAGCCGGTGCATGTCCTGCATGTACGTTATATGTTGACATATGTTCTCTCCTTCCTGTGCGACGTCGCACATCTCTCTATTTCTTGTTGTATTTAGTCCGGTTCCACATTTCTGATACTTTTTCCCAACCACCAGTAGCGACAAGATATACTATAAATGCTGCGATAAATGCTGCGAATACGTAGTACCAAGTAATCACTATCTTAAAGTATTGGCAGGCTATCACTACCGCCACCGGGCAGATTATTAATGATACTACCAGTGCCACTGCGTTTGTTTGAATCTTCTTCAGGTACGGCATCTCCTTAATCACCTGCGTGATAACGCTTACAATAAATGCCGCAACTCCGATTGCGATTAATAAATAAGTTACCATTTGCATTAAGTTTTCCATTGTCATCATAATAAAATCCTCCTATTCAACAATACTGTCTACTGCTTTCTCATAAAGAAAGTCTTTGTGTTCATGTTTTACTTTTTTTGCATACTCAAGGGCGGCATGCATATCCCCGTTACAATGTGCATCCGGAATTCTCTGTACTGCTTCCGCTGTCGCCTCTGACAATGCGATTGCAGCTCCGATTCCTTTAATGATCAGAAGCTCATTCTTTTGCCGGTTCTGCTCTGCTGTTGCCCTCTCTTTTTCTCTTTTGGTTTCTTTCTTTTCCATCTTCTTTTCCAAACGCCTTATGAGTAACCCAGTTAAGGCGGTCGGTATTCCGGCGGCTGATATACCAGCAATAAATATTGATACCGCATCCATTCTATTAATCTCCTTCTCTTCTTTGTATAAAAATAAGACTCACTAAGGTTCTGCTCTGATTTCCATATAATCACCTGCTTTCCTTAATTAAAAAAGGAAGAGTTAATCCCTTCCCTTCGTAATAAATATTTCCTTTCAATTCTATTCTATCCTCCAAGTATCTTACATTGTACCTTAATCTCCGGCTGTAGATTCTCATTTAATCCTGTCATTCGGATATTCGTCTGGTATTGTGCCGTTTCTAACAGATAGTCGGCATATGGTAGCTCTTCGATAATGGGGTCTATCAGCCCATATTGTACCGTTACCGGATGTTCGCTTAAAAACGCTTTAAATGTGTCAATGCTTTCGAAAATACCTGTAATATCGTCCGAGCAAAACATACACCTTTTATCTTGGACTATACCAAATTTTGAACCGGTAAACGTTCCTTTATAAATATACTGTCCATATACGCTTTTGAAATGGCTGCAATATAAAATACCTCCGTACCAGTTATTTTTCGCGTTATTTATTATGACCTCATAAGCGCATATTGCATTATTTTTATAATAAATCTTCCATGTTTCACTTCCATCTAGCACCGTTTCCCCAATCTTCCGTTCCACCCAAGCTCTCTGATTCTTTCTGTCGACGTACAGCATATCTTTCCATTCTTTCGGAAGCGGTAGGCTTCGGAGCGTTGGTAGAATGATGGAATTACCGCGAAGCTTGTCTCTTCCATCTAATCTATCGTTCGTTGAAATCATCTCACCATTCACACTTATAATCTCGCTTGGGTATTCAGTGCTTGGCATGGCTGGTTGCGTTACATTTCCATCTTCGTCTTTAATTTCTTCCTGCGCCAACTGCCAGCTATCTCCTGTCACCGTCAGCATATCCACGTTATCATTAACCGTATTCTCTATGGTCAGCTCCCGTGTGCCGGTATGAGTTTCTTCATGGGTTACTACTTGGTTGGCGGTGTGTAATACTCGCTTAAGCATAGCACCACCGCCTTTGTGTGAGTAAAAGTCTTAGGAGCTTATACCCCCCCCCCCGAGAATATTCAGAGACTTCATCGTTACCTCCATTTCTAAGTCATCCGTGTTTCTGATGATGGTTGTCGGATAATAGGATTGTAGAGAGTTCATAAGTACTTGCTCTTCGTCTGGGAGTGGGAGGAAAGCGACTTCGGTGGATGTCGGATACTGAACAATAATAGGTTTACCATTATCGTATTTTCCTTGAACGTATGCTCTGTACGCAGTTTCTTTTTCGGATTGTGTAGCATCGTCTGATACACCTAAAATATCATTTGGAATACGCATATACAATGACTGATAATAACAACACGTTCCGATTGTACCGTCTGTAATATTGTGTATATTACCAACGAAAGAAAGTATATTACAGTATGTGTATTGTTTATATACATTCGTAATAATAACGCAATCATCTATTATAAGTCTCATAGCGGTACTTGAACCCACACAGGAATTCCAACTACCACTCATTAAATTGTCAGCAATAACATGACGTTTCTTACTCCAAATACTCCATCCCCAAACACCATCTCTTTTTACCAACTTGTCCCACTTTGTGAGTGGTACTGGTGAGGTGAGGGTGAGGGGTTGTGATTGGTGTGAAACAAAGTCTGTTGGTGCGTCTGCGATTTCGATTTGTAAGTCGTTTCCGATGTATTGCATGAAAGAACCATTGTTTATGTTATTAGCTAAACACCTAATCCATATATAATCACCGACAGGAGTTATTGTCTTTTCTTTAGCATTTAAATTTGTCTCAGTGGAATGATATAACCAACTGTAAATACCGCCATTTTCATAAATAACAACACCTGCAAAAATACCAAGTCCTGCTGATAATGTATCTTTATAACTAATCGAAACTTTGTTATTGGTGCCGACATAAACAGGAATTTCGCTATATCCACTTTGTTTTATTGACGGAATCCAATTATTCACATCCCTAGCATACTCTTTATCCCAAAGGTTTTTATTCCCCACAACACACCCAATCTCATACCTACCAGTCTCTTCATTGTACTTTCCAGCGTTCACAATCTCCACCGGATTATCCGGCGAAGGCTCTCCATCCTGCGTTGTTTTCCCATACATCTTAAAATCATCAAACTTGGCATTCACTGTTTCCGTCTCAATAATCTCCGTTCCGGTCAGAGTCACCGGCTTAGTGAGCACCGTCTGTGCACTATGTAACATCCGTTTAAGCACTGACCTCACCTCCCGCATAGACCAATGAGGTAACATCCCACTTTCCGGCATTGTATATCAGCGTATAGGTGATATGTTCTGCTTCCAGAGGTTCTATATATCCAAATGTGATGGACTTATTGTAAATCTCATCCGACAGGTCGAGGACAGCTCCGTAGCACTGCACTACCGCCACGCAACCATTGTACGCTCCGTTTATTTCCAGTGGCTTTGATTCTGTCAGCGTTACTACTGCGGCGTCTCCCTCACTGTAATTCCATACGATAGCATCTCCGGTACCATCAAGTACCAAAGGTGATTGGTATCTGTTTGGGATTCCAATTAAATCTGCATACTTCCCGGATAACGCCACTTTCGCAAAATCCGGCTTCCCGGTAATGATATCCCACGCGACAGACTTTAAGGCATCCCAATCAGATGTCTTAATCCATTCCGGGTTTTCCTCGTCTCCGTCAATGTTCTGCGTGTCATAGATATAATCTGCTCTTGTCTCATACACGGAGCAACGGTCACACTGCCGGATTCCGGTAGCGGCATCCCTCTCTGCAATCGTTCCGAAAAAATAGGACTTTGTATCAGTACTCATTAGCTGAATCACGCGCTGTTCTGCAGCAAGTGTGTCCTGCCTCAGCTTCTCCGTTTCCTGTCTTAGTTCTTCCGTCTGTGCTTTTATCTGCGCCGTTTCAAGTCGGTCTGTTTCCGCTTCATCCGCCTTATTTGACGCGGTGTTTGCATATCCAACTGCCGCATTCTTTGCATCTGTTGCCTGCACTACCATTCCCTGTACATCTGCATAGATACTGTCCGCAGTAACCTTTGCTTCCTCTTTTGCGGATTCTGCACCAGACTGCGCCACCTCCGCCCGCTCTGCACATTCATTTACCGCCGCTATCGCTTCCCGGAAGAGCTCTTCATCCTCCGGTGTGTCAAATGCTTCCGGCTTTGGTCTGGTCTTGACCTCCAGTGTCATCTTGTATTCCGTTCTTCCGGATTCTTCATCCGTGAGGTACACAAACGCATATATGTTGTATTCACTTCCATACACTCCCTCATTTTCAAGCATGGAATCCGGAATCACTACATCAGTCACGCCATCCTTTGTGATTCCGATTCTGGTAACTGATTCTCCATTCCTTTCCTGCAAAGAAAAATGTATCTCTGCCGCAGTCGGAAGCGATAATCCTTGAATCCGAAGTACCTGGCCGTAGCTCCACTGCCAAAGACCGTATCCATATGCTTCTTTCATGCCTTCTTTAAATATTATTTGTGCTATTTTATCCATTTTTCCACACCTACTCTTTCCATCTTCCGATTACGTGTATGTTGCATCCAAAAGGATAGGTTGTACCATTTACGCCCATATACAACAAATCACATTTTTTGTATGGACTTAATCTATTTCCTCCAGCATCACAATTTTTGACATACGAGTATAGAGTGGAATTATATCCCGGTGTCAACGTTACAATTGGATATCCATTGCTCGAATCAAACTCAAATGGATAATCCACTGCAGTCGCTATATTCCCGGTACTTGCTGCGGTTGTATCATGTAATCCCCAGCATTCCGCAATTCCACTAGACCATTTTCGATAAGTCCAAATTCCGCTAGTGCCTTCTTCTGCGATATAATCCACTGATAGATTTTTAATGGCATCACCTACATAATGAAACCCAGCTTCCTGCATTTTCTCAATTGCAAGCGATTCAACGATGTACCGTATATTGTTCGTAAACTTCGTAATCTTCGAAAGAATAGACCCCAGTTTTTCTCCGGTTTTAATGGATGGAACTTCCATGAGTGTTTCATGTTGTTTTTCGTCATCATAGCTGTCAAATGTAACCGTGTTTTCCTGCAAGTCATGGGTTGGCATATTATCATCCAAATCTTTAATGCCCTTATCCATCTTGTTCAGGTTCGCATCGTTAATCGGTGTTTTTTTACTGGGGGAATTTTCCCAGTTTACACGTTCATATAAGTTGCTCATTGTCTCACCTTCCTACTCCGGTATTTTCCCTTGCAGGAACTCTGTAAGCGCGTCTATATGCGCCTGTTGCTCATCACCTACAACAATCACATTGAAACGCTCGTTGCTTTTTACGAGATTACCATCTTCTGTGATTTCAGAATACGTTGCAGATAACCTGCTTCCCTCTGCTGTCTTGTGGTGCGTGAATGATGTGATTTTCTTAATACTCATAGTCCATCAACTCCTTTTCATAATTGTTTAAATACTCACTTGCAGATGATATGTAATCCACATCCTCATAATCTTCCGGTTCGATATTTTCATCTAACCGCTCAATCGGAAAGTCCAGCTGCTTTGCTTTTAACTCCCAGTCAAACTCTGTTCCCGGAATGCCTTTCACAACGAAATAGTCTTGCTGCTTCACAAAAACATAAATCGGATGTTCGGAATAGGATTGTAAAAACACATGATAATTTTGCCCTGTATCTATGGTCTCGAAGAATATCGGGTCAATGTCCACATAACACAGTCCATCCTCTCCGATTACTCCATGTCCAACATCACCGAATATGGGGCTTGGCATTTCGTAGCAATAAAGTAATCTGTCATTGTAGGATTTGGTCTTGGCAATACGGGACTTTGTTCCAGACACACTAAAATCCCCCGAAATTGATGTAGCGCCTTTTATATAAATCTTGTTTGTGTTCAATGAAGCAAAAATTAAGTCTGTGCTCCCTTTTCGCATATAAAACATAAGTGGATGTATATATGTATTGCAATCATCCATTCTTATGCTAATTGCTCCCGGGAAAATTGATGTATATCCTTCTTGGTATTTCAATTTAATGACGCTATCATCAGAAGCACTTGTTTCAATATTGATGCTTCCACCCGTGATTTCCGCACTGTTGGAAATGATTTTCCCTTCAAATGTACCATTTTTGGCAACAATCGTTCCATCCTCTAAAATTTTGACGTTCTCATTTACCGTAACCAAGCCTTCCAGTGCAATCTTGAGAGCCTTAATTTTTGCCTCTTCTGCACTCAAATTGATTAAAGCAATAATTTCATCCTTTTTAGCCATCAATTCGATTTCAGATGCCGTCTGCTTTATCTGTGTCTCTAATACAGTTTCTACATTCTTAATCATTGATTTAGTCTCTTCTATGGTGCGTTCGAGGATATTTGACTTTCCCTTCAATCGCTTCATTTCCGACTGAGCCGAATTGACCTTTTCTTCGTATTCCAAAACGCCTTTTGCTTCCAAGGTATCTCTTAAAGACTGGATTCCTTTCAAAGTACGTTCCAAAACATATCCTTCTACTTCTTTTGTTCGTGTACAGAGTTTTACCATATCTCCAACCATGAGACAGGGATTGCCTTTTACTGTAGCTTTAAATGGCCTGTAAGATACACCACTTATTTTTCCAAACAATCTGATACAGATATCCGAAAGTTCTTTTGAAGATTTACCATAAACAAGAAAATTATCCTCTACAATATAACAATTGTTACCAGAACCATAAACTGCTCCGATGTCGTTTTCTTCCTGACGTATCTGTAGCTTCGAGATATAATTTGTTTCAAAATCTTCGTATTCACATGAGATATACGAACCAGTTGGAATCTCGTTTGATTCATATTTCGTATCCAGTATTTGATTTGGATAATTTGTATCACTAGGATAAAAATCTGTATCAGGATACAAATAGGTTTTCTTTTCTCCAAGGGAAATGTATTCGAAATTCCCATTCCGATTAATGTGTCCGAATACCCCATTCAGCTCGCAAATCGTACTAATCACTTTCAATCCGCTAATGCTGTCTGCGTCTATTGTTTTTTCAATCAGAACATCATCCTGAATCAGTTCAGTTTCTTCCTGCGTCACATTCATGTACTGAAAGAAGCTGTCCCGGAATTCTTTCATAGTCAACGGAAATTCTAAACCTTCATACCAAGTTATCACATCTGTATTGATAATATCGTACATGGAATCATAGGCTGTAATGTTACGATAGTTCCTGTCACCGCTTGGAACGTCCGAATCTACCTTATATTTCCCCAACAAAAAAGGGGAATCCGATTTTCCATTTAAGACTTCCGATACTTCCAAAACTTTTCCTTTGAGTGAATTCACCGTATTTGCAATCTTAAATTTCAACATACTAGCTTCGCATGATCCGAAACGTAATTCCGATTCTGAGCAAATACTTTCTTTCAGTTCGAAGCTCTCCGAATAAAGGTCTGTGTTCGTTATTTTTCCACCATCATAAGAAATAGAAATCTTCTTATCAACAGAGTCCTTTTGATACAATTCTCTGTACGCATAATCCAACATATCCACCCCTCCTAATAACCAACAAACGCAATTCTGGTCGAACCATATAGAAGTTTTCCGGAGAACTGGTTTATGATGGTTGGTGTGATATCCGGCATATACATATCCTGCGTAACATAGCTGTCTGTTTCCGGAACATATGCGGAAACCACCGCCTTTCGCTCTGCAGCGTTTACATAATTTCTCTGTATATTTCCCATCATATCAGCGAAATCTGTGTGAAACATGTTTGCCGTCTCAAATTCCACCTTACACGGCACATGAGATAATGTGTTTCTATGAAGCACACCATCTGCATCACGATAGGAATCCAAATCCTGCACATTCATACTCGCTTTATAAGTATTGCTGTTTATGTATTTAAATGGAATTTTATAATCCCCGACTTTTACCAAATATCCGTCATATGACATTTTTAACTCCTCCATTCAAGAAAGTCGGTTCACTTTAATAAGTGAAAGCCGGCTTTCCTGTTCTTCTGTTATACGAATCCGCAGACTGTCTCACGCTTTCAAAAATGGCTTCTGCAGAAATGCCTGTTTCTTTTTCCAGAATTGCTGTAAGAAGTTCAATCATTCTCTGCAAAAGTACAATTTCCTGTCTTAAAAGCTCATTGCTTTCCTGATTTCCTCCACCTGCCAATTTCGCCGCAGTGAGTGCCATCTGTTCTAATTTATTCTCCGGAGAGACAATTTCTCCCTGATGTCTGTTATCGCCAATAATTGCAAGCTGAGGGGTATTCGCTTTTACATATCCTCCTTGTGCAAGCCGTGGGATAGATACACCTTTCAGCTCTTTCAAACTGAACCCTAGCTCTTTTCCGCCTAGAGAAGGAACCCAATCCGGAACTTTGAATTTCAGATTATTCAATGCTTTTATCATGGTATTCATACCACCAACTATTCCATTTACAAATCTCTCGATTCCACCAAGTATCGAATTAATAACACTTTTTATAACATTCCAGATTGATTTAAATACATTTGTCGCAACTTCTTTCACTTTGTCAAAATTCTTGACTAATAAAACGATTATTGCAATCAATGCTGCAACTGCGGCAATAATTAGTGTTATCGGGCTTGTAAGAACCGCAAGTGCTCCGTTTAATGCCCACGTTGCAATTGACATTGCAGTTGTCGCAACTGTGCTTGCAACAGTAGCGACTGTATCCGCAATTTTCATTGCTGTAGTTGCTGCCCATTGAGCAGCTTGCTTTACTAAAGCAGCTGTTCCATTTACTATACTAACAAGAAAGTCTTTAGCATAAAGTGCTGTTAAATACATTGTTTCGGCTTTATCAACAATTTTGGCTGATATGTTTGACCACAATGCTGTTGTCATTGAATTAATCATAGCTATTACACCACCTGATTGTTGAATAAATGACACTAATTCAGTCACTTTCCACGCTCCAAAAAATGCAACTAGTGATGTTGTGATTCCATCAACGACAGATTGATTATTAGACATCCACGTTCCAATTCTATCAAGCGCATCGCCAAAAAAATTCAATGTATCAACAATGATTCCTCCTGTCCACGATGAAATTGGACTCAAAAAATTGTCCCATAACCACGTAAACGATGGTTCAAGTGATTTTAGTAGTGGGTCAAGCACCGAAAATGTACCTTCTAACAAATTAAAAAATGACGGAACTGCATCTTCGATAACCCATGCGCCTAGTGGAGCTAAAATACTGTCCATGAAAAATTGAACACCCTGACCGATTGTATCAACAACTGGCATAACCGACTCTTTCAAATCGTTGAACGCTTCCTTGATAGGCTCAAAATTTATATCACCAAGAACTGAATCTAAGAACGAGCCCTTACTTGATGATATATCAGGCATTATATCTGTATTTGCAACAGAAATACTTCCGGCTAATCCTGAACTTGCTCCACTTGAGCTATCAGACTTTGTCAGATTATTCAGCTCATCAAACCCGGAAAGTGCTTTCATTTCTTTTGCACTCTTTTTTGCAGCATCTCCTATGCCGGATACGCTATCCGTTAAAGCCTCTGCTCCTGCTGTTGCTTCTGTGAACTGCGTGCCGGATGATTGGTTACCTGTGAGAAGCTCTGTAAAAGACTTAAATTTCGAAGCTAATACAGATAACTTTCCAATCAGAGAATTGATTACCTTAATTGCCGGAGTGAGTAGATTGATAAGCCCCTGACCTATCGATGCTTTCAGGCTGTCAAACTGCAATTTTAAAATACGTGTCTGATTTGCCCAGCTATCAGATGTCCTAGCAAAATCACCGGATGCGGCTGATAATTTATCCTGTATAAATGCATACCTGAGAGCAACCTTTTCCGCTTCGGACATGGATTTTGTCGTCTTCCCATAACCATTTGCAAGTGCATAAGCGTCCAGCGCAGATTGCGTCATAACGATTCCAAGGTCTTTTAACGTTTCCGTTTCGCCCGAGAAAACCGATTTTAATTTTGTATATGCTTCATCTTGCGTAATATTATAGAATGAAGCAACATCTCCGGCCAGACCGGTAAGAGTGCTTCCCATCTCAAGCGCCGCATCCTCTGTAAATCCGAATGCTTTCGCCATTGCTCCATATGTTCCAGTGAACTTTTTCGCCATGGTTTCTGACAAGCCGAAAGAAGATGCTGCACTCTTTGCAAAATCATCTACCTTTGCCGACATACTCGGAAAGGTCACATCAACAACGTTCTGTACTTCCTGCAAATCAGAACCAAGCTCCAGACATTGTTTGCCAAAGTCAGCCAGTTTTTTCACAGCAAATGCTGACGCTAATAATTTTCCTGTTTTTTTTGCAAGTTGTTGGATTCCAGACATCTGACTCTGGAATTGTTTTTGATTCACGACCAAATCAAGACCTATCTGTCCTACGCTTGTCTCTGACATATCATTTCACCTGCCTTCATCCAAGGTAGGCACGCGCTGTTACTCTCTGGTACAGCCTATTGGCTCTTGCCCTTGTTTATAATCTAATCTGTTAATCTTCCCACACCGCGGACATTTGATTTCCCCTCTGACTACTTCTGCAAGTAACAATGTCCGCCCACATTTTTTACATTTTATCTTTTCAATTTTCTTTTCCTCCTTCCGTACCTGCCATCTGAATGAACATCTGCTTAAATTGCACCATAACTGCATTCATATCCGCTTCTGTCATTCTTTTTGCAAGTTCTTTTGCTCTTTTCGATTTCCATTCGTTCCGGATGCGGTGCTGGTCTTTCGTAAAATGCTTTAGCACTTCTTTATCCTCTTCTGCACGTATAGACACGATTCTTCCAAGAGGTGTCTCTGCACCAATTCCGATTAAAAGTGCTTTAAATTCATTCCACTTCATCCCGCGCAAATCCCGGGATAAACGAATCCCGTACTGCGTTTGAAAAGAGGATGCTATCAAATCGAAGTCCTCTATCAAATCGTAGTACGGGTCGCTACTCTCCCTGCTGTTCTTCCTCATCCATAATCAAATTGATTGCTGTTTCCACAACGGTCCTAAAATCTTTGAATTGAAGATCTAATTCTGTAATTGCTTTTCTTTCTTTTTCGGAAAAAATAAGCTCATAAATCTGCGTAACCGCTTTCGGTGATTCTCCGTTTTCTGACAAAACACCCATCACCTTCAGTACAGTTTCCGCATCTGCATTGACTTCATACTCTTTTTCTTTAATCACAAGTTTTGGATTGGAATCAAAATCCAGTTTATCTGTAATATCTACTCTTTTTGCCATATTCTATCTCCTCCTACACCGCAGGTGTAACTTCCGGTTTCCCATTGCTCATCACATCGAATTCTAATGGAGCAACATTGGTAGAATCACCGGAACCAACATTTTTCACGCTAATTACTGCGTTTGCAAACTTCACAACTGTTCCATCCGGGAATGTCCAATGGAAGTTCTTTTCTGCGTCCTGTTCATTCTTGAATGCCAGATTTGCAACAGCGTCATTTCCGGCATCTCCAACACTTCTCTTGCCGGTGACAGAAATCGTAATTCCTTTTGCAGTCATTAATCGTCTCTTCCATCCATCGGTATCATATGGTGTCCATTCCTCTACACCATTGTCGAAGGAAACACTGAATGTTTCGCAGTCTTTAATTTGACTCATCACTTCTGCTTCAGTTTCAATTTGAAATTGATTTTTCCAACATGGATATACTCCTGTTTTCATATTTTCTACCTACCTTTCATATACAATTGCCGCTTCAATCACCATTTCATAGATACCGTCTTCGTCCGTACCTACATCAATCGGTTCATCACAAAGCAGCTGAATGAATTTTATGGTTACATTGTTTATGTTTTTCTCTACGGTCTCTTCCAGAGCTTCAAATAACGCATTTGAAGCCTTTTCTGTGTCACGTGGTGATTTATTCCAATGCACAAGAAAGCTTACGGATTTAATGCCATATGACCGCAGAGAAGCGCCTCCGATGGCTGTCTTGTGCGGAGTTTCCCTCTTCCCATGATAAACACCGATTGATTTTTCCTGTTTGCTGTCCAGTTTTCCCATATAAGTATGTTCTGACAGCTGAAGCAACTCCACATAGTCTCTTACATCTGCTAACATCATAGTCCCGTAATCCTCCTGTATAGTTCATGGAACGTCTTTCTCGCAAAGTCTTCATACTTTCCTCCCGGAAGCCAGTCATCAAACCATTTTCCTTTCGCATTCGGGTTCTCTTCCGTTTTGAAATGATATTCCGGATGAAAATATAATCTTCTTGCATAAGGAGTACTGTTGACAATTGCTACCTTTCCATTTCGGGATTCCGACTTATCCAGAAACGTGCTCTCATTCTGCAAATTTCCTGTATCAAACGGAAATACTTGTGATTGTTCCACTTCTGCATGCAATGCTTCTGCTGTCTGCTCTAATGCCGCAACCTGAGCGGCACACAATTTGTTTATCGCATTCATATCAAGCTGAATGGATGAATTACAACGAATCATTGCAACATCACCTCCGTGTAATTGACTGTCCCATCCGGGTTTCTTGCCTTTGTTCCTTTCGCAATTCTGCGTTTTACCCCATGTACAATTGCGCTACCGCCGGATATGACAGGAAGGCTTGGACAGATATCACCGGGAAATAATGCAACCCCTGTAATCTCAATAATTTTCTTTTGTTCCGTCAAAATACGTTTTGCTTTATCCTGATAATTACACTGTCCTTCATATTGGAATGTCTTTAATGGCTCTCCATATTTGTTGATGCCTTCCTGCTCCAGTTCCAGCTTTATCTCGGTCTTACAAAATGCTTTTTGAATTAAACACGGCCATTTCATCAGAATCACCTCGCTAATCTGCAGCACAATCCAGTCTGCGACAACTTTTCATACGTGTCTCTACGCATTGGAATCCCTTTTTCTATTTTCACATTCCAAGAATTCCCGAACTGCATGGCAACACCATTGATAGAGTAGCCCTGCAATACCATGTCAAACAGCTCCTTATTCTCATATTCGAATTCCGCCTGTTCGCAACACACCTCGCTGATAAGTTCCTGTTGAAACTGCGTCAAATTGGAAAATCCCTTACCTACAATTCGGTTGTAGGTAAGGGAATCAATATGCCTGGATGCCTGCCTTAGGTATCTCTGTATTTCAAGTTCGGATGGAATGCTCCCATGGAAGAAATCTTTATAATACGCTACCGATACATAGCAATCATAATTAGGCATTACTCACACCCGCCTTTTCAAATGCTCAGACAACTGCCGCAGTATCTACGTCAACATAAATAGAATCAATCTTACCATCTTTTCCGTTCGGGAACACGAAGGTATCGGAAAGACTTCTGTTCTGATACAGATATCCATCTCCTTCTGTATGAGTTCCAGGTTCAAAATAGTAGATGGAAGAAATCTTCGGTACAGTCTTGCATGACTGACCGCACGCAATCAGCACATTGATTTTATGTGCACCGTTTGCCGGCTCAAATCCACCTTCTTCTAATTCCCAGTTAAAGCTGTCATAGAATCTCTCATCGTCAATAACTTCCATGACCGGTACACCATCAATGTAGGTCACACGTGTTTCGATTCCAAGACCACCTTCTGCAATCTGCGTCATCTCGATTTTCTTTGTAAACTCTTTTGAACTCTCCAGATTGTCCATAATCTGAGACGTCACATACATGATAAGCGTACCATTTGCTCTGTATCTACGGAGCTTTCCTTTTCCAAGGTATCCTTTCAGCTTACTGAACGTATTCTCTACTGTATACTCAGCTGCAGCTGTAGAAGAATTGTATCCATCCAGCTTCTTCGCTTCTGTAGCAATCTTAGAGAAGAAAAGTGCATCCGTTTCCGGTACCACCTGTGTTTGCTCGAATGTACGTGAAATATTCTGAATGGAAGCGGTCGCATTTGTCTCGTCTACATCCGCTTTATCTACCAAGAAAGATACATCCCGGTCGTGAGTTACCGTGTACGGAACGTCTTTCTGTGCATAGGAACCTTTGTTCCATCCGCCTTCCCGTTTGTGGTTCTTGTATCCACTTACACTGAGCTGTGTAAAGTGAAACGTTTTTGCGTCAAGCCATCTTACATTCTGAGTAATAAATGGTGACGTCAATGATCCCTGCATCAGGATTTCGAGGAGCTCCGGGCTCCACTGTTCTGCATAGTTTAAATTTGGCATAGTTTCTTACCTCCTGTTTTTTGTTTAACCCCATCGATTCCATTTCTTTGTCGGAACTGCGGGATTACTTGGTTGTGCCGGTACTCCCGGCGGTGTTTGGTTTTGTGTCGGACTTCCAACTCCAATCTGGCGAAATCCGTTTTGCTGTTGTACTGCCTGTGGTTTCAATTGCGGAACATCTTCCAGTACTTTGTTTAAGGCCTCTTTTAACTTTTCCCGGTCAATATTTCCATCTGCACCAACTACAGATGACATATCCGCCAATTTCAGAACATACGGCATTGTTTTCATATCAATACCGAGCTCTCCAGACAATTGATAAGCATCTCGCTCAATCTGAGCCTGTTGTGCCTGTGCCAGTGCCTGTTGCATCTGCTGTTGAATTGCTGCAACATCCGGTTGATTCTTCGCTTTCTGTTCCTTGAAAGCTGCAATCGCCTGTTCTACTTCCTGCTGACTTAATCCCTGCTGTTTAAAGTAGGCTTTTAGTGCCGTATCCTCTTTTGCAGCAAGCGTTCCATCAAGCATCTGCTGAATTTTCCCATAGTCAATCGCAGGGACTGTTGTAGGCTGCGCAGGTGCTGGTGGTGTCGCCGGTACTGGTGCCAGTGCTGGTGCCGGTGCTGGTGCTCCCGGCTGTGTTGTTGGTGGTGTTGTTGTTTGTGTTTGGTTTACATCTGCCATTTTTATGGTCTCCTTTCCGTTTTGAGAGTGTCGCTCTATAAAATCCATTTTGTTCGGTGTCACCGCCCACGCACCTTTTAATGTCTTGTCGTGTTTGGACATAAAAATAGAGCCGGTTCAGTCCGCCCCTACATTTGCACTCATTTTTCTACTTTTGATGTGCGTTTTTTTACTGGTTGCTTCGAACCTTCCAGTGTTTTCTCTGGAATAGTATCTTCGGAAGTCTCTTCCGTGGGAACATCACCATCTGAAGCTTCTGCCACGATTTCCGCTACACCGGCTTCTACAAGAACCTTTGCACGGTTTTCTTCTACTTCGAATGTTTCTCCCAAGTTTGGATATCGGTCCTGCCTTTTATCGAAGTATGCCTTGATTACTTTCACTTTCTTCATATTGATACACCTCCTCTCGTGCATAACTAAAAATGGGTATAAAAATACCACTCAATCATTTTGACTGGGTGGTATCAGTTTTGTGTTTCAAGTAAATCACCAAATCGTTTTTGGAATTCTTCCTCTGCTTCCTTTTCTGACATATTATCAACTTTGGGACAAAGTGGCAATGGGCCATCATAACACACATATTCTTTTGTAATTTCTTCCATTGTCATTGCCACGCCAATAACCTCCTATAGCTTCTCAAATTTAAAACCATATTTCTTGCTGAGTAATTCTAGTGTTTTTTCCATTGCTGTAATCTCAGTATAACCGCTAAAATGCTTCAATGCAATATTAAAATCATCATCTGAAATAGTTTTTTTAGGACGCGTATAATGATATAAGCTTCCATCATGTCCTACTGTTATTCCAGAAATATTTTTATTACGCATAAGAGCATTTATGTCACCTAAGCTAGGGGGTAGTCCTCTCGGATGATTGTGTATCAGCAAAATATTGTTTCCAGCACTATCTGCCGTATCAAGCCTCATTGTAAATGCCTTTGTTCTTTTGATTCCAAAATCTATTTGCTGTCCTAGTACACTTGCTATTTCTTCTCCAGTATCTAAATTTATGGCATACAATTCCTCTGTTTTCAACCCATCTCTGTTATTTAAAGCCCATTTTGCTCTTACCTCAATAGCATCAACAACTTTTGGATTATCTGATAATTTCTCAATCCTTTTTCTGTATTCAACAGATGAGATTTCTCTCCAATTAACTCCGAAATCTCCCACTATTGATTTTCTTGGCGAGAATTCTTGTTCATTCTTTTTAAAATAATTCTCAATCATTTCTTGGATTTCATATGGAACGTCTTTTGCTTTTGAACCACCTTCCATATATGCAGCAAAATTCTCCGCCCATGCTTCTGAACGTTTTGTCACCCGTATTCCCTGCGTACTTCCTGCATATTGCGATATTCTTACAGATTCCACATCCAACTTCGCATTTTGCGATAATGCTCTTGATAAATCCTGTCCAGAATCAACATCAACAGCATGCCCAATTTCATGCCATATGGTTCCTTTGTATGTATCTGTAGCATAATAGTCTTTTGACTGATTAACTGTCGAATTTCTAAGTTTAAAACGTGATTTTGCATTGATTTCTTTTTGTGATTCTTCAAACGCTTTCTTACTTCCCGTTTTCTTTAATATCAATGTTTTTGTTGTATCATCATACTTTGCATACACGCCTTTTGGCAGTCCCCCAAATTGTATTTTCAATCCATCAATTGTTCTTCCACCCATTTTCCTTTCAAATTCAGCAATTACTTCTACCGCATCAGATGCAAACTCACTATTTACACCTTTAAAACTTGAAAACGTTGTTTTTAGATTGTCTTTTGCCCACTTCTCTATTGTATCGAAATCCATATTCGAAAAATCCGGAATTTCCAAATTCTTCTCTGTTATTTCCATGTGTCTATTCTTCCATTCTTCCCTTCTTGCCGCATACCGTTTCTGATTTTCATCATCAAGAGAATTATCTGCAAGCCTCTCAAACTTCTCAGCCTGCCTTCTTGCATATTGCTGTTTCTGTTCCTCCCTGTAATCATCTGCAATCTTATTCAGTTCCTCTTTCGTATAAGTATCATCCGGAGGCGTATTAACACCCTCAAAATATGTGGTGTGCGAATCCTTGCACCTTGGATGGTACAATCCAGCATCAATTGCTTTGCTCATTAGCGGATATTCGATTCCTGTCACAGGAGAAATACCATCACTACTTCCGCCACTCCACACATCATCTATCATAACCTTTCCACAGAATGGAAGGCATTTCGGACACGGATTTTCTCGCTTGTTCATGATTACGGTAGAGATTCCCCAGCTTTTCCTCATTTCGCCCTCTCCTTGAAGATAAGCTCGCTTAGAAGCAGTTCGGATAGCCATATCCGCGTAATCTTTCAATGTGTGCCGTGCTCCATTGGCGTATTCGATACAATTAAGTCCAGATGAAAGCATATCCTTTGTTGCCATATCCACAGCTTTTTCATATGTACCAGCTCCACTGTTCGCATAGACCTGTGCATTAAATATTGCTTTTCGATACTGGTCATTCGCCATGCGGAGAATCGCTGTTTCTGCTCTCTTCATGTCATCTGTAACCGATTTTATCAGAGCTTCCAGTTTTCTTTCATTCAATCGGAAGAACTCCGCCTGCATAGCACCAGAAGACCTGCGAAAACCTTTGAATCCGTTCTGAATTGCCTTTAGAATCTCTATCTCCTGTTCCATCTGCCCACTATTTCTGGCTTCCCGTATCACATCTTCTATCTGGCCGTTGATGTCGGAATACCAGCTTGTAAACTTCTTTTGATTCTTTTTCTTGTACTCTTCAAGAGCCTTTAACTGTAAGGACTGCCACATTTCCCATTGCTTATCTTCTGCAACCTCTTCCACCCTGTGACGCTTCATGTTGCGCATCATGGAATCAATCAATTCATCTTCGATTGCAGCAAAAGCACTTTCGATATCATATTCTCTAGCCATTGTCATACACCATTTGCATATACCTTATATCCATTAGCACGAAACTGCCTTTTGAGTGCTTTCAGCTGTGTAATACTCTTGCAGTGGTCTACACGGAGTTCTGCAGAGTCCTTTTTTTCAACTGCGTATATTCCAAATGGAACCTGCTCACTTGCTACTTCTAAAAGCCCCTGATATTCTGCCCGGCTCATCCGGAATATTCTGTTTGCTACCTTGACCCGCATTTTGCATCCCCTCTTCAATAAAACTTTCTGCATTTTCTCTCGATATTCCCAGTGTAGATGTTATGATTGAAATAGCTTCATTTCGAGTAACACTTCCTTCTTTCACCATTTTTATCACATTCATAAGTGAAGAGATTTGAGCTCCGTTCAAAGTACTTATTCCATGGTTATTATCTACTGTCTGAATTCCATCTGTATTTACAGCAGGATATTCCATCTCTACAATTCCCTGCTCTGCTTTTAACCGAGCAACTTCTTCTGCCTTCCATGCGTCATCTTTTGTATCTCCATACAGCTCTTCTACCGCGGCTTCAATGCTCATAATTCCTTGTTGCTTCCCTTTTCCAACCGTTTCTACCTGACTTTCAAAAGACGGATTTGCATATTCTCCAAAGGATACCTCCACTTCCACCCCTTTTATTGTTTTGCTTGGATTTGTGAATTCGTTATAGGACATAATACAAACAGAAGCCAGTTTTTTGAAGTCTTCTGTCAAAACATTTACAATCGCATTTCTTGTATACAACGTAGCTTTTTCTTTTTCCCTCTGGGCATCTGCATTGTCCAGCTTCTTTACATCAATTCCAAGAGTGGACGGACTGATTAACCCTTGTAGACATAAATCCAATGCTGTGATATAAGTCGCAAGATAACTCTCATGAGGAATAGACGGCTGTTGCAATAAAATTTCATTTCTTGCATCTTCTCCCATTTCGCTATCCGTCTTGATGTAGCGGTTATCAAATGCATTTGGTTTCATGATTTCTCCGGTATTTGGATTTCTTGGAATAAGGCACTCCGGTATATACTCTCTGCTTCTTCCGGAACGCAAAGCATCCATCCACTGACTCCATGCTTCGTCCAATGAATCAAAGGAATCCGTTTTCTTATCAAAGATACTCTGCCCCCTCCCTTTCCATCTGCTGGAGCTGAAAAATCGGAGTGGCACAGCCATCATGTATTTTCCCTTTGATACCACTTCACCATCTTTTTCTGTATATCCGGCAAATGCAAAATCCCTCAAATTCTTCGTATCCGGAATTCCATCTAACGGCACCTCCTTATCATCAAACATGAGTTGATATTTTATGTATCCATATCCATAATGCTCATGCAGGATATATTCCTTGCCTTTATACTTGTACGATGTCTTAAATATTATTTCTGTGATACGTCCACGTTTTCTTACAAAATCAATCATTTCACCGGAATAAAACTCAATACACGGATAATTCGAGAAAGAGCTGTCAAACGTGATTTTAAATGCCCCATCACCGATAAACAATGTTTCTCGTACAGCTTCATTGAATAATTCTTTCAAATCATTCTCTTTTCCAATCTGTTCCCATATTTCCTCATCCGGTTTGTTCTTAAATTTGAAATCATTTAAATCCGTCATCGTAACATCTGTAAGCCTGTCAACAATAAGGGAAGGAATACCGGTATGGAGTTTATTAATTTCCATCCCTGTACTGCATTTTGCTCCCCAAAAAGTATTTCTTACATTGCGAACCGGAATCTGTTCATACAGCTGCTCCAATTCGTTGCTATCTCCAAGATACCAGATTCTGTTCTTAATAGCATTCCCATAAAAATCAAGTGTCTCTGTGATGTTCACATTTGCAGGATTCGCCGGCTGTATATTAAGCCAACTTCTCACACCTTGTTTTACATTTTCCATAACGTTATTCCACCACCTCATCCTATTCATCTCCAATCATCATTTTATACGGAAGCCAGCTATATTGACTTGCATTGATTGTATGGTCGTTTTTATCCTCCGGCTCATTGTCCTTATCTTCTTTCCAGCTATATCGCTCAAGCTCTGAGATATGCTCCGTACAGTCTTCCACAACCAGATATTTCCCTTGTTCAATCCACGAAAGCATAAGCTTAATTCTGTCAATGATTTTTGTTTTCTTGTATGCCGGTATAAAATTGTAAATGCTGCTATGCAACCTTTTATGTTTCTGCAACTCTGTAATAGTAGCCTGATCTGCGGAATCAATAAATACATCTTTTGCAAATCCCCATTCCTCTCTATTTCTTTCCAGAAAATCAATAAAATTCTTTACCGTATCCGATGGTGCAAGAGGAACAGTTAAATCCTTGTTGCTGTAGACCCTCTCATTTACTGTAATGACCATTCTGCATTCCGTGATAATCTGATACAACATTGCAATCGTATCCGGTGATTTACTGGAATAGGATGTATCAAGACCAGCTGACAACTTTTTTATCTTAATTGCTCCACTATCTATTTGCTCATGCACCCACTTCTTTGTTACAACGTGCTTTTTTCTATCAAAATTAGGAAATACAAGCCCGGTTGCCTTGCCGCGCACACCTTCTATTTTGTTTTTCCAGAGCTTTGTTCCTTTCGGAACATTCAAAATAATCTTGTCTATCTTTTCTTTTGATAATCCAAGATTATGCTTAAAAGAAAAGAACCAATGTACCCATCCGGGCTTTGGCTCTTCTGTCAATTCATCATTTATTTCTTTTGGTGCGTCATCTATATATTCCGGTAATGGTCTGCTACAATTAATGTATTCTTTGTACACAGGCAGATTCGGGTCATCCGGATTTAGCGTTGCCATAAAATAATCACAACGCATTGCAGCCTCTCGGACAAATTCTATATCTGCAGTGTTAATCTCATCAATGTACAGACATCCATATTGTCCTCCGAGGGCTTTCTTCCATTTTTGCTTATTTCCATAACCGAGGACAAATATAATCTTGTCCTCTTTACTCGTATGAAAAACCAGATGCGGAATTTTATACTCCTTTGTGCCATTTCCGTTGTATTCCAGTAATACCCCGAAGTCATCTATCAATCCTAAATCCTTATTGATGATGTTCTTCTCAGCCGTACCGGTATCCTCTGCCGCTATGATGTGCAGTTTCTTTGGACTTTCAGCAACTTTCAGCATAAACTTAAAAATACCTACAGTTGTCTTTCCTGCTGCTGTAGTGCCTTCCAGAAATTCCACAGGCGCGTCGTATCGAATGAATGCTTTATACTTATCAGACAGAATCAAATCCTGTGTGCCCATCACCCATCACCACGCATCTGACTTAAAATAGAATCCAGCTTTGTCTTTTCCTTCTCAAGTCCGGATACTTCAACTCTATCTTTAAACATACCAAGATGACGTCCAAGGTCTACCAGCGCAGCTCTCTTGTCGTACATCTTTACTTCTCTTTCGATTCCAAACTCGTTCGGCTTTATCTTTACAGACTGAATGCATGCCAAATCATCCTCTGAGGCATTCTTCTTTATCTTTGCCGTATTAGGATCCATAACATCGGTAATTTTTGCGAATCCAATCTTCGCAAGTTCTTGTAGTACACGGTCTTGATTGATTCCGGTACGACGTGAACGCTCGGCCATGGCTTTTGCAATTGCATCTGAAATTTCAGGTTTTTTAAGGTTTTCGGCACCTATACTTCCAGCTGTTTCTGGACTGTACCCTGCTCTGATGGCTGCCTGAGTGGCGTTTAAGTCAATCAGATATTCTTCTACAAATCTCTTCTGTTTTTTTGTCATTCAGGCTCACCTCTTTTCTTTTTCAAGCGGAGCATCCGGAATCGAACCGGAACACAGGTAGCGACCCTGCACATCTGCCATTAATGATATGCTCCACATATTTTTGCATGAGAAAAGCACCCCGAAGGGTGCAATATAGTTTATTTAAATAAATGTTTAAATTTCACGCTTTCTCCGTAAATTGCTGGAAATACATCTTCATATCTCCTCTCTTCCCATAATAGTTTCAAAAATGACTCGCAAAAATGATAGTCAAGTCTTCTTTTATCAACAATATTTAAAACCTCTAATTCGTATGTTGAAGAACTGACTCTTTCTCCTTTATCGATCTTGTTTTGTACATCATCTAAGATTTCATAAATAGCATTTAATTGTTCCCTGGTGATTTTACAATCATACAAAAATCTAGTGAATTCTGTTCCCTCGTACAATAAATCCATTCTAAATTCCAAATCATCCATTCTCTCTTCTAATGTCATAAACTCTCATCCTCCACACACCTTACACCGATAACCCTACTCCCATAATATCTCTTTTTTTGACATTACGCAACAAAAATGCACCACTCCGTAAAGAGCAATGCATTTTTATGGTTACCGTTCGTGCGTTAGGGGGAAGTCTAAATGGATTTATCCACTTGTGACAGTTTATACTATAACATATTAAAACCGAACATATCGAACAAAACGAACAAAGTTTAAATTTCTCTCATAAACCTTTCGTATTCCATTCTCACGCTATCTCCTGTTGCCTTTCTCCCAATCCGTATTGCAACCTGCTCCCAAGTCATCCCCTCAAATATTTTGTACCGGATAATACGCTGCATCCGGTTAGGAATTGTATTTAACCACTGTTCCACCTGCATTTTTACCTTCGTAGCGTTCTCTTTGCGCTGCTCAAGCAGTTTTTCTTCCAGACGAAGGTTTCCATCATCCTGATATGTAAATTCGGTACCCTGAATCCGGAAGTGCTGCTCTTGGTATGGAAAATCCGGATTGCTCCCCTTTACGTTGGTCTGAACAATGGTTTTTTTCTTTTTCTTCAACCGACGAATATCAGCCTCGGTTTCTTTCACCAGCTCACAAGCATCTATGTAATCATTTAGAATATGTTTGTCCACTGTATCAACCCCTTTCTTGCCAAATAGTCAAGTACACCAATCCTCGTCATTCATCCTGATATTGGCATTTCTTCTTCCAATATCTCCACAATCCGTTCCATTGCATTTCTTGTAGATTCAATATACTTCCGTACTTTTTCTATATCTCGATTGAAGCTTTCTAAATCCTCGTTTTGCACTTCTGTTGGTTTATCTGCCCAAAGTTCTCGCCCTGCTCTCTGTCCACTAAAGAACTGTATTTTATCTAAAACCTCTAGCACTTCGCTTGTTTTAATCTCACTCATTCTAACACCCCACCCGCAAATTCTTCCAGACAATGTTTGAGTGCATACATTACCGTATAATCAAGAATATTTATATCTTCTGGTTTGTTCTTTTTTCGAAATTCATATTTCATAATTTCGCTTTTAAGTGCACTCTCCAATTTTAATGGTTCTAATGGATTTCCTACATCTCCGATATATTGCATTTCCATTTTTTCTTTGCAAATTCTTAATTCTTTCAGTTCTTCCAACCACTCGGCAAGCTGTTCATGCTCTTCGGCACATTTGCACATTTCTTTTGGAACATATTCACTGCAAACTTTACTCCAACTATCTATCTCCATGCTACGAAATTCATTCTTTCGGCAATATCCTTGCAGCGGATGCAAGTCGCTTCTTGCAAATAATTTACAGGTTTTACACTGCATTTCTTTTCTTTTCTTTTCTGCCACTTCTCTTGCGTGTGCTATTGCTTCATCAATCGTCATTTCTTTTTCCCCTTTAACTCTTTTATTACAGCTGTTACTGCGCACCTTACATATGTGCATTCCGCCTCTTTCGGCAGTTTATACGGACACGTATAACACCGTCTATGATTGGCGCATTCTGTATGTTCCAGTCTTTTTAAATACCACAATACAATTTTTCTAATCATCTATTCTACCTCTATCCTTTCGAATTCGATAACCCATACCCAAGGATTTGCGTCCCATCCGTACTTGTCCAAGTCTTGTTTCTTGATGGTGGAATCCCATAATTGAAAAAACGCACATCTGAATGCTGTAATTACATATTCCTCCGTTTCTTCTGGCATCTGATTGATGTAGCTGATTATTTCTTTTCTGTTTGTCCCTTCTTCTAATATCTGGTCTTTTGTAATCTCCTGCAACCGCTCCACCCGTACGTCTGTTACCCGAAGGAAGATACGTGCCGCTTCCTTTGGCATGTGGATGGATGGACGCCACTCTGGCCTATCGCTATATATCATTTCTCCATACTTATCAAACGCTTCATCTGATACCGATATTGTCATAACAGAATCTTCTTCCGATTTGTCACCACGATAAATAAATGTCACTTTATTTCCACATGACCACATATTTGATATATTCCACGTTTCCCGGACGTACAAATAATCGCCTTTCTTGAATGGTGGCTTTTTATTGCATGGCTCATTTGTGCCATTGTATAGTGTTAGTCCGTCTTTTATGTAGCCTGTCCAATTTGGATTCTTGCCATCTATGAATTTTACAATTCGCCTTGTAACCGTCTTTCTGCCATCCAGTATCGCCCGAACCATCTCCGTGTTAAATAATATCGGCTTTGCTATCTTTAATGCTTCTTCCTTTGTCATCGTTTACCACCTTTCTTCCTTCCCTTTATCCTGTCATACACTCCATATGCCACCGATACCAACAACAAAATACTGCCTGCTGCCACTATGGCTGTTACGAGTACATCAATGATTAGCTTCTTAACCATTAGGAGTGCCAGACACAGCACTCCGATTGTCATTACTTCCATGGTTTACTCTCCCTTCTGGATATTCTTCAGGTGTTCGATTAACTGGCTTCTGTTCGTGAGACAGTCTTTGAAATACTTTCCTTCTGTCAGCAGATAGTATTCTTCCGAGCCGTATCTGTCTTTAAATCTATCCTCGTATTTCCTTTCCGTTGCTTTATAATCAAAACACTTATGGAAATACACCCTCACTACAAAAGAAGTGCCATTCTCAAAGTTATACCGGTAATACCGTTCTCCTGTTTCTTTGGATTCAATCCACAATGGCCAGCTCATGTAATTGTCGATAAACTCTTTCCGTTGCTCATTGTTCCTCATTCTTGGAAGAGCCGGCTGATTACTCAATTCTTTTTCCTCATGTTCCGTTTCTCCCATAAAATCGAACAAGGTCGGTGTTTCCAGTTTCTCTTCTGCTTCCTTCAGGTACCCAACTCCATCGCGAAAATAATCCGGATTCAGTTCAATTCCGTATCCTCTTCGACCCATTTCCAAAGCAGTTACCGGAACTGTCATAAGTCCGCCGAACATATCCAGTACCAAATCCCCTTCATTCGAGTATCGGTTGATGATTCTCTCCACGATATCAATCTGTAATGGGCATACGTGCATTTGCTGACGTCTTCTGCTCTGTGTGGTATTCAGCGTTCTCATGCGGTTGATATCATCCCACACTTCATCCGTCCAGCTTCCCGGTGCAACCACCATAAAGGTTGCCGGTAGTTTCCCGTCCTTATCCAGTTCTTTTGCAAGTTCTACGTGCTCCTTGTAATCGTATACGTTCTCCCTGCTGTATTTCCGGTATACCGCCTGAAGGTTATCAACAGAAATCTCTTTTAGCTCCTCTTTGCTGACGAGACGGTCACCGGAGCTTCTGTAATACCCGTGAGCATCTATCTGCCACTGTGCCCTTGTGTATTCCTCTTTGCTTTTTACAACAGGCACGTCCGCATAAGCTGTGGAGCGGTCCGTTGGTAATTTGCGGAAAATCAGAATGTACTCTGGACATCCGACACCCATTTTAGAACCATCTTTGCATTGTTCTGACCATCCAAGCCGGTACGTCTGATTGTTTTCCCGAACCACATCTGTGACAACCGTAATCATTCCCATGTATTGGAATCCGTGCTTCATATAATGGATGATGCATAATGCGTGGAATGGTTCAATCGTTGACATTCCTGTACCTGTTGCGTTTCCAAAGAGTACCCTGTCTTTTACATGGATTGCAGCATTCTTTCCCGGTTTCAATACCCTTAAAAGCTCCGGTGTCAGAAAGTCCATCTGCTCAAAGAATCGCTCTGTATTCTGGTTATGCCCAAAATCGTTATAGTTTGCCGAGTATTCGTAATGGTTTCCGAAGGGAATGGAGGAACATATTAGGTCAACACTGTTATCTGCCATCCGTCTTACTTCCTCCACACAATCATCATGTACGGCCGTAAATCTCTTTCCTTCTACTCTCACTGTTTTCACCCCCATCTTTCTTCCAAGCTGTTTCTCCATCCCTGCGGAGGACAGTCCGTATTTCTTTACAATCTCCACCATCTTCTGCACCATGTGATTATGGTTTTTCCACTTCTCCATAAGGACATTCTTAATCTCGCGCTCGTTTTCCATGTAGATGATATCTATCACAACTTCTTCCGTCTGTAAAAAACGATAGCACCGATGGACTGCCTGAATAAAATCATTAAATTCATAATCAATTCCGAGAAATATCTCCCGGTGGCAGTGTTTTTGAAAGTTACAGCCGGAACCGGATAAGGATTTCTTTGTAGCAAATAATCTTGTTTTTCCCTGTGAAAAATCAATGACCCTCTGTTCACGGATGTCATAATCCTGTGAGCCGTATATTTCCACGGTTTCCGGTAATGCCGCTTTAATGGCGTGCCGCTCACTTTCCAAGTCATGCCACAGGACGAAATGATCATTCGGTGAAGCATCTACAATCTCTTTCATCTTTGCTACACGTTGTGATATACTCTCCCTTTTCACCTGCGCCGCTTCTTTCAATCCTGCGGCTGCTTCGTTAAATAGCGCAAGCTGACCATTCTTTTCCTCTGCATCTCCGTAGGAAATCGGGAGCTCATGCCAATTTATTTTTAATGGCGGAAGCTCATATCCGTCATCCGAATAGTCCGGATTTAAGTCGGATGGCTTCGTGATAAACAATGCGAAGCTGCTCACCCACAGCCAGAACTCATCTTCCATATTCGGATAGAGTGTCAAATTGTTTGCCTTTGTACTGTCTCTCTGGAAGAATCTTGTTAATGCCTGTCCGGTATCCATCACCTCCAGATATCCTGCATAATGAATCAGCTCTTTGTAGCGGTTCGGGGATGGTGTTGCTGTAGCTACCAGCTTATACGGAACCCCTTTAAACTTGTCCAGAAACGTCTGGTAGGTTTTACTTCCAAAGCTCCTAAGCACGCTTGCTTCATCAATTGAGGTCACTGCAAAATACTTCGGGTCGATATCTCCATCACGAACCCTCTCATAATTGGTCAGAAGAATCTCTTCTTTCGCTTCCATCACCTCTGCCATATTCCGCACATATCTTGGCTTCTCATATCCAAGCAGGTTCACCGCATCATGTGTGAATTCCTGTTTTACTCCGAGCGGCAATACAATCAATGCTTTCCCGCCGGCGTAGTTTATTGCCTGCTTGCAGAACTCCAGCTCTTGAATCGTCTTTCCAAGTCCGAAAGATTCAAACAGTGCCCTTCTTCCACCTTTCAGTGCCCATGCTACGGCATCCTTCTGGTGTGGCTTTAATGCCTTGTTTATTTTGCTTTTATCAATTTCAAATCCACTCTCTGTGGCTAACTCTATTTTTGTTTTTAAAAATTCTAAATATTCCATCTCTCGAAAGGGACCGATATATCTTTCCTCTGGCCAGAGTCCCAGCTCCTTTCGTTTATGATTTAATCTATAATCCCTAATTTTCTTGCGCGGGTTTTCGCAGCTCCCATCCTGTCCGCATTCCTCCCGTCCGGATTCAAAACGGCACAGACGATTGTCCATTCTGCCACGAAACATTCATACTCATGCAGGCTGTCGAAAATCTCCGCAATCTGTGTTGTCTCTAACATCCTTTTTTCTCCTCACTTTGCTTGCCCAATATCTGCTTCTCCAAATCTGCCATGTCATATTTCCGCTCTTCGAAGTTTTTGAACTTGTTATCCGGTTTCTTCCATTGTGGCAATCCATCCGTCTTTTTCTTCTTTGACAACGGGTAGAAACTTTTCCATCCACTCATGGTAGCTTTCTTTACAATCGCAATCTGCTCTGTCTCATTTTGAGACAATGAAACAAGTTCCTCTTTAAGAAGCGCAATCTGTTCATCCGTAAGATTGTCACCGTTCTGTCTTCTGGACATCACATAGAGTCCGAAGATAAGGTCAAGTTCCGGAGAAGCAAAATATATATTATTATTTACTTTACTTTCCTTTATTGGTTTTTTCGCGGAATTATCAGAGTTTTTCCCGGAATAACTATGTGTTTTTCCGGTATTTATTTCAAAAAGGCTGCACTTAATAAAAGGTTCTGTCTCTTCTTCACTGAGAAGCCAGTACCTTCCGACTTCAATCGGTGACTTCCTCGCAGACTCTTTTTTTGCAAGCTGCCACCTTCTCTGTATCCCGGCAGAGGTCAAGACCTTGTCCACACTAAAAAGTTTGTCGTTAAACAGTGACCGTTTTAGCAGGAAGTTCAAGACCTGCTTCACCTTAGTTACATCCATAAAAAGCTGTTCTGAAAGGATGTATTCAAAATCATCATCTACCTGTATGTAGTAGCCATTGTCACTCCGATATATTTCAGTAAGCAAAAAGATATACATGAATATTCCATCGCTTTTATACCGTGCTTTCAATATCCGGATTTTATTATCCTCAAAAAAATCAATATCAAATGGAAAGTAGCTAAGACCTTTCTTTTTTGGTCTTGCCATGCAATCCACCTACTTTCCGCCTGTATATTCCTCGACCGTAATATCCAAGCCTTCCAGTGCCGAATATGCTTTCTTTGCAATTACCATTACAATCTGCGTATCATCATGATAAGCAACACCGTTCAATGCATCCGCTACAACCTTTATGATATTGTCCATATCAGGTTTCTTCAGCGGAAGAATTTCGCCGTCAACCATCTGCTGTTGCACTTTCTTTGACTTGCTCTTCGGTGGCAAAAATCTTGCCACGATGCGAAGTGTTACAGGCTTACCGGCTTCCAGATAAAAGCCTCCTGCCGCCTGCAGAAAGCGTTCCTTGATAAAATTCTCATACAGTACGGTATTATCCGGTGTTGTTGATACGTGCTTTCTGGCGTTTGCATTGTAATAGGTCCGCGCCCTTGCTTTTCCCTGCGGTTTGCCTGGTACTTGAAAACTAATAGAATCCATCTTTCCTCCTTTCCGCCTCCTACCATTCAGCAGGAGGCATTGCAATGACTTTTGATTTAGTAACTTGTGATATATTGCTCATCCTTATTACAAGGGGATGCACTAAATTACGAATCAAAGAACTCGGATTCCGCATCAGTGTGATTGGGTTCAGATTCTGTGTTTTCTACAACAGGTCGAACCTCCTGCACTTCTTGTTCCGATACCACTTCCTGAATTTCTTCCTCCGGCTGATTGTCCACATAATCCGGAGTTCCATCATCTGAAATAACTGCCATATCTTTGTTAATTGCATCCTGCATATCAATAGACATGATTCCCCATTTAGAAATCAGCTGACGAAGCATGGTCTTCATTGCCATTCCGTCAAAATCCTTGTACCAGAAAGAAGAATATTTCCACATCTCATTCTCCGGAATCTCCCCATTTTCTATTTTTTCTGCAATCTTAGAGTTATAGGCCGCTGAATATTTATCTGCATGGGCTTGCATCTTCTTTTTTGACCAGTACATCGTCTTACGGAAACCGTTTTCATACTCAAACATCGCATAATAACCGATTGTGGAGGCTTCCTCTCTTGCAATATCGTCCTCAATTAACGATACCTCGATTTCCTCATTCAATGGATCATACCGAATCAATTCCCCTTCTTTAATCGGAATCACATTTAATTTTTTGTAATATCCTGAGCGGATAGCTAATTGAATATATCCTTTATATCCAAGCTGAAATTGTGCCTCTACCGTCCCTTTTTTCTTGTTCTTAAACGGAACCATATAAAACTGACCGAGTTGTGGTGATGGAGACAGATTCAAAGCCTCTCCAAGTAATGCAGCGTTCAAAATACTATTGTTCGTACATTCCTGAAGGGCAGGAGTCGTCTGTACCGCTGATATAATACTTGAAATAAATCTGGTTCCGTTCTTTCCTCCAACCACCTTGTTAATTTGATTCTTAGCCGCATCCTGTGTTAGAAATACGGCAATACTTGTTTTCTTCGGCTGCTTTGCCAACTGATTATTAACTGCCATTTCTTTTATTCCCCTTTCTTTGGTACTGGACCATACTGTATCTGATTATTTTTCATAAACTCTTTAAGAAGCCTTAATTTTTCCATTGTAGCTGTCACACGAAAATCAATCACATGTAAAGGCTCATCCGCTCCCTGCTCTATATTCTGAACCACTGTCGGATTCGGATTTGCGACCGGAGTTTCCATGACATCCGGTTCCTGCTTCACTTGTTCTTCTTCCGCTTTTTGAATTCTTAGATGCTCTTCCGCCTCTCGTCTTTTGCGCTGTTCCTCCTCATATGCCAGCTTTCTTTTCTGAATGTCAGACAAACGTTGCCCTTCATGAATTGCGCTGGTAATATCCAGACTCTTTTTATACACTTCCATCGCTTCAAACGAGAATTCCGGAAGTTGTTGAATTGCGAAAACATCATTTCCAATCTGGATCATGCGCTCCTGCATCTGCTCTTCAATCTTTTTTATAGATACAGAAGCATTCATCCATCTGCTGTCAAAAATCTTATCCAGCGTAACAAAATCCTGAAACCCGATTCCTTTGAATACAGTTTCAATCTCCTTCATTTTCTGAGCTTTTTGCTTTTCCTCTACTTCCTTAATCTGCGCATCAATCAACAGTATCGGTTCATCTATCAAAGAAGTAACCTCTTTCACCTGTTTTTCAAACTTCTCATACGGTGCTGTGCAGATTTTCTTAATGCGTTTGCGTTCTGCTTCGAAAGCATCTTTCAGCTTCCTTAAATTCGCTCTGTCTGCTTTGGCTTCCTTAATTGTCTCTTCTGTAAAAACCAATGTTTTGTAATCATTCATTTTTGCAGCTATTTCTGCTTTTAGTTCTTCATAATTCCACTGAATTTCCTGTACAATCTCGTTTTCATGTGGATTCATAATCTTTAATTCCATAAGTCTCCTCCTATATTTCCGGAAGAATCAGTGGAGGTTTTCTCCCGCTCTCCACATACTTCCAAAATTTAATTTCTTCCTGCTTCAAGAACTCTAGGTCTTCAATCACTTCCGACCTTTCAATAAAGTAATGCTTGGCCTGCGTCCGAACATCTCCGTCCCAAGAACTGTTCAAATGAGCTCTAAGCACTGCAAATTCGTACCCGGTTACCAAAAGATAATGCAATACCTGAATGTAATAATTTTGAGGGATTTGATTATTCCATTTTTCACGTTGCATACTTTGTAAGATGTTTGTTGTCTTAATTTCCAGAATTCCTTTTCTTCCTTTCTGATCCGTAATCTCACCGTCTAAAGATGCCTGCATAAATGGATATTCTATACTCTGGAGTATCCGGAATTCGTGATGTTCTACTTCATATTGCGGATAATCCAGTTTAAACAACTCCCTGATAGGTTCTTCTGCCTTTTTGCCATACACAACACAAGGATGATTGGATATATCCTCTGGGATTTTCCTACCGGTCTTTTCTTCGAAAAGTTCTATGTTGGTCTTGTATGGATTCATTCCTACTACAGCACTTGCATCACTTCCACCGATTCCGTTCATACGGCCATGAATCCACTGTTCTTCATTCTCAAACTCATATATTCTGAACTGCTGCATATACCTTCTCTTTCTTCCCTTCTCCGCTTCACACATTCGCATTCTTCCTCAGGGTCTAAATAACAACCGCATTCATCACAGATTCTTCCATATGTTCCTCTTCTACGCATCTTCTTCCTCCTCTAAATCCAAACAATCCTCACACATATAACCTCTTGCAGTTTTTAAATGGTCCTTTGGAATAATTTCCTTTTCACATCTAATGCAGAGGACTGTATCGTATTCCGGATTGGTTTTCCAGTTATCATAATTTGGTATGTGTTCCATTAATCATCCCCCTCATACTCTACGCCTACGATATCGCACATAACTTTTCTATTTGGGTACTTTTCACTTTTTACAAAACATTGCAAAGCGTGAATTGATGCTTTAAGTTTTAACAATTCCTCAAATTGCTCCACTGGAATTGTAATTGTTTGTCCATCCATTTGACTTCCTCCTAATTTCATGTTATTTTTAAGTTGATAATTTTTCTGAGTGCATTATGGTTTGCCGACCTATGCACTCTTTTTCTTTGTGTAGCGCCGTCTTCTCTTGGATCTCTCCTGCCGCAGATAAATCGCATATTGCCACAGCATGGTCCCGGCTATCAGTAATACCGTTCCAGCTATCGCTGACAGTACCCACAGCTCGTCCGGTGCACCGTTATCCGAAGCCGAAGCTCCAATTACCAGAAGAAAGAATCCTGCTATCAGAACCGCTACCGATACTCTTCTCAATGTCATCACCTCCTTTAGCTTGTCCACCTTTCTACCGCCTAGGCGGTTTTCCTCTTTTGCAAGCACGCAGCTATAAATTCCGAATACCTCTTTATGATTTCTTGAACCTCTTCCTGTGTCTTATTGACATATCCGGAATCGTCAATATAGCATGTGCATTCGCCTCTTTTAATCGTTTCTACTATCACTTGCACCACCTCTCTAAAATGTATGTGTTCCTGATTGTCCGAGTTTACTTCTTTTTCTTCCTTTTCTTTCCGTAATAAATTGCACATATGACCAACGCACAAATTTCTACCAATAAAGTTGCGGCTATCCCACAAACAAACTCCGGTATGTACATTCTTAAACTCTCCTTTCTCTATTTGCTTATTTCCTTTTGCTTTGGTATAATTTTCCTATCAAGTAATGAAAGGAAGAATCACATGTTAACTAAAATGGAACGTAAAATTCTTAAATGCTGTAATAAAAAATGCAATCCTACTGACATAATTTCTACCTGCGACATACAAAAAAATTTAAAAGATTTATCAATCAATGAGATAGCTACATGTTGCAACCATCTTAATGAAAACGGATATTTTGATTTGTATTCCATCAGCCTAGCAAACGACGTGAAATTACACCTCAACTATAAGGGAATGCATTATCAAGAATTAAATATCAATCGGATTAAGTCATTCATTTTTCAATCCGTAATTGTTCCTATTTTTGTTTCTCTGGTCACATCAGTAATTTTGCAAATTTTTCTAAAATAAGAATACATTTACCAAGACCGCTGTTATAAAACTAGCTATAATGGCGGTTATGATTTGTACTATTTTTTTCACCTTTCTCACCTCCTCTTTTCATTCAGACCAACTCTTGCTCTGTTTTATTGCCACATTTCGTGACATTTTCTGTAAAAAAAATTTCCTGTACACTTCGTTTGTAGTAATTTGCAAGTTTTATTTTGATTTCATCTCTAGGAACACGTTTCTCGGTTTCATACATGGCCAATGATGATACTGAAATTCCAACATCTCTTGCCACTGTTTCTTGCGTTTTTTCTCCCCTAAGTTGTACAAGAATCTTTCCGTATCCTTTCATTTTTATCCTCCTTTCCAAATTGTCACGCTTCGTGACTATCATCATAATACCATCTTCCTTTGGATGTGTCAATAACTTTTTTCACATTTTGTGACAATTCTTCATTTACATTTATCACGGTTTGTGATATTCTTATTTCAACGGGAGGAATATAACATGGGAAATTTTAAAAATGTATTTAAGTCATTACGTACTGCTGGTGGATATACTCAGCAAGAAATAGCTGATAAATTAAACATATCAAGAAGCACAATCGGAATGTATGAAACCGGTGCGCGAGAACCTGATTATAACACATTAGAGTTGATTGCTGATTTTTTTAATGTAGATATTGATTATTTGCTTGGAAGAACCGATAAAACAACTTCCTTACCGGAATCCATATATTATTTAAATGACGATGCTCGAGATATCGCAGAGTTTATGTTCCGGAATCCTGAATATAAGGTTTTGTTCGATGCTTCCCGGAAAGTGAAAAAGGAAGATATAGAATTTGTGAAGCAGATGATTGACCGCGTTAGGGGTGATGTTGATGACACCGGATGTTAATACCATTTTGGTAAATCTTCCGAATACGATTTCGGCTTATACCGTGTACAACTTGGATATGAGTTATACTATAGTCTTAAATGCAAGACTTAATTACGAGCGACAGCTACTTGCGTATCACCATGAAATGAAACATATAGAAAATGGTGACTACGACAAGCAATGCTCTGTTGATTTAATTGAATGCTACGCTCATGCGTGCAGATAAAGGGTTATCTAAATAAGGTGCAAAAGAAAGAGAGGAAGTAAGGAATGGAAGAAAACAAAAAGTACTGTAAACACTGCGGGGAATTGATTGATAAAGAATGTGTTGTCTGTCCGAAGTGTGGAAAGCAAGTCGAAGAACTGAAAAGAAACTCTGAAAATATTGTTATTAACAATAATAATTCAGCAAGCACGTGCGCTACCGCAACTGCCGTTGTTGCATCGCCAAATGGAAAATTGAAAGATAAGTGGGTAGCATTTCTCCTCTGTGCATTCTTGGGATTTTTCGGTGCCCACAAATTCTATGAAGGTAAAATAGGAATGGGCATTTTATATCTATGCACTGGAGGACTTTTTGGAATTGGTTGGATAATAGATATCATACTATTACTCTTAAAGCCAAATCCATACTATGTATAATTTTTCAAACAAAGTAGCCCGGTGCTACGGTGCCGGGCTACCAACTAAATAATGTATTTACCCAGACAACTGGGAGGGCGTTTCCTACCTGCTTCGAGTCTTGCGGAGGAGGTGGTTATTATGAGTACATATGAAGAATTTATAATCATACTGACGATAGCCAACTTGATTGTATCCATTCTGAATCTTACACATAAAAAATAGACGCCTTGACTTTGGTAGAGTAAGCGCCTATTTTTAGAAGCTATTTTACCGAAGCAGATGGGGTACGACCATCACCTCAGTTGTCTTGTTAAGTACATTATAGCAAATGTGTTAAAAATGTCAAATGCTTTGTTTGTAATATCTTTACCACTATCGCCGATATTCGGTGGTGGTTGTAAGGGCATTAACTAAAAAGCCTATCAATGTAAGAAAATAAAACAGGAAGGGACAAGTATGGAGAAATTAGAAGATAAATTAGTTGAAAAATCAAAAGAAGCTTTTGCAATGGCAATCGAATTATATAACAAACCAACCATTAAATATCGTGTAGAAGGGTTCAGTCTTTTTATTTGTAATGCCTGGGAACTAATGCTCAAAGCTCACATGATAAAATCCATGGGAGAAAATAGCATTTATTATTTTGATCATCCAGACCGAACACTATCATTGGAAAATTGTATCCAGAAAGTATTTACAAACAATAAAGACCCACTTAGACTAAATCTTGAAAAGATTATAGAATTAAGAAATACAAGTACGCATTTTATTACAGAAGAGTATGAGATGGTTTATGTACCGCTCTTCCAATCTTGCGTTCTTAATTTCAATGAAAAAATGATGGCATTTCACAATGTAGATATGACTACTATTATTCCTCAAAACTTTCTAACACTTTCAGTCAGCATGAAAGCATTGGACGAGGCAGAAATAATAGCAAAATACCCAGAAGAAATTGCCTCCAAGCTAATTAATACAAGTACCAACATTGCCGATACTATCCTCAATAATAACGATAAATTCGCTATTAGAATTGAGCATTATCATTACATTACTAAAAACAAGGATAAAGCAACCTCATTTGTTGGTATTAGTAATTCTTCTGATGCTAAAGTCAAAATCATTAAAGAATTGAAAGATCCAAATACTACACATAAATACAGCACAAAAAGTTGCGTTTCTGAAGTATGTGCTCGCTTATCAAGACTTGGTATCGCGTTAAAATATGATGGTGAGATAAAAAAGTTTAATATGTATCATTTTAACTTATTCTGCAATTACTATGGAATCAAGAGTAATCCAAAACTTTGCTATCAGCACCAATTAACTCACACATACGGATATAGCATCCAAACAATAGATTTTATTGTAGAAGAAATAAAAAAAGACCCTGAAAACATTATTCAGAATCTCAAAAATAGTTTAACAAAAAAATAAGCCAACCCCAGGGGCAAAGGAATTCTAAGTCTTTCGACCTACTCCCATTCGGGAACCCAGCCTTATCCTTCACGAGTTAACTTATTTATACTATACTATTTTATTTGTTATTTGTCAATTTATGTATATAAAATAATACAATTTTAAATAAAAAACCGCCTCAGTGCTCACAACACCGAAGCGGCATCGTAACTCGGACTTTCGCTATATTGCGATAACCTACTTTACGATAACAGGTTGCACCCGAAAGATGAAACCAATATGACACAATTATAATATCATCTTTTGGGCAGCTTTGCAACCCGGAACAAACGTTTCGGTATGGCTGTTATTTTTATACCCATTTTTCAATATATTTTAGAGGAAGGTGATACCATGTCTTATGCGATTTACTTAAGAAAATCACGAGTAGACATCGAAGCAGAACAACACGGAGAAATGGAAACACTTGCGCGTCATGAGCAAACACTTCTATCTCTGGCAAAGAGTAGAAATCTGATAATCGGTGCTATCTATAAAGAAATTGTATCCGGAGAAACGATAGCGGCACGTCCGGTCATGCAACAGCTTCTCAGAGAGGTAGAAATGGGAATGTGGGACGGTGTTCTTGTGATGGAAGTAGAACGTCTTGCCAGAGGAGACACCATTGACCAAGGTGTGGTACAGCGTGCCTTCCAGTATACAAACACACTTATCATCACCCCTTTAAAAACTTACGACACAGGAAACGAATTCGACCAGGAATACTTTGAATTTGGTCTCTTTATGTCACGTAGAGAATATAAAACGACACGGCGAAGGTTACAGAATGGAAAGTATGCTGCTGTGAAAGAAGGGAAATGGCCATTCAATCAAGCTCCTTATGGATGGGTTCGTGTAAAACTCCCTCACGAAAAAGGATGGACTCTCGCACTTAACGAAGAGGAAGCGCCAATAGTCAAGCTCGTATTTTCGCTTTTTACGGGTCCGGACAGAATAGGGGTAACAAGTATCAAGCATTACCTAAATGACCGCGGAATCAAAGCGAGAAACGGCTCTGAGTGGACAGATTGCTCTGTCCGCGGGATTTTGTTGAATGTGGTAAATGACAAGCGTGTTGGAATCGGAAGGAGGAAAACAGTCAGCAAAGTTATAGATGGAGTTCCTATGAAAACCAGACCGCATTCCGACTATGAGTTTACTGTAGAAGGAATGCAACCACGTATGATTGACCATGGGCTATTTATGGAAGCACAATCCTATCTCGGTCTTGGCACTCCAAAACCACAAGATTCTTACGCTGTAAAAAATCCGCTTTCCGGAATCATCATTTGCAGTGAGTGTAAAAAGAGAATGTTCCGTCGTCCAGCCGGAGGAAATTCAAAATATGACGTTCTGATGTGTAGAACGGACAAATGTAGTACCATAGGAAGTAACTTGGAGCTTGTGGAGCGAGAATTGATTCGCACATTATCGGAATGGATTGGAAATTATAAATTGGATCCTGTGAAGATGAAAAGTCTTCTACCGGAAAAGGAAGAACTATTGCGAATCGCATTAGAAGAATCAGAAGCCTTAAATACACAAAACGAACGACTGTACGACCTTTTGGAGCAGGGTGTATATGATGCGGATATGTTTGTAAAGCGTTCTAATCTTCTACAGGAAAAAATAAAGGAGTGCAATAATAAGATTGAAACTCTCAAAAAAGAGGTAGAGTATGAAAAGAAAAAAGACAGCCATATCAATGACTTTATTCCAAATTGCGAACAATTACTCTCTTGCTATTGGGATTTGTCTGTACCGGAAAGGAATACTGCCTTGAAAATGCTTCTGGAAGGAGTGGAATATAAAAAGACCGAAAAGAACAAACGCGGAGAATCTATGAAATCTACTTTTGAGCTGACCATAAAGCCGAGAATCCCGCGTATTTAAAGGGTTTTTCCTTTGCGACACAGATTTTGGGCTAATTCCTCCGTGCCTATTGAAGTTTTCTATTGTGCATGATATACTATTGCACAGGGAGGGATTTACTTATGAGCAAATTTAGTGAAATCAAAACCTATATCACATCAGAGCAATGCAGAGAGGCAGCCGCCTTTCTGGATGACAGAGAGAAGTTAATACAATTCTTTATCGCCTCATACAATGACTATGTAAAACTACATAGCGAGGCGAATTTGTCAGTGATAACGAATCCCGATGCACTGTTTAGGACAAAAAGCGAAGAAGATAAACTCGTTTTTGAACTGGTACAGTACATAAGAGATGTGGTAGGTTTACCACACAAGGAGGAAGTGCAAAATGGCAACAACAGAAGTCAGACAACCAAAGCAAAGACTACTAAAAACACAAGATAACGAAAGACATAATGTCTGTGCCTATTGCCGTGTATCTACTGATGATACAGACCAAAAGAACTCGCTTGCATCCCAAGAGAGATTCTTTGCAAGTCTTTTCAAAAAGCATCCGAATTGGAGCAATGTGGGCATCTTTGCAGATGAAGGCCTCAGCGGTACATCCCTTGAAAAGAGAAATGCTTTCAATGAGATGTTATCCATTGCCCGATATGGTGGTATTGACATTATCATAACCAAGGAAGTCTCGCGATTTTCCCGAAATGTGCAAGACCTCTTGAACATCGTGGAAGAACTGCGAAACCGTGGCATTTATGTCTGGTTCCTGTCCGATGATATAAACACAGAAAGCAATGACTACCGTGAGAAACTGTCTCAGATTGCAACCAATGCCGAGCAAGAGAGTCTCCGAACCTCGCGCCGTGTAAAGTGGGGTCAACTCCAACAGATGGAGCGAGGTGTGGTCTTTGGTCGCAAAGAGATGTATGGTTATAACATCGTGACTGATGAATTTGGAGACCAGCACTTTGAGATTATCCCCGAAGAAGCGGAGATAATCAAGCAGATTTATCAATGGTTTGCAAGTGGAGATGGAACATTCCGTATTGCTAAACGGTTGCAAGACAAAGGCATCAAAACCAAGCGATACAAGAACGGATTTAGCACTACTGTCATTCTCCGCATACTCCGCAATGAGAAATATGTGGGAGACCTTGCACAGGGCAAGACCTATACTCCGAATGCCCTTGACCACAAAAAGAAGTATAACCGTGGCGAGTCTGCCATGGTTTACATCAAGGACCATCATCCCGAATCCGCAATCATTGACCGTGAATTGTGGGATAAGGTCCAGTTGATTCTACAGGAAAAAGCACCAAGCGAAGAAGTCAAGGCGAAGCATTCCAACCGTTACTGGACTTCCGGCAAAGTGTTCTGTGGGTGCTGTGGTGGGCGGTACGTGAGTTATACCAAGAAACAGGTCAACACCCCCTACAAGTCATGGGTTTGCTTTGAGAACCACCAGAGAGGGCAGGAGAAGCAAATCACAACCGACACAGGCGAGACCATCACCGTTGGTTGCAACGGTCTGAGAGTCAATGACAGGGTGCTACAAAGTGCCATCCATGACATTATAACGGAAATCATCCTACCACGAAAGCAAGAAATCATAGACGGTCTCCGTGAAGAGTTTAAGAACCTTGCAAAACCGAAGGACAACAGCAAGGAAATCGCAGCTGTAGAAAAGGCACTTGCCCAGTTAAAGAAAGAAGTCGCAGACTTCACAAAAAGGCATGTGAAAGGCAAAATCCCCGAAGAGGCATACCTTGCAACTGCACAGGAATACAGCGATGAAATCAGCGAACTAAAGGCGAAACTTGCCCAACTACAAAAGGAAAGCAATACCGCATCCGAGGAAATGCGATTTACTGAGTATATCGCCCAAATTGAGAGCATGGTTAATCTGACAAAGGACCAAATCAACGAGGGATTATACGAGCGAGTCACAAAGAAAATCGTGGTACACCCCGACAAGGTTCTGGAAATCCATCTTTCCTTTATGCCGAGACCAATTTTCTTACATTACCAGACTTCTGGCAGAGGGGAAGCATACAAAGCGACCTTTACCATCATTGAACGATAAAAGAACGGACCTCAAACGAGGTCCGTTTCGTTTTATCTGCAGATGATTCTGAACCGGTTCCGCCTGGAAGAGGCAGGGTGCAAAACTTAAAAATTTCCTCATATGTATTTTGGTTCGCTCCAAAAGTTCGCTGTATCGCTGAAATGCTAAAAAGTTTCTGTATATAATATCAGTAATTTACTGTATATAATATCGTTGGGGCATGGTGTGAACAATTACAAGAATTGAAAATCTCCATGCCTTTTCCGTGTTATCGCTATTATATACAGAAAAACTTATGAGCGAATTTTGTGGTTTCCATGATGACCCCAGAATCAAGAAGAGCAGGACCCGCAGGTCCTGCTCCTAATCTGTTCGAGTAAATTGGAATTTATCTGCTTCTCTCAATCAATTTTTTATAGATATTCTGTATCATCCACGGCTCTGTTGAAACATTCAACGCTTCTTCAAAAGGCCACCATTGAACGGCTGAATTCTCTGCCTCTTGTACAACTAATTCTTCGTTTTCATCTGCTTCTGCTAGATAGGTGAGATTAAAATGTAAATGACTCGGAACCCAAAGCCCTTTGCGCATATGCCCATCAACGGTCAATGTTTCTAAACTAAAAATCTCCTCGCTAACCAATTGGGCATATTTAACTCCTGTTTCTTCTTGAAGTTCTTTTAGCGCTACGGCACATAAATCTTCCATACCGTCCGCATGACCGCCTATCCATGACCATGAATTGTAAATATTGTGATGTACCATCAGAGTTTTCGTTCTTTCCTTATTCACGGTCCACATAGAGGCTGTAAAATGTGCAATTTGATTTTCACGCTCCAAATAGTTTTTATTATACATCATGAATTGCAACATTTGTTCTTTGTCACATTCTTCTTGTCGGTTCATAGGTCTATAATTTTGAATTGTTTCAAATAAACTCATTACATGCACCTCACTTTCAAATTCTTATTTGTCTAACAGATATTCTATCATAAGTATGCGGATTTTTCAATCTGGCGCCGTGATTGTTTGCTAAAAAGTTACAAGTCAAGAATGTCATCCGCTTCGCCCAGATGCAATGTTCCTCTCGGAACTTCCGGCACGGAATTGCGGTCACTGAATACATACTCTGTGAGTTCTCTTCGCTTTCTGGCAATCTCACCACTGAGTTTTTCGGAATCTGCTTTGAGATTGAGATAACGGATTTTCTCTTCCTCTGTTGCTTTTTGCAGGTCCTCAATTTGGGTGGTGAGCAGTTCCTTGCGACCTGTCAAAGTCGCCACATCTTTTTGTAGGTCCTCAACTTGGGCATCAAGTTTTTTCTTGGTGCCTTTTTTGCTTTCCACCTGCTGATGTAATCTCTGCAATTCTCGGAGTGCCTTTTGCTGAGATTCGGTGATTTCTGGCAACTGCTGTAACTGCTCCTGCATTGCTGAGATTTGCTTCAAGAGGTCTGCTCTCCATGCTCTCAGCGGTTTATGGCGAGTAATGTCCGAGGTTGGTTTCATCTTGCCGTTTTCAACCTCTGCCCACCTCGTGTTGCCTCTCTCAAGTCCAAATCGCTCCATTGCCTTTGCATAACGGTCTTGCATGGCAACCAGTTGCGAGATGTGCTTCACATGCTTTTTGAAATTGAAATTACCCTTTTCATCAAGGGGCGATACAAATGCATGTAGATGTGGACATGACTCATGAAAGTGCATATCAAGTCGGAGCAGATTCTTCGCTCCAAACTCACGGTGCAACCAATCCACATTCGCCTTGAACCATGTTCCCATGTCTATTTTACCAACCATCTCTGGCGAGAAAGTGAGGACAAAATCAACCATCACGGTTGCATCCTTTCTCACTGCTCGACCAGTTCTTTCCTGTTGTGCTGCCATCAATCGCTTGGTGGTTTGTCGCAAGGTTTCATCCTCAAATTGCCTAAAAGTAAAGTTCTGTTCTCTTAACTCTGGATGCTCACAGTTTTTATGTAATTCAGTTCGTTGGTGATACTCAGCATTTGAGACCCCATCGAACTTTATTTTACCCCATCTCATGATTGCAAAGTTACCCATGATGATTCCTCCTTTCTTTTTGGGGTTGGAGATTTTACAAAATTGCCTCATAACAATTTTATGAAAATCTCTGGATATGCTCCAACGATTTCTGTAAAAATCCTTGGGCATATCCTGGCAGAACTGCGGTTCTGCCTTGTTTGCTCGTTCCAAAAATTGCTGTAACAATTTTCTTCACTCACAAACCGTTTTTTCTACATTCCAAAACACCGCAAGTGATTGCGCTGTTTTCTCATTTCGCAAAAACTCCAGAAAAAATCTGTCGCCCCTTTTGGTGTCGCAGATTTGTTTCCGGCCTTTCCATCTGAACGGACAAATACAGTATGATGTATTTCGCCCGTTTTCAGATAAAAAAGGACTCACTCCCCTTTACGCTGTAAAGTCGTGAGCCAAGGCGCCGCCTTGGAACCGCTCCTGACCGGAGAGGGCAAGGGGCCTACTGCCCCTTTGAACCCCTGTGCAAGTGGTCTCAAAAGTGGTCGCATGAGTGCGACCACTTTTAAGACCACTTTTTGTATGAAGTCCACCCTTTGCCGTGGTGGGTGTTCTTCATACTTGAGTTATACGGCAATCTGTAAATTGCCTTAATAACTCTGCGGATTAGTGGTCGCACTGTTTGCTCCCACTTTTAAGACCACTCCCAGGACTACGAAAGGAGAGATTACCATGGCACACAAAGTACCAAGAGTTGAATGCAAATTCTATTTGAGACCAGAGGAGCGCGACCACTTAAAGCAGGTCGCACAGGAAAAAGAGGTCTCACTTTCTGACCTTATCGGTGCAACTCTTTTGAAGAAATACCCAATGGAAAAGAAAAAGGCAAGGTCTGTAAACCTTGCCGCCACGGTTGCAAATAGTATTTCTTCAGCGTTGCCGGAGCAGGTCCAACTGGATGAACCACTCCCAGAAAAAACAGAATCATTGGTTGATGAATCAGCACCACGAGATGTTGATTCTATCAGAGAGAAAGAAGCTCGTTTGCGAGAGGTCAACCGTATGTTGAACCTTGCAAAGAAAGGCGAGCGACTGGAACGAGATGTTTACTTTGCTTTGATTGAAGAGCAAAAAACACTCCGCGCATCCCTTGGTCACAACTAATAAAACGGACCCTAAAAGGGTCCGTTTTATTAGTTGCATATCATTTTGTTTTAGTTACTCCAAGCAGGGATTACTATTGAACCATCGGTGCAGTTTACAGTAATTTCACCACAACGAACATTCCAATTATTTGTTAAGGTAATACCGTTCCATTGTTCCTTTGTTCCTTTGTAATTGATTGTTTTTAGATTATCGTTATCACCTAAAGCACATTCCTCAATGGCTGTCACACCTGTTCCAATAGTTATTTCAGTTAACTCTTTGCAACAGTATAGTGCATGATTTTTTAGAGTTTTTACACTGTCTGGTATAACTATATTCTTTATGCCTGTACACCACATAATTGCATTGGATTCGATACTCGTAATTCCATCTCGAATAACTATATTGCTTAAACTTGAACAATAATAAAACACACCAGAACTGAAAGTAGTCGTACTGTTTGGAATTACAGGCAATGTTTCAAGTGAAGTGCATTCAAAGAATGTATCTGTCATATCAGTTACGCTATTGGGGATTTGAGGCGCCGTGATTAGCGAATTACATTGATAAAATAGTTTGCTTACATTTGTAATGGGCATTCCATTGATACTTTCTAGAATAGGTCCATACGCGGTCTGGTTCCTGTCTGTTAACTCAAGATTAAGCGAAACATTCCAATTCTTTCCATATACAGATGGTTCAAATGTGTCCTCATGCAGACCGTATTCAATTAGTAATTGGTCTTCGGTTATTCCATATTGAGCATAGATAGTCACAACTTCTTCCCAAGTAACACCTTCTGCTGCCAACTGTGCATTTACTACACTCCATGCCTCATCAAGAGTGGCAACACCATATGGATTTCCCGACACAATGTTTCTGGAATATACATAGTCACCATACGAGTATGTGTTGTCTGAAATTATAGCTCCAGTTGGATTTAGTGCAGGGTCTTTGTCACCGAGCATATTTTCAAATTCCTGTTGCATGATATGGATATTCGCTGCATCCAATGCCCCTTGATTTACATCGAACAATCCTTGTGTGGTTGATTTTATGGCATCTGCCACAAAATTACCAAACGGACTTGCCAAAGCCAACATTACAGCAAGTACCATCACACATATCACAATCCATCCATAATTGCTTAATGTCTCTTTATCCATAGATAAATCCTCCTTTTTTTAATTTGATATATTAAGAATGTGCTTTTTTGTGTTTATAAAACAAAAAGGTCCAGACCTAAATCTGGACCCATTGGAAAAAGGAGGCGCGACACGGCAATTACGATGTGTGATTGGATACTTTAAGTATGAAACAAACCGCCTTTTCATGGCAGAACATTGAACAACGCAAACTCGAAAGGACCGTCTGCGGTCTTTTCTTTCTTTTTGGATTGCCGCCGTAATAACCAACAAACTAAAACGGACCGTTTTACAGAACGGTCCGCAATAAAAAACAGACAGGAACATCTTGTGGCGGTATCGCCGGCAACTCGTGGAAAAAGAAAACCCCACTGCATGTTTAGAATCTTCTCACCACATACACGAGCAGAAAAACAAAAAGAATCATGGTACCAGGGCGAGGCATGCTCAGATGCCAAAACTTAAAAATCCTCTCATAACTTTTTTGCAAAATCCGCTGTTCCGCAAATGCCAGTCGCCGTTACCCTTGGCATTTGCTTTTCTTTTACTGCAACCCAAACGTTACCCAGTTGTACCTCTCAAAAACTCAATTTTTTCTGTTAATTGAAGACTAAAGAGGGGAGAACTCAAAAAATGCCCTCTTTTTTTCTGTATATAATAGAGATAAGGGCATTTTGAGCAAAAAGCAAATAGTCAGCGTATGACTATTCGCATAGTCACAGTATGACTAGTTGGTCGCTCCAAATTATTTATGAGAAAATCCTCGTTTTGACTATTGAATAGTCATAATTGAATTGAATGCTAATCACACTATGACTATTTAAGGAGGAAAACAAAATGAATCAAATTACGGTATGTGCCAACCCTAACCGATTAAAGGGTGAAATCAGTTTTGAAGAAAGAGAAAAACAACTCGCCATCCTCGCAAAACAGGAGAAACGAAAAGAAAGAGGTTCTGCATACAAGGAGTTTGCACAGTTAAACATGGAGGGCAGTTTGAACGAAAAAGTTATGAACAAATTATTTGACTTCCCAGCTGCAGGAAAGATTTTCTTTTTCATTGCCAACCACATGGATGGGTATAATGCTCTGATTGCCAGTTATTCTGTATTTGCAGAGGCATTAAGTCTCAGCAATTCCACGGTAACTAGAGGTATAAAGTATCTGAGAGAAAACGGTTTTATCTACATAAAGAAATCTGGAACTGCCAATGTTTATTTGCTAAATCCAGAAATCATGTGGAAATCTTGGAGCAACAACATGAAATACTGCGAATTTCCTGCAAATGTTATTATCACCGAAAGCGAACAAGAGGCAGAGAAAACCGGAATGCATGAGCATTTTCAAAAAGTTATGTCACTAAAAGATTAAAAGAAAGGACCCTTTTGAGGGTCCTTTTCTTATTTTATCAGCGAAATGTTGATTTTTTCATCCCATTTCAAATTATTTATGAAATGCACAATAATTTTCCTCTATACCAATGTCGGTAAGGATTCCGGTTACCTCCTTGTAGGGCATTGTATATCGTTGTGACAGGTAACGCATAGAAGCCGCAAGTTCTCCATCGGGACCTCCAAACTGACTGATGATGACCTGTGCCATTTTTGGGTTGGTCTGTGAGATTTTCACCGGGTATTGCAAACGTTTTTCATAATTCCACATAAATTAACATCCTCCTTCCTGCCACGGCCATGGCTCATTTACCCAATTCCATCTGTCTGTACAGGATTCCATCGTTGTGTCAATGGTAAGCGGACCATAGTATTTAGAATACTCTCTGAGAGCCTGATTCCGAAGCTTACTGTATTCATGAAAATAGGCGAGTGCTTCTGAATCTTCGGGATGTGTGTCTAAAAACAATTTTACGTCATCGACTGCAAAGCTCACAATATTAATCCAGCATAATAAATCTTTTCTGCAAGGTCTGTTCGTCATTTTTGGCACCCTCCTATTCCTTCAAATGGTAAGTTCAATTCTTGGAAAATGGTACCGTTACAAAATCCTTTTTCTGCGTCGTAGATGTTGCGCCACATCTGCCACGGAACGTACGCCATAGCAAGCGGCATTTCCTCTAAGATCCCTTTTGAGGCTGATTCGACAGCACAAGACGGTGTATGTCGATAATTAGAGTAAGGCATTGCATTGTTTCTATAATTTTGCATACATATTTCTTCCTTTCCTGCATAGTCATAATATATTGTATGAAAAATCAGAAATATGGTTCAATTTATTTTGAATGCAAGGGGCTGTCGCAATAGCGAAATCGGTCTCACTGAGCCTGAGGCAGTCGGCACACACCGCTGCCAAGGGCTTTTTCTTTTAGGCTTCATCTTCAGTATTTTCTAACACTCTGTTTTTTGAGAAGTAATTACATCTATCAAAAAGGAACTCACAACATGCAGATTTTCAGATAAATCGTATGGGAGAATGCATCGAAGGATTTTATAGAAAGTCTTACGGATGCATTTTAGAAAAGATACAAGCACGAAAAAATGTTTGAGCTTTGCGAGTTCTTTTGAGTGCTTGTATAATAAAATTTCTAAAATGCATCCGTCTAGACTTTCTACAATCCTGA
>ONED01000041.1 GCA_900316755.1 uncultured Eubacteriales bacterium
TTTCAGGTTTTCTACAATATAATCGTCGTACATTCCAAGGTCTGTCGCGACTGCAACCGCCTGCTTAGATGTTTCCACCCGAAAACCGGATGGTTCATTGGCATCATGGGAAATGGCAAATGGTTTTATGTCCACATCACCGATAGGAAACCGATGATCGATTTCTATTTCATGCCAGAGCCCTTCGGGCACCTTCCCAAGCCCCCGATATTCCAGAATTCCGGCAATCGTTCCTTTTGTTGCATAAACCGGGATGCCGTACTTCCGGCAAAACACCCCTAAGCCCTGAATATGGTCTGCGTGTTCATGGGTAATCAAAACCCCACTCAGCTCTTCTCCCTTGATCCCGAGCTCCGAAAGGCCGTCCTCAATCCGCTTTTTACTGATTCCTGTGTCTACTAAAAGATGGGTCTTCTCACTGCCGACATAGATACAATTCCCACTGCTGCCACTTGCTATGCTGCATAATCTCATCTTATTTCTCTCCTAATTGTTCTATTGCCTCTTCAATCTGTGCACAGGTTTCTTCAAATCTGCCGCTGTTATCAATGACTCTTTTGCATTCTCTCCGGAAAACCTCTTCCGAAAGCTGAGATGCCATGATTGCATTGATTTTCGCATCACTGTACCCTCTGGACTCCTTAAGTCTTTGGCGTCGAATCGGCTCACTCGTATAAATATACCACAGTTCGTCACAAATTTCACCATAATCTTCTTCAATTAGGAGCGCAGCTTCCAAAACGAACAGTGTTGTACCCTTTTTTTCTTCCTCTTCTATCCGTTTCCGGATGCTTCGTTTCACTTCCGGATGCATGATTTCATTCAATGCAAGAAGCTCTTCTTCCTTGCTAAAGACAATCTGTCCAAGCGATGCCCGGTCCAGTGTTCCGTCTGCGTGCAGGATTCCGGTTCCAAAATGTGCCGTAATCGCAAGGTAGCACTTCTCTCCGGGCTCCTGCAGTTCCCATGCCACCCGGTCTGCCTGACAGACGATTGCTCCAAACCGTTCTTCCAGAAAAGAGAGCACCCGGCTCTTTCCCGAACCAATGCCTCCTGTTATCCCTATCACTCTCATCACTTTGCCTCGTACCAGTTTGCTCCCACATGCATGTCCACTTCCAGCGGAACCAAAAGAGATACTGCATGCTCCATTTCATAGGCTAAGATTTCCTCTACCTGCGCTACTTCTTCCTTGTAAGCCTCGATGAGCAGTTCATCGTGTACCTGAAGAACCAGCCGGGATTTCATTTGTCTTTCTTTAAGACGGTTGTTGACCCCAATCATGGCAATCTTCATAATATCCGCCGCCGTTCCCTGAATCGGTGAATTCATTGCCACCCGCTCTCCGAAAGAACGCTGCATAAAATTCCCCGAAGAAAGCTCCGGAATAGGTCTTCTCCTTCCAAACAGCGTCACCGCATATCCTTTTTCTTTGGCATCCGCCACAGCAAGGTCCAGAAATGTTTTGATACCCGGATAGGTCTGAAAATAATTTTCGATATATTGTGCCGCCTCTTTTTTCGTAATGCTGAGGTCTTCGCTCAGACCGAAAGAACTGATTCCATACACAATCCCGAAATTGACTGCCTTCGCATTGCGCCGCTGCAAATCCGTGACCTCTTCAAACGGAACATGGAACACCTGAGAGGCGGTGATACGATGAATGTCCCGTGCCTCCCGATAGGCGCAAATCAGCTGTTCGTCTCCCGAACAGTGTGCCAGAATCCGCAGTTCAATCTGGGAATAATCTGCATCGACAAACACATAGTCCTGTTCCGGGATAAATACTTTTCGAATCAATCTTCCAAGCTCCATGCGCACCGGGATATTCTGCAGATTCGGCTCTGTGCTGCTTAATCGTCCTGTCGCCGTCACGGTCTGATTAAACTTCCCATGGATGCGCCCGTCTGCCTGAATATAGTTTGCAAGTCCGTCTGCATAAGTGGACTTTAATTTTGTAAGCTGCCGGTATTCCAGAATCTCAGATACCACCGGATAATCCGGAGCCAGCTTTTCCAAAATATCTGCGGAAGTCGAGTACCCTGTTTTCGTTTTCTTTCCATGAGGAAGTCCCAGCTTTTCAAACAGGATGATTCCAAGCTGTTTTGGAGAATTGATATTAAACGCTTCCCCTGTCTGTTCGTAAATGTGCTTTTCTACTTCCACAATCCGCTCACCAAGCTGCTGACCGTATATTTTAAGTGCTTCTGCCTCTATTTTTACACCGTTCTTTTCCATATCGTAAAGCGTAAAGGTAAGAGGCATCTCAATCTCATCAAACAGCTTTTTCATCCCGGTTTCCGTAAGTTTTTCTGAAAGCGGAGCATAAGACGCATATGCGGCATATGCTTCATAGAAACACTGTTTTTCCCCGTCAAGCTTTCCATCCAGAAGAATTCCAAGCTGTTCTCTTGCCACATCCATAAAGTCATAGTCACTCTTGAGTGGATTCAGAAGATACGCCGCGATAATGGCATCAAAACAGGTCTTCTGGTTCACATTCGGAAGATACTCCATGGATTCTTTCACATGAAACAAAGAAAACACTTCTACGTGGTTTGACAGTTCCTCCACCCGACGAAGCAAGTCGTCTATTGTGATATCTGTACCCGTCTTAATCATATAAATGTCCGACTCACCAAAGGCGATTCCCACACCGCTAAGCCCGGCATCATGAGCAAACAGCGGCAGCACATTCTCTGTATCTTTATAAAAAGAAATCCCTACTCTCTTTTGCGCGTTTGCTTTTTCAAAAACCGCGTCTGCCTCTGTCTTTTTCATAATCGTTTTGAATCCGTCTTCCAGTTTGTTTTTGGGAGCGGACATTTCAAAACGGGACAATAAATTTTTGAACTGAAGCTTCTGGAATAACACATAGGCCTCTCTTGTATACAAATCACCTAATCTTGCCTGTTCCAGCTCATATTCGAAGTCTGCATCCACATGGATGGTTGCCAGTACCTTGCTTAATTTTGCCAAATCATAATGCTCTTTGATGGCTTTTCCTGCGCGGGGCGGTTTGATTTCATCTGCATGTGCATAGGCATTTTCAATCGAACCATACTCTGTGATAATCTTCGTCGCTGTCTTTTCTCCCACGCTCGGAACACCCGGAATATTGTCGGAAGTATCCCCCATAAGTGCTTTCAAATCAATAAACTCCTTAGGAGTTACCTCATAGCGGGACTTCACATCTGCCGCGTAATAATCCTCCACCTCTGTTTTTCCGCCCTTTGTCTTTGGAATCCGGATTTTCACTTTTTCTGTGGCAAGCTGTAATAAATCCCGGTCCCCTGAGAGAATGGAAACGTCCATCCCCTGACTTTCCAAACGTTTGGACAGAGTTCCCAAAATATCATCCGCTTCCAGTCCGGCCTGCTCCACCATCTTCACGCCCATCGCTTCTAACACTTCTTTCATGACCGGGACCTGCTGGCGGAGTTCTTCCATCATCGGTTTTCTGGTGCCCTTGTAAGCTGCATACATCTCATGACGGAACGTTGGCGCGTGCACGTCAAATGCTACCGTCAGATATTCCGGTTTTTCCTCTTCTAAGATTTTAAACAGAATATTCAAAAATCCATAAATCGCATTGGTGTGCAGTCCTTCCGAATTCGTCAAATCCGGCACTCCGTAAAATGCGCGGTTTAAAATACTGTGTCCATCAATCAGCACAATCTTCTTACTCATATATTCTCCCATCTACAATGCTGCTATTTCCTTTAGTCTCTCTATAATCGGTAAATGCTGGGTGCAGGCGCGTTCACATCTGCCACATCCGATACACGCCAAAGCACCTTTCGTCTCCAAATCCCAGTGTCCGTCAAGCCGGTCCCCTATCTGTTTTTTATTATTCGTCAGAATATACTGGTTATATGCATCCATATATTTGGGAATCGCGATCCCTCTCGGACAGCCTTTCACACAATATCCGCAGCCGGTACACAGGTTATTTAGCGCCGCCCCGCTTTCCTGATATTTCTTTACAATCTCTTTTGCAGGTTTCTCTTCCAGATGCTCCACTGCTTTTACCGCATCATCAATATGGTCTTTGGTAGTACATCCGGCAAGGGTAACCGTAATTTCCTTATGAGAGGCCACAAACCGAAGCGCCGCCTGAGGCACCGTCAGGTCCGTTCCCTCCGTCAAATACTGGAAAGCCTTTGGATTCTGTGGAATCAGACCGCCTCCAAGCGGATTCATCACGACCACGCCCATTCCGTTTTGATAAGCAGATTCAATGCCGCTCTGCCGAAAACGATAGTTTAACGCGTTGTATCCAATCAGCATCCCCCGGAATTTTCCGGTTTCCACTACTTTTTCAATGTCGTTCCCCTGCATGTGGGAGGAAAATACAATATTTCGAATCATTCCCTCTTCTTTTGCTTCCTCAAAAAAACGGTAAATGACCTCCATATGCCTCTGCCACATATCCAAATCCAGCATACACCACATGTGGTAAAAGTCTATGTAGTCTGTCTGAAGGCGCTTTAGCGAAAGCTCCAGTCTCTTTCGAAAATCCTCCCGGGTGGGATTTTGCCCAATGGTATTAAAATTCGTCTTGGATGTCACATACACATCGCTTCGCTTTACCTGGGAAAGAGCAATCCCTGTCACAATCTCACTTTTATCATCACAATAAAACGGTGCAGTATCCCAGTAATTAATCCCTTTTTCCAACGCATAGAGAGGAATCTCTGCACATTTTTCAAGTCTCCCTGCCCGGATGTCTTCCTCATCATATCGCATGGTTCCAAGTCCAATTGCAGAAACTTTCATGTCTGTGTTTCCATATTGCTTGTAGTACATCATCGTACCTCCGTCATCTTTCATCAAATTATGAATAGTATATCATAATTTCGGCAAGAAAAAAAGAGTTCTCGCAAGAACTCATTATTCATCTTTATCCTCGGCTTCGATACGGAAAAAGAGAAGCCCCAGGTTTTTACCTGAGACTTCTCTTTTTCATGCAGGAGATGGGACTTGAACCCACACGTAGTCACCTACGCAAGATTTTGAGTCTTGTGCGTCTGCCATTCCGCCACTCCTGCGAATCCGGAGCACAAGCTGTGCTCCAAACGACTTTCTAATCATATCGTAATTTGAATCGAAAGTCAACTATTTTTTTAATTTCTTTCCAATTTCAAAACAATCAAACGTTGCGAAATAATCCTCCGGTGTCTCTGCCCTGCGGATTAACTGATACGTTCCATCCTCCTTAAGCAGGATTTCCGCGGATTTTAACTTCCCGTTATAATTGTAGCCCATGGAAAATCCATGTGCCCCCGTGTCATGAATCACCAGAAAATCTCCGATATCAATCTTCGGCAACATACGGTCAATCGCAAATTTGTCGTTATTCTCACAGAGGGAACCTGTGATATCATACATATGGTCGCATGGCTCCTCTTCTTTTCCCATCACGGTAATATGATGATATGCGCCATACATTGCCGGACGCATTAAGTTGACCGCACAGGCATCACATCCAATATACTCCTTGTACGTGTGCTTTTCATGGATGGCAGTCGTCACAAGGCATCCGTACGGTCCCATCATGTAACGTCCAAGCTCGGTATAGATTGCAACATCTCCCATTCCGGCAGGAACAAGGACTTCTTCATACACCTTTCTTACTCCTTCGCCAATTTTATAAATATCGTTTGGCTCCTGATCCGGACGATAAGGAATCCCGATTCCACCGGACAGGTTAATAAATTTGATGTGTGCCCCGGTCTCTTCTTTCAATTTCACCGCGACTTCAAACAATATTTTTGCAAGCATCGGATAGTAGTCATTTGTCACCGTATTGCTGGCCAAAAAGGCATGAAGCCCAAATTCCTTTGCGCCTTTTTTCTTTAAGATTTTAAACGCTTCAAATAACTGCTCCGTCGTCATGCCGTATTTAGCATCTCCCGGATTGTCCATGATATCGTTGCTAATCTTAAACAGTCCTCCCGGATTGTAACGACAGCTGATTGTTTCCGGAATATGGCCGATGGCTTTCTCCAGAAAATCAATGTGTGTAAAATCATCCAGATTGATAATGGCACCCAGCTTATCTGCATATTGAAATTCCTTTGCCGGCGTTGCATTCGATGAAAACATAATGTCCTCTCCTACTGCACCGATAGCTTCTGACAGCATCAATTCTGTATAAGAAGAGCAGTCACAGCCACAACCATACTCTCTCAAAATATCGATTAAAAACGGATTTGGCGTTGCCTTTACTGCAAAATACTCTTTATATCCCGGATTCCATGCAAATGCCTCTTTTAAAGCCTTCACATTTTCCCGGATTCCCTTTTCATCATATAAGTGAAACGGGGTCGGAAATTCTTTGGTAATCTGTTCCAGTTGTTCTTTTGTAACGAATGGTACTTTCTTCATTCTCTTTCTCCCTTCGTAAATCATACTCATGACTTTACCACTTTACAGTGAAATAGGCAAGTCCGAAATCAAAATTCCGACAAAAAAAGAGACAAACGCCTCGTCTGCCTCTTTGCTGTTGTGTTGTGTGTCTGTATGAGTTTGAATTCTTTCAAACTATTTTCTTAATCCTAATCTTTCAATCAAAGAACGATATCTTTCGATATCCGTTTTCTTCAAGTAAGCAAGTAAACCACGTCTCTGACCTACCATTTTAAGAAGACCTCTTCTTGAATGGTGATCCTTCGGATTTGCTTTAAAGTGCTCTGTTAACTCGTTGATTCTTGCTGTCAGGATTGCAACCTGAACTTCCGGAGATCCTGTATCGCCTTCTGTTCTGGCATACTCAGCCATAATCGCCTGTTTCTTTTCCTTTGAAATCATCTTTTTTTCCTCCTATCTTTCTTAAATAAGCGCCATGCATTAAGTAACGGTTGGAGTCCTCCAATTACCGAACACCGGCTCTTTCAACCTTGTTGATTGTATCATAACATATTCCGGCTGTCAAACAGTTTTATATTCCCTGTTTAAATTTTTCATAAGAATACCCTAAAAGCACATTCACCAGAGCGAGATTCCCTTTTTTCAGCTCTTCCTTGATATAAGTACTGCTGATTTCCCGCCCCTGATACTGCTTTTTCTCTATCACTTCCACTTCATAGCCATATATTTTGCTATACTTTTGGAGTAATCCTGCATCCCCGCGCCGATTGTACCCAAAACGGAAATCGGTTCCAATTACAACATATCTGGCGTGAAATGTGTCAACCAGAATTTTTTCAATAAACGCTTCTGCTTCTATCTTGGCGACACTGTCCACAAAAGGGCAATCCACAAAATAGTCCACCCTGCCGTCCAGCCTTTTTGCTTTCTCTGCATTGGAAAGAAGACAAGAATACTCTATTTTCTTTTTTTGATACAACGGCGTCATATCAAATGCAAACACTACACTGTCCACTGCATCCCGCTCCTTATGCCGGATGACCCTTTCTATCAAAAGCTCATGTCCCAAATGTAACCCGTCAAATTTCCCCAACGTAATCGCGGATGCATGTTCATTCCGGTAATTTTCAATTCCCTTTATATACTGCATTGCTCTTCCTCATGTCCTACCCATTTTTGTCAAAAAACATTTTCACGACCTGAAACATCTTCCTGCTCTCATCAAATGCGTAAATTCCGATAAAGCATCCTTCTTCATCGTAAACCCGAACCTGCTTTCCGTCTGCAGGATAAAAGCGCTCCCTAAGGTGCTTTGATAAAAACGGATTTCCATTATATAAGAGAGTCTCAAATTCCTTTTTTACGGTCACTGCGTCATATTCCGAAAACAGTGCATCAATGGGAATCACCAGTTCTTTCAGCTGCCCGGCTTCTTTCCGTTCCTTCACTTCCTTCAGGGTCACACTGTTTTCTTTGGTAAAACACCCTACTCTTGTTCGAATCAGTTCCTCCATACACGCACCGCATCCCAGCTTCTGACCAATATCGTGACACAAGGTTCGGATATAGGTGCCTTTTGAGCAGGACACTTCCATGCGCACACGGGGCAGATTCATTTCCAAAATCCGGATTTGGTGAATTACCACCGGTCTAGCCTTTCGTTCCACTTCAATCCCCTGTCTGGCAAGCTCATAAAGTTTTTTTCCATTCACTTTTAATGCGGAATACATGGGCGGTATCTGCAGGTAGTCCCCCACAAATTCCCCGATGCAGGTTTTCACCGCCCGGCTGTCCAGATGGTCCGTGGCACATTCCGACAACACCGCTCCCGTAATGTCCTGCGTGTCCGTCACCCTTCCAAGGAGCATTACCGTCTCATATGTTTTACTTTTGTCGGTAAGCATATCGCAGAGCTTCGTTGCTTTCCCGAGACATACCGGAAGTACACCGGTTGCATCCGGGTCCAACGTACCCGTATGCCCGATTTTTTTCTGTCCGAGAATTCCCCGCAGTTTTGCAACCACATCATGCGAAGTATAGCCCTTTTCTTTCTCTATGTTCAAAACTCCGTGTATCATGTTCTTTCCCTTTTACAATTGCAGATGTATCTGCTCCGACAAATTATTGATAATATCATGCACGGTTCCCTTCATGGTCACTCCGGCCGCTTTTTTGTGCCCGCCGCCGCCAAAATACTGTGCCACCTTACTGACATCCACATCATCTGAAGAGCGGAGACTCACCTTGTATTCCTGCGGAGCTGTTTCATACAGAAACATCGCAACTTTCACACCGTTTGTCACACGAAGCTGGCTTACGATTCCTTCCAGATCTTTTGCCGTCACCTCATGGAAATCCATGATTTTTTTGGAGATGTACGACACAATACACTTCCCGTCCATGAAAAGGAAGCTTTCTAATAAGGCTCTGCCCAGGATTTGATTCTGTGCATAGGTTTTCTCATAAAATGTCTTGTCTATAATCTCACAGGAGCGAATTCCCCTTCGCATCAAATCTGCCGCAATCTCCATCGTCTCAGGAGAGGTGCACGAATAACCGAAAACCCCCGTATCGTGTACAATTCCAAGATACAGACACTCTGCAACCTCCGTGGTGATTTTTTCTTTCTCAAGCAGCCCATAAACCAGTTCTGAAGTGGAACTGGCTTCCGGAACAATGTAATTCTCGTCTGCAAACGAAGCGTTGCTGACATGATGATCGATGCAAAAAGTGGTCCTCGCCTGCTCAAATAAAGCACCCGAAAATCCAAGGCGTCCCGCATCTCCGCAATCCATCGCGATGAAAAGGTCATACTCTTTTCCCTCTTTTGCAGTATGCAAAATGTCCCCTGCTGCTCCAATCAGCTTTTTGAAACTTTCCGGAATCTCCTCCAGATATACATCTACTTCGATTTCTTTATACCATTCTTTGATATACTGATACAGTCCCATACAGGACCCAACGCAGTCTCCATCAGGTCTTACATGACCTGCGATGGCAACAGTTTTTGCTTGCAATAAAGCACGATTTAACATCTATTCCACTTCCTCATTTTTTAAATCTCTGGTTACCTCATCAATTTTCTTTGACATGGCAACTCCATAAGCAATGGACTGGTCCAATACAAATTGGATGACAGGCGTATTTCTCATGTTCAGGGTTCTTGCAAGTTCCCTTCTGATAAACCCTTCCGCACTCTGAAGTCCTTTTACCGTATCAGACTGCGTTTTTTCATCCCCATACACACTGATATACGCTTTGCATGTCTTTAAGTCCGGGGCAACTTCCACTGCCACCACAGAAGTCATGGGAGCAACCCGGGGGTCTTTGATTCCCCCGCGGATAATATTGCTAAGCTCCCGCTGTACTTCCCCGTTTACCCTTGTATTTTTAATACTGTTCTTTCTCAAATGACTCCCTCCATTCGAACTATCTGGGTACTTCTACCATCTTAAAGGCCTCTACCTGATCTCCTTCTTTTACATCATTGAATTTTTCAAATACAAAGCCACATTCGTACCCTGCTTTTACTTCTTTTACATCATCCTTAAAACGTCTCAGAGAAGCAAGCGCCCCTTCGAACACAACAACGCCATCCCGAATGACACGTGCGGAACATCCACGTTCAAACACACCGTCCAGCACGTAAGAACCTGCAATGGTTCCCACTCCGGAAGCCTTGAATGTCTGGCGTACTTCCGCATGACCAAGTACTTTTTCTTCAAATACCGGGTCTAAAAGTCCCTTCATGGCTGCCTCCACATCTTCAATCGCATTATAGATGACACGGTACAAACGAACATCCACATTCTCTCGTTCCGCTGTTTCCTTTGCAGTTGCATCCGGACGAACGTTGAATCCGATGATAATGGCATTGGATGCAGATGCAAGCGAAACATCGGATTCGTTGATTGCACCTACACCGCCGTGGATGATTTTCACAACCACCTCGTCGTTCGACAATTTCACAAGACTCTGTTTGATTGCTTCCACAGACCCCTGAACATCCGCCTTTACGATGATGTTTAACTCTTTTAAGTTTCCTGCCTGAATCTGGCTGAACAAATCATCCAGAGACATCTTGGACTTTGTATCATCCAGCAGTTTCACCTTATTTTGCGAAATAAAGGTTTCCGCAAAGCTTCTTGCTTCTTTATCATTCTCGCATCCCACAAAGACCTCACCTGCATTGGGCACGTCATTTAGACCCAGAATTTCCACCGGTGTAGACGGACCTGCCTCTTTCACACGTCTTCCTCTGTCATCCATCATTGCACGCACTTTTCCGTATGCAGAACCTGCTGCGATGGCATCTCCTACACGGAGTGTTCCCTTCTGTACAAGTACGGTTGCCACAGGTCCTTTTCCTTTATCCAGTTCAGCCTCAATCACCAGACCTCTTGCATTCCGATTCGGGTCTGCTTTTAACTCCAGCACTTCCGAAGTCAAAAGAACCATTTCCAGAAGTTCCTCAATGCCCTCTCCGCTCTTAGCGGAAACAGGCACGAACACGGTACTTCCGCCCCAATCCTCCGCAATCAGTTCATATTCTGTCAATTCCTGTTTTACTCTTTCTACATTGGCGCTTGGCTTATCAATCTTATTCACAGCCACAATAATTTCCGTACCTGCTGCCTTTGCATGGCTGATTGCTTCCACTGTCTGCGGCATCACACCGTCATCTGCAGCAACTACAAGAATCGCAATATCTGTCGCATTTGCACCACGCATACGCATTGCAGTAAACGCCTCATGACCGGGGGTGTCGAGGAAAGTAATCGTTTCCCCTTTCACATTTACCACATACGCACCGATATGCTGGGTAATACCGCCGGCTTCTTTATCAATCACGTTCGTATTGCGGATTGCATCCAAAAGAGAGGTTTTACCGTGATCGACATGACCCATCACACAGACAACCGGAGGACGTTTTTTCATCTTGCTTTCATCTTCCTCGTCTTCCCGTAGCAGCTCCTCAATCACATCTACCACTTCTTCTTTTTCACAGAGAATATCAAATTCCAAGGCAATTTCTTCTGCCGTATCATAGTCAATCTCCTGATTCATCGTGACTATTTTTCCCTGCAGGAACAACTTTTTCACGATTACAGACGGCTGAACCTTCATGTGATCCGCTAACTCCTTAATGGTAAGCATTTCCGGAATCGTAATCATCTTAATCTTCTCTTCCACTTTTTCCGGAGCTTTCTGCTGCGGCTTCTGCTGCAGTGGAACATTCTTCATATTTTTTCGGTTCTTCGGTCCCCGCTCTTCCTGATCCTCATTGCGGTAATCTCTGTCTTTCTCTTTCTTCTTATAGCTATCCTTCTGCTGCTTGCGTTGTGACTTCTGTTCCGGAACTAACGGCGTTGGAATAGACATTCCTTCCCGATCATTTCTGCGGTCACTCCTGCGGTCACCTCTTCTGTCATCCCGTCTGTCATCTCTGCGCTCGCCTCTTCTATCGTCCCGTCTGTCATCCCTGCGCTCGTCTCTTCTGACATCTCGTCTGTCATCTCTTCTATCGTCCTTGCGATAGCCTCTCTCTTCTTTTTTGAAAGCCGGTCGTTCCGCTCTCTCTGCCCGTTCCTGTCTCTCCGGTCTTTCCTGTACGGAAGCTCCTGCCGGACGTTCTGCACGCTCTGCTCTCTCGACTTTCTCCGGTCTTGCTGATACAGAAGCTTCTGAAGCTCCTGCCGGACGTTCTGCACGCTCTGCTCTCTCGACTTTCTCCGGTCTTGCTGATACAGAAGCTCCTGCCGGACGTTCTGCACGCTCTGCTCTTTCCGGTCTTACTGCTGCAGGTGATCCTGACGGGCGCTCTACTCGCTCTGTTCTCTCCGGTCTTGCTGATACAGAAGTTCCTGCCGGACGCCCTGTCCTCTCCGGTCTTGCCGCTGTCGGTGTCCCCATCGGACGTTCCTGCCTTGCCGGCATAGGAGCTCTGCCCGGACGCTCCGTGCCCTGCATATTGCCCATCAGTCTTCCATCACGCCTTTGCGCTCCACGATTCCCCTGACGGGCACTCTGCGCATTCTGTGGACGGAATACCTGCACGATTTTCTTCTTTTTCGGTGCTTCCTCCTCTGCAGGCGTCTCTGCTGCTACAGGCGTTTCCGTCACAGAAACCGTTGCCGGAGTCTCTGCCTTTGTCGGAGCTTTCTCCGGCGTTTTTCCGAATGAAGCCTCTGCTTTGGGCGCTGCCTTAGATGGCATATCGCCTGATGGCGCAGCAAAGTGCTTCCTCACCATATCTGCCTCTTCACTATCCACCGAGCTCATGTGGCTCTTCACCTCCACATTTTTTGAGCGCAGAAACTCAATCACTTCCTTGTTTTCTTTATTTATCTCTTTTGCTAATTCGTGTACCCGCATTTTTGTCATATACTAACTACCTCCTCTATGCAATCGTATCCTGTTCTGAGTCTAAATGTGTCCTGATTCCCTTTGCAAATCCCGCATCGGTGACTGCCAAAGATGCACGGAATTCTTTTCCCATTGCATGCCCCAGGGTATCTTTTTCTCCGTAAAAATAGATTGGCACATTATAAAAATCACACATGTTTCGAAATCGTTTCTTTGTATTATCGGATGCATCCGCTGCAACAATCACAAGTTTTGCTCTCCCACACTTTATTTCCTTTTCTGTGCAGAATTCGCCGCTCACTGTTTTGCCTGCCTTTGTTGCCAGACCAAGCATCGATATCGCTTTACTGCATTTCAAGAACATCCATCTCCTTTTCCAGTCTGTCATATACTTCCCTTGGAATAGACTGCTTAAATGAACGCTCCAGCCCCTTTCCTTTTACTGCCTTTTCCAAGCAGTCTTTTGAAAAGCAAAGATATGCTCCGCGTCCATTCTTCTTTCCGGTCGCATCCAGAACAAATTCTTCCTCCGGTGTTTTCAAAACACGTATCATTTCTTTTTTACTCTTCATTTCCCCACAACCTACACATTTGCGCATAGGAATCTTTTTATTACTGCTCACTCAATCACTTCCCGCCTATTCGTAATCATACTCATCATACATGTCTTCCGTGTATTCCATATCCATATAATTTTCCGGAAGTTCCCCTGATTCGATTGCCTGGGTTTCACTCTTAATATCAATCTTATAGCCGGTAAGTCTCGCCGCCAGTCTTGCATTCTGTCCTTCTTTTCCGATTGCCAAAGATAACTGATAATCCGGTACAATTACGCTTGCCGTCTTGTCATCCGGGTCTGCCGCAACAGAAATAACCTTTGCCGGGCTCAATGCATTTTCAATCAAAATAGCCGGGTTTTCACTCCAGTTGATAATATCAATCTTTTCCCCACGCAGTTCATTGACAATGGCATTGACTCTTGCTCCGTTCATGCCGACACATGCTCCTACCGGATCCACATCCGGGTCGTTTGACCATACCGCAATCTTGGTACGGGAGCCTGCCTCTCTGGCAACACTCTTGATTTCCACAATCCCGTCCCGAACCTCTGACACTTCCGATTCAAACAAACGCTTTACCAGCTCCGGATGGGTACGGGATACCAGAATTTTTGGTCCTTTTGTCGTATTTTTAACTTCCACCACATAGAGCTTAATTCGCTCTGTCGGCTGGAACACCTCACCTTTTACCTGCTCATTCTCTGTCAGAATGGCATCCGCTTTTCCTAAATTGATGCTGATATTTTTGCCAATATAACGCTGCACAATACCGGTTACGATATCTTTTTCCTTCTCAAAGTACTGGTCATAGATGACCTTCCGCTCTTCTTCGCGGATTTTCTGCAGAATCAGGTTCTTTGCATTCTGCGTTGCAATACGACCAAAGGATTTGGATTCCACCGGAATCTGAACAATATCGCCCAATTCGTAGTTTGCGTCCTTCATCTTTGCTTCCGCAAGGCTGATTTCCATAACCGGATCTGCTACTTCTTCGACTACCGTCTTTTCTGCAAATACAGCGTATTCGCAGGTTTCCCGGTTCATTACCACTTTGATGTTGTCTGCTTTTCCAAAATGATTCTTGCATGCGCTGATTAATGAATTCTCTATAGCATCCAATAATGTCTCCTTGCTGATTTCCTTCTCTTTCTCAAGAATGTTCAAAGCCTCTAATAATTCTGTGTTCATTTTTTTCTATTCCTCCTGTTTCTGAAAATTATTTATTTAAAAGTCAAAGGCTAAACGAATCAATGCGATTTCACTTCTCTGAAATACTTGCACAGTCTCATCCTCATACGCAATCGTCACCGTTTCCGAATCATATTCTTTTAAAATTCCGACGAACTCTTTCTGACGATTGATGGGACGATAGGTACGAATCTCCACTTCCTCCCCGATGCTTCTTGCGAAGTCTTTCTCCTTTTTGAGAGGTCTTCCAAGTCCCGGAGAACTCACTTCAAAGATGTAGGTGTCCTCAATGTAGTCCTTCTCATCCAGAATATCGGAAAACGCCCGGCTGACCAATTCGCAGTCATCTACGGTAATGCCTCCCGGTTTGTCAATATATGCCCGCAGATACCATGTTCCACCTTCTTTGACATATTCCACGTCAACCAGTTCAAAACCGTGGTTTTCCACAATGGGCAATAAAAGCTCCTCTGTTTGTTGTTCGTATTGTTCTCTTTTTGACAATGTAAAGCCTCCCTTTTCCGGCAATAAAGAAGAGTGAACTTTCGTTCACTCTTCTGCCGACTCCTTATGCTACTGTCAAAAAGTATAGCACCGTTTTTTCGAAAAATCAAGCATTATTTTCCTACATGCGCTGTTTATTTCCCGTTCCTCCTCTGCTTGACTGCTTCAGCCGGTTCAGCGTCACTTCTTTTTCCTTATAAAGCACCCTGGATTCTGTCCCTTCTTCAAACAGATAGACCTGCTCCACCACATCGTTCTTCTGGAGCTTGATTCCCCTGACTCCTACGGCAGTCTTCTTCATTTCCGAAATCTCACTGCCATGGAACCGCAGGAAATACCCTCCTTCGGTCTGTATCACCACACTCTGTTTTGCATTGATGACCTGCACACTTAAAAGCTCATCGTCATCTCCCAGCTTCGTCGCCGCAATCGTACGTTTTGACACCAGAAATTCTCTGCCGTCCACGATTTTCACTATGCCCTGCTTCGTCGCAAACAGAAGTTTTCCGATGCGCAATTGATTCTCATCACAGACATACACAATCTGCTCTTCCGCGCTGTTAAAGTTGCTTACATTATCAATCGGCGTTCCCTTGCTGCGGAAGTTCCCGTACGGAATGTCCATGACCTTCGCCTGATGCATCTTCCCGGTGCTGGTAAAAATACAGATTTTCCCGGTATTCAGGCAGGAAACCACCTGTTTGTTCTCCGCATCCGCCGCCTCCTTGTTTCTCTCGTAGGCTGCCGTATCCACGGTTCTCGCATATCCGAAGCGGTCCATAAGAAGCACAACCTCCTGCTCCTCCACTTTCTTTTCTTCAAACACCGCTTCCTCTGCATTTTCTATTACGGTACGGCGCTCTCTTCCGTACTCTTTCTTTATATTCTGCAAATCCTCGATAATCACATCTGCCATAGCATCGTAATTGTTCAGAATGTTCTCATACTTTGCTATATTTTTTAGCGTCTGCTCATGCTCCAGCTGCAGTGCCTCGATTTCCAGACCAATTAACTTGTAAAGGCGCATTTCCAGAATCGCGGTCGCCTGCCGCTCCGTGAAGCGGAGCATAGACGCCATCTTTTCGGAAATCTTGGATTTGAATTTGATATTCTCCGTAATTCCCTGTGTCAGGCACGCCTTGGCATCCTTGATATTTTTACTGCCGCGCAGGATTTCAATAATCAGGTCGATGACATCACAGGCCTTGATTAAGCCCTCCTGAATTTCCTTTTTGTCCAGTTCCTTGGAAAGCAGCGTCTGATACTTTCTGGTTGCCAAATCGAACTGAAAATCCACATGATGCTCGATAATACTCTTGAGCCCCAGCGTTTCCGGTTTCCCGTCTGCCACGGCCAGCATGTTGATCCCAAAGGTATCCTCCAGCCGGGTCTTCTTATAGAGCATATTCTTCAGGTTCTCCACGTCCGCATCCCGCTTCAGCTCCAACACGATACGGATGCCCTCTTTGGAGGACATATTGGAAATGTCCACTATGTCTGTGGTAGTCTTTGACTCCACCAAGGCTGCCACGTCATTTAAGAACTTTCCGATTCCGGCTCCAATCATGGTATATGGAATTTCAGAAATCACCAGGCGTTTCTTTTGGCCCTTCATCTCTTCCACTTCTACCTTCCCGCGCAGTTTGATTTTTCCGACGCCGGTCTCATAGATATCAAGGAGTTCATCCTTATTGACCACGATACCTCCTGTGGGGAAGTCCGGTCCCTTCAGATATTTCATAAGCTGTTTTGTCGTAATGTCATTATCCTTCATGTATGCCACAACCGCATCCACGACTTCCCCCAGATTATGGGTGGGGATACTGGTTGCCATCCCGACGGCGATTCCTTCGGCGCCATTTACCAAAAGATTTGGAATCCGCACCGGAAGAACCTCCGGTTCTTTTTCTGTCTCATCAAAATTCGGTGTAAAATCAACCACGTTCTTATCTAAATCGGAGAGAAACACTTCCTGCGTCAGCTTTGCAAGCCGTGCCTCCGTGTAACGCATGGCCGCCGCTCCGTCTCCCTCAATTGAGCCAAAGTTCCCGTGACCATCCACCAGAATCATGCTCTTCTTGAAATCCTGTGCCATCACAACCAGGGCTTCATAGATGGAGCTGTCCCCGTGGGGATGGTATTTACCCATGGTATCACCCACGATACGGGCACATTTTCGATATGGCTTGTCGTATTTGATGCCAAGCTCGTGCATATCGTAAAGCGTTCTTCTCTGTACCGGCTTCAACCCGTCACGCACATCCGGAAGTGCCCTGGCAATGATAACACTCATGGCGTAATCAATATATGATTTTTTCATCACATCAGAGTATTCTGTCCTTATAATCTGCTCTGTCTGTAGTGTAAGTTGTCCTTTCATCTTTTGCCGCCTCCTAAATATCTAATTCTGCTTCTTTTGCATTTTCATAAATAAACGCACGTCTCGGCGGAACCTCGCTGCCCATGAGCATCTCAGTCACCGCAGAAGCCATTCTCGCATCTTCAATCTCTACACGCTTCATCAGTCTTGTGTCCGGATTCAGGGTCGTCTCCCAGAGTTGCTGTGCATCCATCTCTCCAAGACCCTTGTACCTTTGAAGGGTGAAAGGTCCCGTATGCCGTTTTCGGTACTTTTCCAGTGCTTCATCATCGTATAAATATTCTTCTTCCCCATTTTTAGGCATCGCTTTATAAAGGGGCGGCATTGCGATATAGACATGCCCCTCAAAAATCAGTTCCGGCATGAAACGATAGAACAGGGTAAGGAGCAGCGTAGAAATATGCGCCCCGTCCACATCGGCATCTGCCATGATAATGATTTTATCATATCGAAGCTTCGTAATATCAAAGTCGTTTCCATATCCTTCCGAAAATCCACATCCAAACGCATTTATCATGGTCTTGATTTCTGCGTTTGCAAGGACTTTATCGATGCTTGCCTTTTCCACGTTCAGAATTTTCCCGCGAATCGGCAAAATTGCCTGATACATTCGGTTTCTCGCCGTCTTTGCAGAACCGCCTGCCGAATCCCCCTCAACAATGAAAATCTCGCACTTACTTGGGTCTTTGCTTTCACAGTTTGCAAGCTTTCCGTTGCTGTCAAAGGAATATTTCTGCTTCGACAACAGATTTGTCTTCGCTTTCTCCTCTGTCTTCCGAATCTTCGCCGCCTTTTCTGCACAGCTTAGCACCTTTTTCAAGGTTTCCAGATTTCGGTCAAAAAAACGCACGATCTCATCTCCGGTCACTTTTCCTGTCGCCTTTGCGGCATCCGGGTTGTCCAGCTTCGTCTTCGTCTGTCCCTCAAACCGCGGGTCCGGATGCTTGATAGAAACAATCGCAGTCATCCCATTGCGGACATCTGCTCCCGTGAAATTTGCATCCTTGTCTTTCAAAATTCCAAGCTCTCTGGCGTACTGGTTCATAACCGTAGTAAAGGTGGTCTTAAATCCGGTCAAGTGGGTTCCGCCCTCTGCATTGAAAATATTGTTGCAGAACCCAAGCACATTTTCATGGAACTCATTGACATACTGGAATACCACTTCCACCTCAATCCCTTCTGAGGTTCCTTTAAAATAAACCGGATCATGAATCGCTTCATCCTTTTTATTCAAATCACGAATAAAACCAAGGATTCCTTCTTCCTCATGGAATACAATGTGCTCCGTTTCCGCACCGCGCCTGTCTTCAAAAATAATGGTAAGCGCCGGATTCAGGTACGCCGTCTCATGAAGACGGCTCTTGATTTCCTCCGCCTTAAACTTCGTTTTTTCAAAAATCGTATCATCCGGCAGGAAGTTCACCTCTGTCCCGGTCTTTTTTGTCTTTCCAATCACCGGCAAAAGTCCGTCTACCAGCTCAATAACCGGAATCCCTTTTTCATATCGGTCGTGATGAATCGCGCCTTCTCTGCTGATTTTCACATCCATGTATGTCGAAAGTGCATTGACCACCGAAGAGCCGACCCCGTGGAGTCCGCCGCTTGTCTTATAAGACGAATCGTCGAATTTCCCACCTGCGTGCAGAGTCGTGTAAACCACCCTCGCAGCCGGAATCCCTTTCTGATGCATGCCCACCGGGACACCTCGCCCATTGTCAATCACTGTAGCAGAGCCGTCTTTTTCCAGATACACCTCAATCGTATCGCAATATCCCGCCAGATGCTCATCCACTGAGTTGTCTACAATCTCATACACCAAATGGTTTAATCCCTTCGTAGAAACACTGCCGATATACATTCCCGGCCGCATACGGACCGCTTCCAATCCTTCCAATACGGCAATGCTGTCTGCGTCATATGTATTTCGTTTCGCCATTCGTCCTAAAACCTCACTTTATCTTTTTCCGCTGTGCACCTTCTATGCACACTTTCCCTTATACTTCCATATCGTACCACAAAGTTGAGTTTGTTTCAAATAGAATTATGATGGAAGCAAATACTTCATCCCACAAGTACATCCCTAAGCACATTTGCAAGCAAATCCATGGCATTTTTCATCTCTGCCACCGTATTGGTCTGTGCGCCTGCTTCTATCAGCAGCGATTTTGGCATCATATGAAGACTATAACGGTATCCCTTCAGGTAAATGCGTCTCGCAAACCCCGGATATCTGCTCTCCGAAACCAATTGCATTTGAAAAGAAAAGGACAGATTATCTTGAATATAAGGATTATACAGGTATGCAATATCTCCGTTTGCCTTTGTCCTGCTTAGCCCATTAAAAAACATGATTTTGGCGACCTGCTTCCCATCTATCTCAGTCACCAGATGTAAATCATCCCGCACCCCGTCCCTGTGCAAATCAATCACAACCTCAATGCTCGGATTCTGGTTTAAAATTTCCTTTACCCCAGTTTCCGCGAACTCATACGCCCTGCTTCTGTCCAATTTTCCGTCAATCAAGTCATAAACTCCCGCATGGTGCATGGTAGAAATTCCCTTTTCATTTAACTTTTCTGCAAGATATGCCCCGATTCCCACAATTGTTGTACCGGCATCTCCTGCCACAGAATCTGCAAAGGCTTCCTGAGAATGGGTGTGGAAAATCAAAACCTTCGGTCCATCTGTACTCGTGTCAATATGCATGTCTTTTGCCAAAAGAGCATCTACATTGAGCTGGTCCGGCCCGATGGTAGTCGTACTGTCTACTGTATAAAACTTACTCAAAAGCGTATTGAAATCCCGCAGTTTATCTATGGAAAAATCTGCTGCACTTGCCGTCTCACTTGCCGCAACCTCTTCCGTGGGATTCTCCAGCAAATCCTCACTCATTCGCTCTGCATCCTTCCCCTGCTGTTCTAAAATCATCTGATACGTCAGAGAATCCTCGATTTCCGTGCCTTGTGTTTCCTTCGCAGACACGTAACGAAGAAACGGCAAAAGTGCTTCTATCTGTTTCATAAGAAAGCTCTCCTTATTCCCGTTCTCAGCTTCCAATGTATAAAAAAGCCTCGGCAGAAACGTTTTTTCCGCCGTCTCTGCCACCTGCTCACAGATGTCCGATTTCCAGTTTTCCATCATGCGTGCTCCACTTTGGAATAACAGATACATTCCTATCAAAAGCACGCAGAATCCCAGCATCATTGTCACTGTTTTTTTCCGCACGTTTCTCACTCCAGTTTACAAAACCTCTACTAACTTTAACAATATATGTCCTTTGTAAACAGAATATTCAATGCTTCTGCAATCATACTACCCAGTCTTTCTATGGTCTCGTCAATATCCTTCGGAGTCACAAACATGCCGTACAAATGAGGGGCAATCAGTTGATTGATTGCCTCATATTTATCCGACGTTTCTATGGTAGCGAGCAAATTTTCCATCGTATCCCGCACAATGGTTGCCGCATCCACAACCGTAGGTATGCCAATCGCGATGACCGGAATTCCAAGTGTTTCCTTCGTAATTCCCTCCCGATGGTTGCCTACGCCCGAACCCGGATTGATTCCTGTATCCGCAATCTGAATGGTCCGATTCAGTCTCTTCGTATTGCGCGCTGCCAGTGCGTCAATGGCAATGACAAAATCAGGCTTGATTTCTTCCACAATCCCCTTTACAATCTCAGAAGTCTCCATGCCGGTCTGTGCCATGACTCCCGGTGCAATCGCACTCACCATGTGAGCTTCCTTCTCATCCATGGCATATTTTCCATATTCCCGGATAATGTGCCTTGTCACACGTAATTCCTCCACCACATGCGGTCCCAGCGCATCCGGTGTCACATCCCGGTTGCCAAGCCCCACGACTAATGCGGTATAATCCTCTTTGTCCAGTTTCAGCACTTCCTTCAGATATTCCGCCACCTCCTCTGCAATGCCCGTCTGATACTCCTCATCCGGAACTGCCATGTTCGGAGCCTCCATCGTAATATAAGTCCCGACCGGTTTGCGCATCACCTTCGCTCCGTTTTCCGTTAAAATTTTCACGGTGGTAATCTGAATCTCTTTTTCCTTGTGATAGACCTCCTCCACACTCACTCCTGAAATCTCCACATTGTCCGACTCAAAACGCTCCTTGTCTTCCAATGCCAAGTCTGTATGAATACTGTAACTATCCAACATGGTATCTGTCCTTTCCTTTGTTTTCATGTAATCTCTAGTTTTGGCAAAAAAAACAGGAAATATGTATTGACATTTGCAGATTGTTCCAGTAAAATAAACGAGTATGCATCGACGGAACGTTCCGTGTCCGGCTCTGTCGGTGAAAACAATGTAGTTGAAATCATATCACATATTTGGAGGTGTTTACATTGGCTAACATTAAATCTGCTAAAAAAAGAATTTTAGTAAATGAGACAAAGGCTGCCAGAAATAAAGCAATCAAGTCCAGAGTAAAAACAGCGATGAAGAAAGTAGATGCTGCTGTTGCTGCAAGGGACAAGGCTCAGGCAACGGATCTTTTGAAGGCTGCTATTTCTGAGATTAACAAAGCAGGAAGCAAGGGTGTTTATCACAAAAACACATGTGCAAGAAAGGTTTCTCGTTTAACAAAAGCTGTAAACGAAATTGCTTAAGATTGACATATAATCATATAATAAAGTAATAAAAAAGACAATCGTACCGTCATGCGATTGTCTTTTTTTATTTCTATCTTTCATAATCCAGACATGCCCGCTGGCATACATACGGGCGCACAAAATGGTCCGCAACATACACATGATCCGGATGGGTTGCATACACCTTGACATCTTCTGCCTTTTCCATGGTTGTCACTAACGCAATCTCATGTGTACTGGACGGAATCGGGTTTTCCACAAAATCCACCGTCAGAAGTCCCGGGACTTTTCCGACCAGTTCTTTTAAATGTACAGCCATATCCGCTTTCAATTCCGTTTTTTTACATTCTTCTATCTCTTCTTTAAAATTCCACATTACAATATGATATACCATGCTGAATCCTCCTTTGCTTGAAAGCATTATATATTTATGTAAGAATCTTACCATAAACCGACCGATTTTCAAAGCGAAAAAAGCACCCCGAAGGATGCTTTTTCGACTGAATCACCTATTCTTATCTATTACATCGTTACTAATAAAAATCTTGCAACAAACAATGCTGCGATAATCGTTACAACGATGTCTTTCTTCTTGTAATTTCCTGCAAATAACGTGATTAACACATATGCAATCGCACCTACTCCGATACCATTTGAGATAGAGTAAGATAATACCATAACAATGAGTGCCACAAATGCAGGAACTGCCGAAGCAGCATCCTCCATATCTATCTTCGCAAAGTTCTTCATCATCAGAACACCGACATAGATTAATGCCGGAGCTGTAGCACATGCCGGAATCAATGTTGCTACCGGGCTTAAGAATAAGCAAACTGCGAAACAGGCTGCCGTAACCACGCTTGCCAGTCCTGTTCTTCCGCCTGCACCGACACCTGCTGCCGACTCAACAAACGTAGTGCATGTAGAAGTACCAAGAACTGCACCTGTTACTGTACCGATAGAGTCACACAACATTGCTTTGTCCACATCAATCGGGTCACCGTTTTCATCCAGCATATTTGCCTGAGAAGCGGTTCCGTATAAGGTTCCAATCGTATCGAACATATCTACCAGACAGAATGTAACAACCAGAACAATCGCACCGAATACACCATCAATATGAGCTCCGCCAAATGCATTTGCCCATGCTTCTCCATGGAAAATTCCTGTTACTCCAACAGATGCAAAGTCCTTGAAAGACTGTCCGATGTGTCCGAGGTTAAATGACGGCACGGTCAGGGTCGTCACATAGTAAAGTATGGAAACAGTAATAATACTGATGATTACATTTCCCTTCACGTTTTTCTTCGCAAGAACCGCAATGATAATCAAACCTATGATTGCAAGCACAACCGGCGCCATTTCCTTCCATGCATCAAATGCAGTGAACACAGCACCTGTCGTTTCGTCTGCCACACCAACTTTCGCGATGACTCCGTGGAAATCAAACAACTGTGAAATTGTATACTGGTTTGCCTGAATCAATCCCACATTCTGAAAACCGATGTATGCAATAAACAACCCAATGCCTGCCGGAATTGCTTTTTTCAGGCAGTCAGGCATTGCCGTAGCAATATATTTTCTAAGACCTGTCACTGACAGAATTAGGAAAACAATACCTGAAAGGAAAATGATTACAAGACCGGACTGATATCCGTCAATCACATCCATACCGTGGAAAAATGCCCCTGATACGAATGTTGTACAGAAGAATGCATTCAGTCCCATGCCGCATGCCTGCGCGAATGGAAGTTTTGCATAGAGTGCCATCAGCAGCGTACCCACAATCGCTACCAAAATAGATGCAATGTATACTGCGTTCCAGATTTGTCCTAGTGCAGTACCATCTGCGCCAAGTCCTGCAAGCCAACCTTCTGCTCCACCGGCTGCAACCTGACTTGGGTTAACAACTACGATGTAACACATAGCAAAGAAGGTGGTAAGACCGGCAAAAATCTCAGTTCTCACATCAGAACCTCTCTCTTTGACTTTGAAAAAGTTCATTTCAAAAATCCTCCTAAGTGTAAATTTTATGACAAGCCTATTCTATCAACAAAAGTCTGAAAAATCAATAAAAAGATAAAAGATTAGGGACATCGTAAATTCTGTTTTACAATGTCCCTGATTGCAATTCTCTTTTATGTATTAGTTGTTAATCAACTTATCTTCGTCACTCCAGCTGTAAAGCTTTCTGATTTCTGCACCAACGATTTCTGACGGATGTTCTGCAGCCAGTTTTCTCATTGCCTTGAAGTGAACCTGGCTTCCTGCATCAGACATATCCAATAAGAAGTCTTTTGCAAATGTACCATCCTGAATATCGGATAAAATTTTCTTCATTGCTTTTTTCGTCTCAGCAGTGATAATCTTCGGTCCTGTAATGTAATCGCCGTATTCTGCTGTGTTCGAAATAGAATATCTCATTCCGGCAAAACCGCTCTGGTAAATCAAATCAACGATTAACTTCATCTCATGGATACATTCAAAGTAAGCGTTTCTCGGGTCATATCCTGCTTCTACCAATGTCTCATATCCTGCCTGCATCAATGCACAAACACCACCGCAAAGCACTGCCTGCTCACCAAAGAGGTCTGTCTCTGTCTCTGTACGGAATGTCGTCTCAAGCACACCTGCTCTTGCTCCGCCGATTGCCAATGCATATGCAAGTGCCATGTCAAGAGCCTTCCCTGTTGCGTCCTGTTCTACCGCTACCAGACAAGGAACTCCTTTTCCCGCCTGATATTCGCTTCTTACTGTATGTCCCGGTCCTTTTGGAGCTACCATAGTAACATCCACATTCTTTGGTGGAACGATGCATCCAAAATGAATATTGAACCCATGAGCAAACATCAGCATATTGCCTTCTTCCAGATTTGGCTCAATGTCTTCTTTATATAATTTTGCCTGCTTTTCATCATTGATTAAAATCATGATGATATCTGCTTTTTTTGCTGCTTCTGCAGCTGTATAAACCTCAAACCCCTGTGCAACTGCCTTGTCCCATGAGCGGCTTCCCTCATAAAGACCGATAATCACGTTGCATCCTGATTCTTTTGCATTCAATGCATGTGCATGTCCCTGGCTGCCATAGCCGATTACTGCGATTGTCTTTCCTTCCAATAAAGATAAGTTACAATCTTCCTGATAATAAATTTTATTAGCCATTTTTCTCTCCTCCTGCTAATGAAATACATTTCTATAGTTAAAGGCATTTTCTGCCTCTAGCTTTCCTATGTAGGACGTTTTCTTAGTCGTCCTCAAACATTCTGACGTCTTTAGAACCTCTCGACAGACCCGTAATTCCGGTTCTTGCGAGTTCTAAAATCTCATACGCAGACAACAAATCCAAAAATGCTTCTACTTTCGACTGCGTCCCCGTCATCTCCATCATGAGCGAGTCTGATTCCACATCTACAATCTTGGCACGGAAAATATCCGCAATGGAAATCACTTCTGCTCTCTTGACCGCATCTGCTTTTACTTTCACCATAATCAATTCTCTGCAGACAGACCGACCATCTTCCAGTATCTTAATGTCTATCACATCTTCCAATTTTGCGAGCTGCTTCTGAATCTGTGCAAGACTCTGCTCATCACCGCTCGCAACGACTGTAATACGGGTCACGCGCTTGTCCATCGTAGTACCGGATGTAATACTGTCGATATTATAGCCTCGTCTGCTGAACAATCCTGCCACACGACTCAATAATCCGGTATTATTATTCACCAATAAAGAAAATACCTGTTTTTTCATATTCTTTCCCAGCTCCTTCAAACTTTCAAAAAACAGAGTGCGTTCTGTTTTTATATATTACCAATTCTGCATTCTTTTGTCAACCACTTTTTCAAAAAAAGAAATAAGGTTGTTCAGGTTCGTTCAGGTTGTTCAGCCATGCAGTAGATAGTCGCATGGCTGGACAATTTCATATCACCGTGCCTTCTATCAGCCCTCCTGCCACTTGTAGCCATTTTCTAAAATCCGGATATAATGATTTGCTTCCCGGAGTACATGGTCTGCCAGTAGCGGAAGAATCATGGACTGCATCCGGCAGTTCAAAATACCCTGTGTACCTGCTACCTTAAAATCACGCAGCTGCCGCGTCTTTTTCAACGCCTTTTCAGAAAGATTATCCTGTGTGTACGTAGTGTTCATACGGCACGTCTCTGCACGGCAGTCCCTTTCCCTGGACTCATTCGAACAGCAGTCCTGTTTACATTCCTCCTTCTCGCGGCACTCATTTGCACATGCCTCGTTTGCACGACAGTTCTGTTTGCGGGCTTTTTCTAACAGTTCTCTAAAGTCCTGTGCAAAATCATCCGCTGTACCGATAAGCTCTTCTTCACACGGATCCAGAAGTCCACGGATAAAGAGTGCATGTTCCATCATAATGCAGTTCCAGAAGGTTTCCTGCTTCTGCTGGCTTCGATGGCACCCCTTTTGATTTTTCATTATGCCTTCCATCGTCTGACGATACAGTCTGGCTTCTCTTGTAATATGGTCAATGAGCAGCGGATAATTCGCTGTAAACATCCGGCAATCCCTGACTTCCTTCAAAAGTCGCTCCTGAAATTCAATCAGTCCGTTCAAAAGCCATACTGCTCTTTCGTTCAGATGGTTTATCCTCTGTACCAGTTCACGGCTCACTTCAAAATCACGTCCGCACTCTAAATTTCCTTCTGCCTGCGTAATCCTGCTGTCAATGGGAAGCCCTGTCAGCTCACTCGTCTTTCTCTCTGCCTCTATCGTGTACTTCGTTGAAAGCTCTTCTGAGCGCAAAACATGTTTGCTCACCATGCGGTTACTCATCTGTACGGTCTGTCTGAGCAAATCCCCAAACTGTCTGCGGAAGAAATCTGCCCTTCGAATCCATTCTGCATCTTTCTGCACGAATTCTGCCTGTAAAAACAGCGCATGTTCCTTCATAATCCGCGCAAAAAACAAATGTGTCTCCAGCGATATCCTTACATACTCTTTCATATTTAACCATACCTTTAGAATCATGTTCTTTTTAATATATGCAGGATTCACCGGTTTGGAATTCACAGATGCAATTTCACGAAAAATGAAATCTTTTCATTTTTCCCTTGACTTTACTCTGCTAATTCGCTACCATAAAAAAGTCTTAAAAACCAAATAAAAAAGGAGAATGATATTATGATGAAAAAAGTAGTCACATTGATGTTGAGCCTGATAATGGTGCTTTCTCTTGCAGCCTGCGGCTCTACCGATTCAAAAAAGGCGGATTCAGACAAAACGGTAAAATCAGACCTGGAGTATGTAAAAGAAAAAGGAACTCTGGTTGTTGGTATTACCGATTTTGAGCCGATGGATTACAAGGATGAAAACGGAGAATGGATTGGTTTTGATGCAGATATGGCAAAGGCCTTTGCAGAAAGCCTCGGTGTCGAAGTAGAATTCGTGGAAATCGATTGGGACAACAAAATCATAGAGCTTGACGGAAAGACAATTGACTGTGTATGGAATGGTATGACACTGGTCGATGAAGTAAAAGAAGGCATGGAATGTTCTAATGCTTACTGCGAAAACGCTCAGGTAGTTGTCGTTCCTACAGAGAAGGCAAGTGACTATCAGACTGTAGAAAGTCTTTCTAACTTATCTTTCGCTGTAGAAGCCGGAAGTGCCGGAGAAGAACAGGCAGAAGCCCTGAACCTTTCCTTCACACCTGTGAAAGCACAGGCAGATACTCTGATGGAAGTTTCTGCAGGTACTTCTGATGCGGCTATTATCGACTTATTGATGGCAGGTGCAATGATTGGAGAAGGTACCGGTTATGCAAATCTTACCTATACCGTGAGCCTTAATAGTGAAGAATATGGTGTCGGTTTCCGGAAAGGCTCTGACCTTGCAAAAGCTTTGAATACATTCTTTGCAGACAGCTATGCGGATGGCACTATGATGCAATGTGCGGAAAAGTACGGAGTACAAAAAACAATTATTCCACAGAACTAAACCGGAAAGCAGGAACTACATATGGAACTTATTCTGGAACAAATGCCGATTGTCATAAAATCTTTGAACGCCGGCTTTTTACAGACCTTAAAACTATTTTTTTTGACATTGCTTGGCGCATTTCCGCTTGGACTTATTATCGCGTTTGGCTCCATGTCACGCTTCCGTCCGCTAAGCTTCCTGACTCGGATTATTGTTTGGATTGTGAGGGGAACCCCCCTCATGATCCAGCTTTTAATTATCTACTATTTTCCGGGTCTGATACTGAAAAATCCCATTTGGGGAGGCGGGGAATCCGGACGTTTCTTTGCAGCGTCTGTGGCGTTTATTTTTAATTATGCCTGCTATTTTTCGGAAATCTATCGTGGCGGCATCCAAAGCGTTCCCATCGGGCAGGAAGAAGCCGGTCTGGTACTGGGCATGAAAAAGAGGCAGATTTTCTTCAAGGTCACGTTACTTCAAATGATTAAGCGTATCATACCGCCGATGTCAAATGAAATTATTACACTGGTAAAGGATACCTCTCTTGCCCGTATTATTGCACTTCAGGAAGTAATTTGGGCCGGACAGGCATTTATGAAAGGCTCTCAGGGCATTTCCGGAGCTATCTGGCCGCTTTTCTTTACCGGCGTCTACTATTTGATTTTCAATGGTATTCTCACGATCCTTCTCGGACGGCTTGAGAAACGTTTGGACTATTTTCGATAAAGGGAGGTGCGCGTAAGATGCCAATTTTAGAAGTAGAACATATACACAAAAGCTTTGGCCGTACAGAGGTTCTAAAGGATGTCAGCTTCTCTTTGGAACAGGGACAGGTGGTTTCTATCATCGGTTCCTCCGGAAGCGGTAAAACAACACTCCTGCGCTGCCTGAATTTTCTGGAACGTCCGGACAAGGGAATCATTCGTGTAAAAGGAGAAACCCTTTTTGATGCCAAAGACCCTAATACACAGTTGGAATCGCAGATACGCAGAAAGCGGTTACATTTTGGACTGGTTTTCCAATCCTTCAATCTTTTTCCGCAATACACCGCATTGCAGAATGTGATGCTGGCAAAGGAATTATTGGCAAAGGAACTGCCGGATTATAAAGCCAGAAAAAAAGAGATTCACGAGGAAATCGAAGCGCAGGCAATTGCCCTTTTAAAGCAGATGGGTCTTGAAAACCGTATGGAAAATTACCCCCATCAGCTCTCCGGCGGACAATGCCAGCGTGTTGCGATTGCACGTGCACTTGCGCTCTCACCGGATATCCTCTGTTTTGACGAACCGACCTCGGCTCTCGACCCGGAACTCACCGGTGAAGTATTAAAAGTCATACGCGAGCTTGCAGAGCAGAATACGACAATGATTATCGTCACACACGAAATGACTTTCGCAAGAGATGTTTCCAATCATGTCGTGTTTATGGATGACGGACGAATTTTGGAACAGGGAATCCCTTCTGAGGTATTTGAGCATCCCAAGGAAGAACGCACAAAACAATTTCTTGGAAGTTACAATCATTAACAATAAGGCTGTGTCAACCGGCACAGCCATCTTTTTGCCGTTCTTTCTCTCTTCTCTTTTTCAGGATTGCCCGATACCTTTTTTCTTTCAGAAGTCTTATCTTCCTCTCACTCACCGGGCTCTCCACTCCGTATTCCTTCAAAAACCCCGGATGTTCTGCCCAAAACAGCCGTTCCTCTTCTTCCGACAGTTTCATAACAAACATTTCATAAAAATCCAAATCATCCCCTATAAGAAACTCCATCAAATTCAACCCTTTCTTTTTCATGGCAACTCCTCCGTACTCCGTCGCTGCAATTCGGCGTTCCGTTTCTCAACATTTATTCTATTCTTATTTGGACTTTTTTGCAATAGTCGCTTACAGACTTTCTTATAATAGAACCATCAAAATCGAAAGAGGTGTTCCAATGGTTTTTGAAAATATTCGCAACCTGCGAGAGGATCATGACAAAGTACAAACAGAACTTGCCGAGTATTTGAATGTGAAACAGACCACTTATTCCAAATATGAATTAGGAAAAATCAACATTCCTATCGATATTTTTATCAAACTGGCAGACTACTATGATGTGACAATTGATTATCTGGTAGGACGAAGCAAAGACAAAAAATAAGGGAGCTGACACATGAAAGCTCCCCTAAAAATGAGACTGTCGCAATAGAGAAATCGGTCTCGCTGAGCCTGAGGCAGCCGGCACACACGCCGCTACCAAGGGCTTTTTCTTTTATCTTCAATCTTCTTGTATTTTCTTACACTCTGTTTTTTGAAAAAGCATCTATCAAAAAGTTGTCTGAGCAACCTCAGATTTTCAGATAAATCGTATGCTCAAATGACAAGGCTCAGGATTGTAGAAAGTCTAGACGGATGCATTTTAGAGATTTTATTATACAAGCACTCAAAAGAACTCGCAAAGCTCA
>ONED01000070.1 GCA_900316755.1 uncultured Eubacteriales bacterium
CTTTGGGATTCATGTCCGAAACGACCTTTGAATTCTACATAGGTATTATACACTATATTTTCTAAAAAAGAAAGCACTTTTTTCACCTGACCTCAGTTGCTGCCATGCATCGGAAGGCTGAATTGTAACAGTTGATTTGATTTTCCGACAGTGCTATGATAAATGACATATAAAAGAGTCAGAAAGAATATACTATTTTTAAAGGGTGTGGACAACATGAAGACCTGGGGTGAAAAAAGATACTATTCCCTTGATTACTATCTGAAACAGACATTTGGTGAAAAACTGTACAAGCTTTCTCTCGACGGCGGCATGAGCTGTCCAAACCGGGATGGGACGCTGGGGAAGGACGGCTGTATTTTCTGCAGCGCGGGTGGCTCCGGTGACTTTGCCGGAAACCGAAACTGGTCCATCAGGGAGCAGCTTGCATTTGAAAAGGCACTGGTACAGAAGAAACATACCGGTTCCTCTTATATTGCCTATTTTCAGGCCTATACGAATACATACGCGCCTGTTTCCTATCTGAAAAGGATTTTTAAGGAGGCTGTCAGCGAACCGGATGTGAAAGTCTTGTCCATTGCAACCAGACCGGACTGCCTTCCGGAGGAAGTGCTCTCCCTTCTTTGTGATTTGAATCGGATAAAACCGGTGTGGGTAGAGCTTGGACTGCAGACGATTCACCCGGAAAGCGCAGATTTTATCCGCCGCGGATATTCGCTTGACGTTTTTGAGAAAGCCGTTTATGATTTAAAAAAGAGAGGAATTTCCGTCATCGTCCATACGATTTTATACCTTCCGGGCGAGACGAAAGAGATGATGCTTGAAACGGTTTCTTACCTCAATACATTGCCCATCGATGGCATCAAATTGCAATTGCTGCATGTTTTAAAAGGAACAGACCTTGCGGATTACTACGAAAGACACCCCTTCCCTCTTCCGGATTTGGAGGAATACGAAAGATTTCTTGGGGAAATTCTTTCGCATCTGCGTCCGGACATCGTTGTGCACCGCCTGACCGGAGACGGACCGAAGTCTCTCCTTGTGGCGCCGCTTTGGACCGGAAACAAGCGTCTCGTACTGAACAGAATACAAAAGCATTTGAAAGATTCTGATATCTGGCAGGGGAAATCATATCTCCCGCCCGTTTAGAAAGGAGCATTTATGTCAGAAGCATTTACACTTTATAAACTGATTGTTCTGTATATGCTGGAAAAAGTCGATTTTCCGCTTACCAACGGTCAGATTTCCGAATTTATTTTAGAGAAAGGGTACACCAGCTACTTTACACTTCAGCAGGCAATTTCCGAAATGGTAGAGGCGGGATTTATCCGCGAAGAATCCACTCACAACCGTACCATGTACCATTTGACAGAGGATGGCATGGAGACGATACAATTCTTCAAATCCAATATCTCCCCCGCCATCCGCAAGGATATTGATATGTTTTTAAAAGAAAAGGCTTATGAGCTCAAAAACCAAGTGGGAGTGAAAGCAGACTATTATCCCAACGACAAGAATGAGTTTTCCGTGCGTTGCCGGATTTGTGAGGGAGACGCCACGCTGATGGACCTTACCTTAAGCGTGCCAACCGAAAAAGAGGCCATCTCTGTTGCAAACAACTGGAACAAACGCCATCAGGAAATTTACGCCCAGATTATGGCAAACCTGCTGTAAGGGGCATTCCCCTTACAGCAGGTTTTATTAAAAGTCCCGTTTCCGAAGCCTTAAAAGCCGCTCCTTGATTTCCCTCTCGTATCCAATCTCCGTCGGTTCATAGAACCGCTCTTCTTTTATCTCATCCGGCAGATACTGCTGCTTTACATAATGTTCCGGATAATCATGCGCATACTTGTACCCAACACCGTGTCCCAGATTTGCCGAGCCTTTGTAATGGGCATCCTGAAGATGGGCGGGCACCGTCGTTTTTACATTTCTGACATTTTCCATGGCAGCTGCAATGGAAAGATAAGATGCATTGCTCTTTGGTGCACTCGCAATGTAGGTTGCAGCCTGTGCCAGAATAATCTGTGCCTCCGGCATCCCGACACGCTCCACCGCCTGTGCTGCAGAAACCGCTACGGTCAGGGCACCCGGGTCTGCATTTCCCACGTCTTCCGAAGCGGAAATCATCATTCTTCTGGCGATGAACTTAATATCTTCCCCGGCATACAGCATCTTCGCAAGATAATACACCGCAGCATCCGGGTCAGACCCCCTGAGACTCTTGATAAACGCGGAAATCGTGTCATAATGGTTGTCCCCCGTTTTGTCATAGCGGACCACTCGTTTCTGGATACACTCTTCTGCCACTTCCAGCGTGATATGGATGCTCCCGTCTTCGCTTCTTGGTGTGGTAAGTATTCCAAGTTCCACTGCATTCAGCGCATTTCTCGCATCTCCGCCGGCAATATCCGAAAGGAAATCCAATGCCTCCTCATCTATCCTGGCCCGGTAGCTTCCCATACCTTTTTCCACATCGTAAACCGCCCGTTTTAAAAGGATTTTTACATCTTCCTCCGAAAGAGGCCGAAGTTCAAACACACTGGAACGGGATATCAAAGCGCTGTTTACTTCAAAATAGGGATTCTCCGTAGTAGCCCCGATAAGAACGATGGTTCCATCCTCCACAAACGGCAGCAGATAATCCTGTTGTCCCTTATTAAAACGATGAATCTCATCAATAAAAAGAATCGTTTTCTTCCCATACATCCCCAGATTGTCTTTCGCCTGCTGCACAATCTGCTCCATATCCTTTTTCCCGGCAACCGTCGCATTCAGCTGCCGAAAATCTGCACTCGTCGTGTTGGCAATCACTCTGGCGAGGGTCGTCTTCCCCGTCCCCGGTGGGCCGTAAAAGATGACGGAGCTCAACTTGTCCGCCTTAATGGCACGATATAAAAGCTTATCCTTCCCGATAATATGCTGCTGTCCCACCACCTCTTCCAGTGTGGTCGGCCGAAGTCTGGATGCCAGGGGCGACTCCTTTTCCACCTTCTGTTCCCTCATATAGTCAAATAAATCCATACTCATTTCCTCTTTTATCCTATTTAAACTTCTCGGAAGCGTCCTGTTTCTTCCTTACTCCAAGAATAATTCATCCACGGTCACAAACTCAAACCCTTCGTTCTTCAAAAGATCTATAATGCGAAGTGCCGCATGCACCGAACTTGGATAGCAATCATGCAATAAAATGATATCATTTTCCTTCGCCTTCGTCACTACCCTATTTACAATTTCGTCTGTATTTTTTGTAGTCCAATCCAACGGGTCAATCGTCCACATCACAGATACCATCTCCAAATCCTCCAACTTTTCCTCCCAGATTCCAAACGGAGGTCTCACATATTCTGTTTTCTGCTGTGTCAATTCCTCCAGTATCGCATTGGTCTTTTCGATTTCCTCCCGTGCCTTTGCTTCGCTTAGTCTGGTAATTTCCACATGACTGTAAGTATGGTTGCCCACCAGATGTCCTTCCGCTGCCTCACGCTTTACGATTTCCGGATAAATTTCTGCATTTCCTCCGATGAGAAAGAAGGTTGCTTTCACATTTCTTTCCTTTAATCCATTCAGCAGTTCTTCCGTACAAACACTTGGTCCGTCATCAAAGGTAATCGCCAGTCTTGGAGCCGGCTCTTCTATTGTCATCTCCCCTGCAGTCTCTCCACCGGTCTTTGCTATCCTGTCAGAAAGCATATCCGGCAAAGCCAAACACACAAAAGCCGTTAAAAGTACCACCCCGTACAAAATATACTCCATCTCATGCCTTATTTTATATCTCATCTACAAACCCCTGCCATTTCAGTGACGAAACTGTTTTATTTAAAATTATGAAAGAAACCATTTGCATATGAACACAATAAAACAATAAAACAATAAAACTTTTCTATTTTTCGGCATCAGATATTGCCCAAATTCCGTTCATGATGTATAATGGGAACATGATAGGCAGAAAGCTAAATACATAAAAAAGGAGTGATTCCCATGGTAAATCTATTAACAGGACAAAAAGGCAGCGGAAAAACGCAACAAATGATTGAGGCTGCGAATCAAAAAGTAAAAGAATGCGACGGAAACGTAATCTTTATTAAAAACAGCCACAATGATACATATAGCTTATCCTTTGACATTCGTGCAATCTGTATGTCTGACTACCCGTCCATCCGCAACGTGGATGATTACACGGGCTTCATTTATGGTATGTTAAGTGCCAACAGCGACATTCAAGTGATTTTCATCGATGGCATCTTAAAACAGTCCAACATTGCACTTGAAAATATCCCAAGATTCTTAGAGCGTTTGAACAATATTTCAAACAAACATGGTGTAGAATTCTATATCAGCATCAGCGCAAATAAGGATGATATCAAAGTCAATGACCCGGCTGCATACAATTTTCTTTAAATAGAAGCAAACAGCGGAAAAGTGTCCTTCTAAAACACTTTTCCGCTATTTTTTTAGTGTGTCTCGAAAAAAAAGGAAGCTGTCGCAATTGCACAATCAGTCTCACTGAGCCTGAGACAGTCGGTACACACGCCGCTGCCTCAGGCTCAGTGAGACCGATTTCACTATTGCGACAGCCCCACATTTTTGTCCATCTCCTCTACTGAATAGACAACACCGTATTTACTTCTTCGCCCATCTTATATTCCAGCGTAATCTCCTGTCCGATTTCATACCTTATCACTTGTATCATATCCACTACGGAGATATCAAAAATCTCATCTGAGCCCTCCAGCATCACGTAGTAGTGGGAATTTCCATCCACCACTCCCTGTGCAATTTTGGAAATCTTTCCAGTCAGAGTCTGCACTTTTCTGGTGTCCTCCGCTTCCTTCTGAATGCCCTCTTTAAGGAGCAGATTATAATATTCTTCTTCACACTCACTCACCGTATCACCGATGCCTACCACCTGATACTTCTGCACATTTACCATGGCATATTTCTTTACCAGCCCTGCATTATCCTTTAAGGCGATAAAGTAAGTCGGTTCGCCGTCAATGTTCAGAAGCAACGGGAATGTTGCCACATATTTTAAGTTCTGCACCTGCCCTTCTGCGGAATCCATTGCAGAAAGTTCCGTTGCCCCTTCTACTTTGTAAAACTTTGTTTTCATCGTCCGCTGGTTCATCAGGACAAAACCTACATTGGACTGGTCTCCCGTAATAGAGGTGACACCTGTGTAAACCCAAACATCATCATCAATGGCAAGGTAATTATACCCTTCTGTCGTCGTCAGACAATCCTTCTGACCAAGAATACTGTTAATAAACCCATGCTTCAAAGACCCATAATAATCATAAAGTTCCACCAGCAAATCCGCAGAATACGCACGGTCAATCCATTGCGGCACTTCCTCAATCGCATAATCTGTCGTCTCCCCTGTAATCGCATTACAGAGTACCACTCTGCCTACCGTTGCTCCTCCAAACAAACCGATGTTAAACTTTTTCACCGGGCAAACCCAGTATGGCACTCCCTCTTCATCAATCTCAAAACTGAGCTCATTAAAGATGTACGTCGGGTAGTGGAATCTCAAATGCCGGTAAATATTCCGGTTAAAGTATTCTGAAGTCGAATACTTGATACCCTCTTCCAGTTTTACCAGTTCCGTCGTCTGTGTAGCCATATCAATCTTAATATAGGCAGGGATTCCCTCCGCCTGATTTGTGAGCCATTTAATCGGACTTGCATAACGGAGCGGGGAAACCCGGACCGGTTTATCATTATAGTTAATCTGGCTATAAATCGTATCCACCTCAAACTGAGAAACCATATCCACCATGCTTCCCATCTTCCGGTTTCCCAAAAGGGTCGCGGAATCTCTGTCCAAAAGCGGTATCTGATCAAAAGAAAGTTCTTCTATGTCCTTTGTAAATTCCCCATCCTCCACGGTAAGAAGCTGTTGATATTTCTTCGCATTGATAATCGGCGAAGACAACAATGCCCCAATCAGGTACACTAAGATAAGCAGGATAAGTACCCCTGCAATCCCCTTTACTGCTTTGGATTCTTTCAATTCGTATCTGTCCATGCGTCTTTTCAGGATATACCACACAAGAAATACCCCGATAATGAGAATCAGGCAGAACCAGAATCCGGAAGAATGAATGTTAATCGCCGGAAGCGTCACATAGTAATACAATTATTTTTTTACTAATTTTTTTCATAATTCTATTCTTCCTTCGCGCGCTTTTCAATTTCCTTTTCCTGTACATCGGACGGTGCCTGCTCATAGCGGGCAAATTCATACTCGTAAGAGCCACGGCCTCCTGTCATGGAACGGAGTGACGTACAATATCCAAATACACCGGTCATCGGGATATCTGCCTCAATAATCTGCTTGCCACCTGCAATCGGCGTCATGCCAAGTACACGACCGCGGCGCTTATTCAGGTCTCCCATCACGTCTCCGGTATATTCATCCGGCACAGTTACCTTAATATTCGCAATTGGCTCCAATAATACCGGACCTGCTTCCATAAAGCCTTTCTTGAATGCCTGAATGGTAGCGGTCTTGAATGCCATTTCAGAGGAATCTACCGGATGGTAAGATCCATCGTATAAAATCGCTTTTACACCAACTACCGGATATCCTGCCAGAGGTCCCTTCACTACAGATTCCTGTAATCCCTTTTCCACTGCCGGGAAATAGTTTTTCGGAACCGCTCCTCCGACTACGATTTGTTCAAATACATACGGAGTCTCCAAATCACCGGAGGGCTCAAATTTCATCTTGACATGTCCATACTGTCCGTGTCCGCCTGACTGTTTCTTATACTTCGTGTCTACATCCGAATTTTTCCGAATGGTTTCACGGAATGCAACCTTCGGAGTTTCCAAATCCACCGCTACTTTATAACGTGCCGCAAGCTTGCTCACAATAATCTCAAGATGCTGGTCGCCCATACCATAGAGAAGCGACTGACGATTTTCACTGTCATTCACAGCTTTCATGGTCACATCCTCTGCCATCATCCTTGCAAGCGCCTGAGAGACTTTATCCTCGTCCCCTTTTGTTTTCACAACATATCTCATATATGTATACGGCTTTGAATACTCTGTCTTTCCAAACATCACCTGTGTGTTCTTTGTAGAAAGAGTGTCACCTGTCTTCACGTCAGACAATTTTGCAACCGCACCGATATCTCCGGCATGCAGCTCCGGTACTTCCACCGGCTTGTTTCCAATCATCGTATATAATTTCCCGATTTTTTCTTCCATGTCTGTGCTGGTATTATAAAGGGTGTCATCACTCTTCAATACGCCGGAGCAAACCTTCAGGAACGAATATTTTCCGATAAACGGGTCTACCATCGTCTTAAATACGTAAGCACTCTTTGATTTTGCGAAATCATAGTTTGCTTCAAAAATCTCATTGGTCTTCCGGTTAATCCCTGCACAGGTTTTCTTATCCGGGCTCGGGAAGAAACGTACAATATCCGATAACAGGTTTGCAACTCCCTGCGCTTCTATGTTGGATCCCATCGCAACCGGAACGATACTTCCATCCGTCACAGAAGTACGCATGGCTGCACGGATTTCCTCAACAGAAAATTCTTCCCCTGCAAAGTATCTGTCCATGAAATCTTCACTGGTCTCTGCCACTGCTTCCATCAAAGCATCCCGACAAATCTGCAGGTTCGGCAGACAATACTCCGGAATCTCACATTCCTCTCGCTGCCCGATGCCTGTGTATCTTCTTCCTGCATTTTTGATAACATTTACATAGCCCACCAATTTTTCATTCTCACGAATCGGCTGGAAATGAGGTGCGATTCTCTTTCCGTATTTTGCAGTCAACGTCTCCACAACCTCACGGAAACTTGCATCATCCACATCCATCTCCGTTACATAAATCATCCTTGGAAGCTTGTATTTTTCACATAACTCCCATGCCTTTTCCGTACCGACTTCCACACCGGCTTTCCCTGATACAACAATAACAGCAGCGTCTGCCGCGCTCACGGCTTCCTCTACTTCTCCCACAAAGTCAAAATAACCAGGGGTATCCAAAATATTAATCTTCGCTTTTTCCCACTCAATCGGGATTAAACTTGTACTGATGGAAAACTTTCGTTTCTGCTCCTCTTTATCAAAATCACTGATAGTGTTCCCATCTGCGACTTTTCCCATTCGGTTCGTGGATCCTGATACGTATGCCATCGCCTCCACCAGGCTGGTTTTTCCGCTTCCTCCATGCCCTAATAACACTACATTTCTTACTTCGTCCGTTCTGTATACTTTCATACTGATTGCTGCCTCCTTACTTGTAGTTTTCGCATGTAAACATTGTACTAAATTTTTTTACATTTATCAACTCCATTATGAAAAATATACAACATTTTTACTATGCCACTTTAGAGCATTAAAGTGTTGACTTTTTATAAGGGACGTAGTAGAATGAATGGATGAAAGGATGAAACAATTATGAACCTAAATTCGATACATAAAATCGGTTTCGTAGGGCTTGGACTCATCGGCGGCTCGATTGCAAAGGCTGTCCGACAATACTACCCTGCCTGCGAAATCATTGCATTTGATAAAAACAAAGAAACATTGGCTCTTGCCACACAGGAATCCACGATAGATGTGGCATGTACGACCATTGATGATAATTTCACAAACTGTAACTATATTTTCCTGTGCACACCGGTTTCATATAATACCGCTTACTTAAAACAGCTTAAAAACTATCTGCATGATGACTGTATTATCACAGACGTGGGAAGTGTCAAGACGTCCATTCACAAAGAAGCCGCCGCGCTTGATATGGAAGCCTACTTTATCGGCGGACATCCCATGGCAGGCTCTGAAAAATCCGGTTTTGTGAACGCTAAAGCCCTGCTCATTGAAAATGCTTACTATATCCTGACCCCCACCGAAAAGGTTCCTCAGGAAAAAATAGATGCCTATGCCGAATTTGTGGATTCTCTGAAAGCCCTTCCTGTGATCTTATCTTATGAAGAGCACGATTACATTACAGGGGTCATCAGCCATCTGCCGCATATTATCGCAGCGACACTTGTGAATTTTGTAAAGGAATCGGATTCCAAAGAAGAAATGATGAAACAGCTCGCAGCCGGAGGTTTTAAAGATATTACTCGTATCGCTTCTTCTTCTCCGACCATGTGGCAGCATATCTGCCTCAAGAACAGAGAAAATATTGTGACGATTCTGGAACAATATATTGCCATGCTGACAGATGCAAAAGAGGCTGTACAGGAGGCCGATGAGCAGAAACTGTATGAACTTTTTGAGACCTCCAAAAATTACCGCAATTCCATTCCGGGCAGCTCTTCCGGACCGATTAAGCGGATTTTCGCGGTATACTGCGATATCATTGATGAAGCCGGCGGAATTGCCACGATTGCAACGATTCTTGCCGCAAATCATATTAACCTGAAAAATATTGGCATCGTTCACAACCGGGAATTCGAGGAAGGCGTACTCCGCATTGAATTCTATGATGAGAATTCGTCCCACCGTGCAGCGGAAGTTCTGCAGAAATACCGGTATATTGTCTATGAGCGATAGACTTTGATGCAGCAATCATTCCTCAGGTGCATCAAAAGAAGCATCACGCATAAATTATCTGTTATGCGTGATGCTTCCTTTTGCCTGTTTCATTCATTTAATTGGTATTTTCGAATTTTGATTTCCTCCTTCAACTGTTCCTGTCATCGGATTCTGAATGTTTCCCGAAAGTTTCTCCTTTCCGTAAAACTATAGAAAGAAGCTGTTACTATTATTCTATCGCGAAGCCGCAAAAAGTATATATATCGCACGCTTAAGGACTCGTATTGCAGACCCGGAGGATCAAAAAAGAGAGCTCCGATAGATAATCTGCCCCTCTGCGACTGTCAACACACATTGATATCCTTTTTTCGCCTGCATGGAATGCCCAAACATATCCATCAACTCAAATCTGCCTTCCGGCATTTCTTCCAACACAGCAATATCCGCACATGCTCCTTCTTTTAAAAACCCACATTTCTTTTCTATTCCGAGCACTTTTGAAGGATTTGAAGTAACGGCTCGGAACACGGCTTCTTCGCTCATGCCGGCTTTTTTCGCAACACTCATGCACATAGGAAGTCCGTATTTGCCTCCTCTGGTATTCAAACTGACTTTGGTAAGATCTGTACTTATCACATCTGGAAAAACTCCAATCCTTACAGATTCCTCAAACAAAGAATAATCTGTATGAGTAAAACCTTCCAATCCCAAATCCAGTGCAATCCCCTTTTTCTTTGCTTCCAAAAGGCTCTGATATCCAGCCTCTGCTGCATTATGAATTCCGCCATGAAAGATATGGGTAAGGATATCACCCTTACGAAGTGTTTTCACAATGTCACACATGGGTGTAGGGGAATTTGTGGAATGTACCATCACAATCAGATGATGTTCTTCTGCAAAATTGCAAATCTTTTCCAGTGGGGAACAGTCCAAAACTTCCGATATACCCGTATCAAAGTAGACCTTTAGCCCGACTGCTCGTTCTCCGTATATCCAAAGTTTCTCCTTCACCGTATCAAAATCCGGTTCATTCTTCTTTATGGGCACCTTCACAAAAACCTGCGATTTTACCAGAAAAGAATCCATCAGCTTCTTATCGCCCAGAACTCCCTCTGCGTCTACCACAGAAGTGACTCCAAACGGGAAACAACACATTTCTGCCTGCGCACCAATGTTATCGGAAGAAATTCCCTTCAAATGCGCATGCATATCAATAAGTCCGGCAGTGACTGTCCTACCAGTCGCATCAATTACAAAATCCGCATTTTGACAAATCTGTCCTTCCATTCTGCTAATCGTTCCATCTTCGGTCAGTATATCGACAAAGCGGAACTGTTCTCCGTCCCACACGCGACCGTTTTTTAATAATATACTCCTCATATCATTTTTCCTTACCGGAGTTCAAATACTTTTTCAAGTTTTGGCTGGGCTCCTGTCACCGGATCCATCTCCATAATCAGGATATCCTTCATGTATGCATTCCACTTATCTACCACCGCACTCTCCCGTTGCACCTTCGCAGCATACTCAATGCCCTTTTCACATTCATAATAGCCAAACAACTCATTGTTATGGAACCATATTGTGTAATTCGATATTCCTGCTTCTTTCAAAACTTCCACCATTTCCGGCCAAATCTCAGTGTGTCGTCTCCGATATTCTTCTATGGAACCATCCACAATTCTGCCACGCCATGCATATTTTTCCATTAACTTCTCCTCCTCTTTCATATCAGTATTTTACATATTATAGCTTCGACCGCTTTTCCTAGTAACGTATCTCAAGATTCTTTCCGCTGATACCCGGAGTCACGCCTCTGGCAATCATTGCCTGATTGTCATTATGTGCAATTACCCATTTATTTTTTGCGGTCATCAAGTTATCTTCCGACTTCACTTCCAACTGCGTGTTTGTCCCCTTCGGGAGCGCCACCACACAGCCAAAGCCTCCGTCCTGCACCTGACACGGACAATAATGGGTTGTCGTCGCATAGACCTCTATGATAACACCCTTCGGAACATAAAAAGCCGTGAACTTGCAAGAATCCGTCTTATTATCTTCTATCTCCCACAAATGTCCCAGAATCAACACAATAGGAGTGACTGCAATATTAATTTCACTGGAAGTATGCCACTCTGTGGCATTCAAAAAACGACTGTACCCCCAGCAATATCCGATTTCTGTAGGAAGTGTTCCAAACAACTCATTCTGAATTTGTTCTGCTATTGCAAGCTCCTCAAAGCGTTCCTCAGAAGGAACGTATTTTACACCGGTTTCCGGATTTTCGATACTCTTTGCAACTCTCACAATTTCATCTGTGTTAATATTCGAAATCACCCTTCCGAATGTACAAAACTCTTTATCCAGCACGGAATACATCTTCATTCCGGGGTTCTTCTCTTTTAATCTATCCAACATCATCTCTTACCTCTTTTTCTTTTTTTCAGTGTAGCAAATAAGAACACAAGGAATACATGACTTCTATTGTCGAAAGTATGGATAAAAACGTTATTCCAAGTATTCTCTACCCTATTGCCTGTTTCATTCGTTTAACTGATATTTTCGAAGCATAGATTCGTAAAAATCCGAATCTGTTGTAAGTTTCGGAATTGATTCCAACTCTCCATCTGCTGTCATCTTCTGAATCAAAATCATCACTTTAGATTCACCACGCTTTTCTCCTCGTGCTTCTCCTAGTTTTTCTCCGTCTTTTACACCATCATCGTATAACATCTTTCCTAATGCTGTCATCTTAATCTCCTTCTTCAACTGTTCCATCTCTGCTTTTTCCAAAAACTTATCTGCCATAACGTATATCACCTCCGCATCTGTACCCGTCGCATTCCTTGTAATGTCATAGGCTGCCGATATCCGCTCTTTCTGCGACATCGCACCTCCCATCAAAGGGCATAACACCAAGGGCAACAAGTCCGCTTTCGTAAGTTCTTCTTTCGTCTCTACTTTTTTCTTTAGTTCTGCAATCACAGCATCCGCGTCTTTCCCTTTCATGATAATCGGCTGAATCCGGTATGTATTAATGCCTTCCGTGTACTCTGTCATCGGATTCTGAATGTTTCCTGAAAACAGGACATAGGTGGTGACTGCCTTTCCATGCTGATAGCTCAACTGGGATTCGTACATCCGGAACCGCTTGAGTCCTGCTTTTCCCTCGTTGGTACTCTGAAACTCGAAGTGTTTAATCGTGTCATCGCTCATCAGATAATTAAAATCTTCAAAGCCTTTCCGAAGCTCCAAATGAATGCCTTCCGTAGGCAGG
>ONED01000005.1 GCA_900316755.1 uncultured Eubacteriales bacterium
TTTTTGGGAATGTCAGCGGCATTTTTAGGAAATGTTGTGGAAAAGGACATTCACAAATCTTCTTTAATTGCAGCAGTTTGTTTTGCAGTGGGTATGGCATGAACCGCAGAAGTCGGAAGAAAGTCCGAAGATTATGGCGGTTCTCAAAAGCCGTCCTCTTACAAATTATATTGGTATTTGGTTGATGTTCTACATTAATATTACTTGTGGTCTTGCACTTTTGTCGCAGGAAAAAATGATTGTAAAGTGTATTGGTCTTGCAAGTTTTGTGGGGATTATTTCCACTATTTCTGCAATTTTCAACGCGGGGGGCCGTTTGGGGTTTTCTGCATGGGCGGACAAGTTAAAAGACAGAAACACCATTTATAAGATTATTTTTGCACTTTCCATCGTGCTTACAGGTCTTGTTATCGTAACAGGCGGAATTGAGAATGGTGCAGGGAATGTTGCATTGACAATTCTGGTACTGCTTTTAATCATGGCAGTAAATGCAGGGTATGGCGGAGGCTTTTCCAATGTGCCGACGCTGCTTTCTGATCATTATGGAATGAGCAATATCAGTGCGATTCACGGGATTACACTGTCTGCGTGGGCATTTGCCGGACTTACGGGAAATCAGCTTGCCACATGGATTGTAAATCATTTTGGTGAATGGAAAGAAGTTCATGGAAATATGGTGAATCCGTCAGGCTATCAGACAGTCCTTTATGCTACAATTGTGCTTTATATTGTAGCGTTTGTATTGAGCATGGTATTTGTAAAACCGATGAATAAAAAATCTAACGCATAATGTTAGATACCGGAAAAAGACCCCCTTGGAAATGTGAGTGTTTCCAAGGGGGTTCGTTTGTCATACAATTCTATTCCAGATTCAATTTTTTGCGAATCACAGTATGTGTAATAAAGTAATACAGTGTGGCCAGCAAAAGTTCAAGCACAATCGATCCGCACAGGAAAAGGTGTATGGAACCAAAAACGTGGCTTGTGAAATACTGTGTAATCCTTGCTATCCACTGGCTTTCAGCAGCCAGAGAAACGAATATCACAAAGATGGTGCCGATTGCCTGACTGATTACATAGTAAATAAAGTATACAACGACAGCGCCGATTACGCGGTTTTTCCGGAAGAGCTGCCCCAGAGCAATGCAGGTATAGTACAGGAGAAATTGCGTAAACGTTACAACGCAGAGAACCAGCAAAGCTTCTATCACGTAAAAAATTAAATTTGAGCCGGCAAGGGCATATCCTTCCGTCCAGAAGTCTCCGAGATCCTGCATGATGCCGGAAAGTAATTCCCCGGAAGATACAATCAAAGCAGAAATCAGCACGGACACATATGTGAAAATCATAAAGATACCTGCAGAGAGTACCTTGGAAAATATGTGCTGCGTCGTTGTGACGGGCAGTGTAAAGGAGAGATAACCCTCATTTGAAAACAGATTCTTGTAAAATCGTACAATTCCAAAAATCAGTGTCAGTCCCAGACTTGCGATGACCGTAAGGAAGTACAGGAGTACGGAAGTTCCGTTGACAATGGAGTACGCAGTGCTGTCTGATTCAAAAAACTGCAGGATTCTCACGGAACATGCAACTGCCATGAGAATAATCTGCATCGGAATCCATACGCGCAGGTATGCTATCATTTCGTGTTTGAATAATTTTCTTACCATTTGAATACCTCCCTGAATAATTCATCTACACTTTTGCCTTCTTCTTCCCGTATTTCTTCCACGGATTTATTCAGTACAATGCTTCCGTTTTTTAAGAATACAACCTGATCGAGAACTTTTTCAATATCTGAAATCAAGTGAGTCGAAATTAGTACGCTTGCGTCCGGATTATAATTGTTAATAATCGTAGAGATGACATAATCTCTCGCTGCGGGGTCTACTCCGGCTATAGGTTCATCCAGAATGTAAAGCTTTGCGTTTCGGGACATCACGAGAATCAGACACACTTTCTCTTTATTTCCCTTTGACAAAGTTTTCAGTTTTGTATCCGGGTGAATGTCTAGCTTCTCCAGCATCTCATATGCCCGTTCCGGTCTGAAATCCTCATAAAAATCTTCAAAATAGTTCACAATTTGCCGAATAGTCATCCACGAATTGAGATAGCTGTTGTCCGGGAGATAACTGACTACCTTTTTCGTCTCTACTCCGGGGGTATTGCCCGCGATTTCGACTGTCCCGGATGTGGGTGTTAAAAGCCCGTTCAATATTTTGATAAGGGTCGTTTTTCCCGAACCGTTTGGTCCTAAAAGTCCCACAATTTTTCCACTTTCCACTGTCAGATTGAGATCGGAAAGTGCGTTGGCAGAGCTGCCATATTTTTTTGTGACGTTTTCACATCGTAAAAGTTCACTCATTCCTTCCACTCCTTTATATATTTTTTTACTGCCTCGGTATCGAGCCCGAGTGCGTTCATTTCATGAAAATAGTTTGCCGTCTTTTCTGTGATTATTTTTTGAAGCACTTCGTTTGTCTTCGTGGTGTCTTCGCAGACAAACCAGCCGGAGCCGCGCACGGAATATAATATCCCGTCCCGTTCCAGCGTTTCGAATGCACGCTGCGCGGTATTTGGATTTACGCCGGCAGCAATCGCCATTTCCCTTACGGATAGAATCCGTGAGTTTGGCAGAAATTCACCGGTTGCAATGCGAACGCATACCTGTTCGCAAATCTGTGGGCATAGAGGGCGATTCTTGTCAAGTGTCCATGTCATTTTCTCACCTCATTTCTATATTGTATTACTTTGCTAATACAATAATACAGTATATGGTATTATTTGTCAACAAAAAAATGAGAATTTTTACTTTGAGCAAATTGATAAAAGAGTTGCTATGCATCATTTTTTCATGTATAATATTTGAGATAAATCTAACAGAGATTATAAAATAGGAGGAAAACAGATATGTCACAGAGAAAAGACATTCACAAAGTATTGATTATTGGTTCAGGTCCTATTATTATTGGACAGGCTTGTGAATTCGATTATTCAGGAACGCAGGCATGTAAAGCCCTCAGAAAGTTAGGCTATGAAATTGTGTTGGTAAACTCAAATCCTGCCACGATTATGACAGACCCTGAGATTGCTGACGTTACCTATATTGAACCACTGAATGTGGAACGCCTTGAGCAGATCATCGCGAAAGAAAGACCGGATGCATTACTTCCAAATTTAGGAGGACAGTCAGGTCTTAATTTATGTGCAGAATTATCTAAGGAAGGGATTCTGGAAAAGTATCATGTAGAGGTTATTGGTGTTCAGGTCGATGCCATTGAGCGCGGGGAAGACCGTATTGAGTTTAAGAAGACGATGGAAAGCCTCGGCATTGAAATGGCAAGAAGTGAGGTTGCTTATTCCGTGGAAGAAGCGCTTCAGATTGCAGATGAGTTAGGGTATCCGGTCGTACTTCGTCCGGCTTATACCATGGGCGGTGCAGGTGGCGGACTTGTATATAATGTAGAAGAATTAAAGACCGTTTGTGCGCGTGGGCTTCAGGCGAGTCTGGTAGGACAGGTGCTGGTGGAAGAGTCTATTCTGGGCTGGGAAGAACTGGAGCTGGAAGTTGTACGTGATGCAGAAGGCAATATGATTACGGTTTGCTTTATCGAAAATATTGACCCACTTGGCGTTCACACCGGGGATTCTTTCTGTTCTGCTCCGATGCTTACGATTTCGGAAGAGGTCCAGAAACGTCTGCAGGAAAAATCATACAAGGTTGTGGATTCCGTTCAGGTTATCGGCGGAACCAATGTACAGTGGGCACATGACCCAAAGACAGACAGGGATATTATTATTGAGATTAATCCGAGAACCTCTCGCTCTTCTGCGCTTGCCTCTAAGGCAACCGGGTTTCCGATTGCGCTGGTGTCTGCGATGCTTGCTTCCGGTTTGACGCTCAAGGATATTCCGTGCGGCAAGTACGGCACATTGGATAAATATGTTCCGGACGGGGATTATGTTGTAATTAAATTTGCCCGCTGGGCATTTGAGAAATTCAAAGGCGTAGAGGATAAATTAGGGACTCAGATGCGCGCTGTCGGCGAAGTGATGAGTATCGGAAAGAATTTTAAAGAGGCATTCCAGAAAGCCATCCGAAGTCTGGAGACCGGACGTTACGGACTGGGCCACGCGAAGGATTTTGACACGAAATCCAAGGAAGAGCTTCTTAAGATGTTGATTACTCCTTCAAGTGAGCGTTATTTTGTTATCTACGAAGCGTTGAGAAAAGGGGCTACGGTGGAGGAAATCCATGAGCTTACGAAGGTAAAACACTGGTTCCTTGAGCAGATGAAAGAGCTGGTGGAAGAGGAAGAGGCACTCCTTAAGGGAAAGGGCGCTCTGCCGGCGGATGCTGCTTTGATTCAGGCTAAGAAGGATGGTTTCTCAGACAAATATCTGAGTCAGCTTCTGGAGGTTACAGAGGACGAAGTACGTGAAAAGAGAATTGCGCTGGGTGTAGAGGAAGCATGGGAGCCGGTACACGTAAGCGGTACGCAGGACAGCGCTTATTATTATTCTACCTATAATGCAGAAGATAAGAATCCAATCACGGAAGGAAAGCCCAAGGTAATGATTCTGGGCGGCGGTCCGAACCGAATCGGTCAGGGAATCGAGTTTGATTATTGTTGTGTACACGCATCTCTTGCCCTGAAGCAGTTGGGGTTTGAAACGATTATCGTAAACTGTAATCCGGAAACGGTTTCTACCGACTACGATACATCGGATAAGCTTTACTTCGAGCCACTGACATTGGAAGACGTTTTGAGTATTTATAAAAAGGAAAAACCGGTGGGTGTGATTGCTCAGTTTGGCGGACAGACACCGTTGAATCTGGCAGCAGATTTGGAAAAGAACGGGGTGAAGATTTTAGGAACTGCTCCGGCGGTGATTGACCTTGCGGAAGATCGGGATTTGTTCCGTGCGATGATGGAAAAACTGGAGATTCCGATGCCGGAGTCCGGTATGGCGGTCAACGTGGAAGAAGCGCTGGCCATTGCAGATGAAATCGGCTATCCGGTGATGGTTCGTCCTTCCTATGTACTTGGCGGACGGGGTATGGAAGTCGTTTATGATGCGGAAAATCTGGCAAAATATATGGAGGCGGCTGTAGGTGTTACGCCGGACCGGCCAATTTTGATTGACCGTTTCCTGAACCATGCATTAGAGTGTGAGGCAGATGCAGTCAGTGACGGAACCCATGCATTTGTTCCGGCAGTTATGGAGCATATTGAGCTTGCCGGAGTACATTCCGGAGACTCTGCCTGCATGATTCCTTCCAGACATATTTCCGAGGAAAATTTGAAGCTGATTAAGGAGTACACCAGAAGAATTGCAGAAGAAATGCATGTCAAAGGTCTCATGAATATGCAGTATGCCATCGAAAACGGAAAGGTGTATGTGCTGGAGGCAAATCCGAGAGCTTCCCGTACAGTACCATTGGTTTCGAAGGTATGCAATATCCGGATGGTGCCGCTGGCAATCGACATTGTAACTTCGGAACTGACCGGAAGAAAATCACCGGTTCCGGAATTGAAAGAAAAAGAGATTCCGTATTACGGAGTAAAAGAAGCGGTATTCCCGTTCAATATGTTCCAGGAGGTAGACCCTGTCCTCGGACCGGAAATGCGTTCTACGGGAGAAGTGCTTGGGCTTTCTAAATTCTTTGGAGAGGCATTCTTCAAGGCGCAGGAGGCGACCCAGACGAAGCTTCCCACCAGCGGAACCGTCCTTATCTCTGTGTGTGACAAGGACAAGGACGAAATGATTGAGGTTGCAAGGGATTTTGCGGCAGAAGGGTTTAAGATTCTCGCAACGAAGGGAACGCAGAAAACGTTGGCAGATGCAGGCATTGTGTCAGAATTTGTTTATAAATTAGGCGAGGGAAGACCGGACATCAATGACCTGATTATGAACGGCAAGATTGATTTGATTATCAACACTCCGGTAGGTTCGACCAGTGCGCTGGATGACAGTTATCTGCGGAAGGCTGCGATTAAGAAGAAGATTCCTTATATGACGACGATGGCGGCAGCGAAGGCAACGGCAAGCGGTATCTTGTCCATGAGCAAGCCGGGCTGCGGAGAAGTGAAATCTTTGCAGGAGCTACATGCGGAAGTAAAGGATAAATAGAAGAAAAGGATGGATGCTCTCTTCGGGCATTCATCTTTTTTTAAATCGCTCTTGAAATCCCGGGTATGAGATGCTATAGTTTGTATTATAGAGAATAAAGTTTTAAAATTATAAAATAAAATTCAGAAAAAGGGTTTTGCTATGTCGTTTCAAGAAGAGAAAAGGGAAAGCATCAAACGTTATATGTTGGAAAAGATTCGCATGGATGATGTGGAATTTATGCAAAAGACCATGGACAATTTTGCAATCTCCATTACCACAGTGAAACGTTATTTGCGAGAGTGTTTAGCGAATCAAATCTTATACGAGGATAGGGATAAAAAGACAGGATATCAGCTCGCAGTTTCCGCACACACATTTTTTTATACGCGAAGCTCCTGTGCAGATGAGGATGAGATTTATAATAATGATATCAGACCATTATTGGAAGATACTTCCGGACAGGCAAAGTCTATTTGGTACTATGCTTTTACAGAGATGATGAATAATGCGTTGGAACATTCCGGCTTTGGAGAGATTCAATGTATTGTGAAAAAGGATTGCCTGTATACGGAGATTAGTATCGTGGATGATGGGATGGGAATTTATAAAAAAGTACAGGAACATTTGCATCGAACGCTGGGAAGAGAGGTTACTTATCGGGATGCCTTGACGGAATTATATAAGGGGAGATTTACGACCAGGCCGGAGACGCATTCAGGGGAAGGGATTTTTTTTACGTCCAAAGTTCTAAATGAATTTGCAATATGGTCTGACGATGCGATTTATGCGCAAGGGTGTTTTGAGAAAGAAAAATTCGTGGAATCTCATTTGATTTCCTATTTTAACAGGATAAATCACATCGGGACTATGGTTGTTATGAAGTTGGAAAATCAGACGATGCGCACGATTAAGGAGGTGTTTGATATGTTTGCACCTGCAGAAGAGGGTTTTATAAAGACGAGGATACCGATAGCAGAAGTCTGCCCTTATGCGGAGCCGGTTGCACGGTCGCAGGCGCGGCGAATTTTATACCGTCTGGAAGAGTTCAAACAGATTGAGTTTGATTTTGAAGGTGTGGAGTTTATGGGGCAGGGCTTTGCAGATGAGGTTTTCCGGGTATTTCAAAATGAGCATCCGGAGATAGAATTGATACCGATTCATGCGAATCCGACGGTGCTTGGGATGGTAAAACACGTGAGGGAATCAGAATGAGTAAAATATTTTATTTGATGGGAAAGAGTGCTTCCGGAAAGGACACCATTTATAAAAAAATCAGAGAGAGAATGCCGGAATTAAAAACAATCGTCATTTATACGACCCGTCCGATTCGGGAAGGCGAAGCGGAGGGGGTAGAGTATCATTTTGTGGACGAAGATAAATTGCAGCAGTTTCAAAAAGAGGACAAGGTCATTGAATTACGGGAATATCACACGGTTCATGGAATCTGGAAATATTTCACGGTAAACGATGGGCAGTTTGATGCAGATGAAAATTATATTGCAATAGGTACTTTGGAGTCCTATAAGGGCCTTCGGGATTATCTTGGAAAAGAGAAATTAGTTCCGATTTATATAGAAGTGGAGGATGGTATACGTCTGGAACGGGCTCTTGCAAGAGAACGGGCACAGAGGGAGCCGAGGTATGAAGAACTTTGCAGAAGGTTTTTGGCAGATGCGGAGGATTTCTCGACGGATAAGCTAGAAAAGATGGGGATAACCCGCAGATTTTTCAATACGGATGTGGAAAAGTGCGTGGATGAAATTGTGCTAGGTATTCGAGAAAAAATGTGATATACTGAAAGAGCAAAAAGGGAGGGTGATGATATGAGCGGATTCAAAGACGTGGTAGGACACAGAGATATTATCCAGTACATTCAGGATGCGGTACAACAAAACAAAGTGTCCCACGCTTATATTCTGAATGGGCAGAGAGGTTCCGGCAAGAAAATGCTGGCGAATCTGTTTGCAATGACGCTGCAGTGTGAATCGGGGCAACCGGAACCCTGCGGAGAATGTCATTCCTGCATTCAGGCAAATAGTGGGAATCATCCGGATATCATCACTGTGAGACATGAAAAGCCTGCTTCTATCAGTGTAGATGATATTCGGACACAGATGAACGGGGACATTATGATTAAGCCTTACAGCAGTCCCTATAAGATTTATATCGTTCCGGAAGCGGATTTATTGACGGTACAGGCGCAGAATGCTCTGCTAAAGACGATTGAGGAGCCACCGGAGTATGCGGTCATTTTTCTTTTGACGGAAAATGCAGACAGCCTGCTTCCCACGATTCGTTCCCGCTGTGTGATGCTGAAGCTGCGGAATATTAAAGACAAACTGGTAAAAAAATATTTGATGGAGCAGCTTCGGATTCCGGATTATCAGGCAGATTTGTGCGCAGCGTTTGCACAGGGAAATATTGGGCGTGCAATTATGCTGGCAAAGTCAGAGCATTTTAACGAGATTAAGGAAGAAGCCATTCAATTATTAAAATATATCGATGAGATGGAGCTTCACGAGGTTGTCAGCGCCATCAAAGAGATTGGCAAGTATAAATTAGAAATCACAGACTATTTGGATATTATTACTATATGGTATCGCGATGTCCTGATGTACAAGGCGACGAAGGATGTCGGCGGTCTGGTGTTTGGCGACCAGCTCAAGTATATCAAAGAAAAGGCCGCAAAGAGTTCTTATGAAGGGCTTGAGAGGATTTTGGAGAGCATTGAAAAAGCAAAAGGCAGATTAAGGGCAAATGTAAATTTTGATTTGGTGATGGAACTTTTGTTTCTTACGATAAAGGAGAATTAGAACTATGACGAGAGTAATTGGCGTAAGATTCCGGCAGGCAGGAAAGATTTATTTTTTCTCACCCGGCAAACTTCATATCAGAAAAGGAGATAAGGTCATTGTAGAGACGGCGCGTGGTGTCGAATTCGGAAGCGTAGTGAATGGACCGCGAGAGGTGCGCGATGAGGAGATTACGCAGCCGTTAAAATCCGTTCTGCGTGTTGCGACAGAAGAAGATAAGCGGAATGAAGAAAAGAATCGGGAAAAAGAAAAAGAAGCATTTGATATCTGTCTGGAAAAGATACGAAAGCATGATTTGAATATGAAGCTGATTAGCGCGGAGTATACATTTGATAATAATAAAGTATTGTTTTATTTTACAGCCGACGGAAGAGTAGATTTTCGGGAGCTGGTAAAAGATTTGGCGGCAGTGTTCCGTACCAGAATCGAGCTTCGCCAGATTGGAGTACGGGATGAGACGAAGATTCGAGGCGGGATAGGCGTTTGTGGGCGGCCACTTTGCTGCCACACGTATTTATCTGATTTTGCGCCGGTTTCCATTAAGATGGCGAAGGAACAGAATCTTTCTTTGAATCCCACAAAGATTTCCGGTGTCTGTGGAAGGCTGATGTGTTGTCTTACCAATGAGGAGGAAACCTATGAGGCTTTGAACAGTTGTCTGCCGGCGGTTGGAGACCATGTGACGACCCGTGACGGACTGAAAGGGGAAGTGCAAAGTGTCAACGTGCTCCGTCAGCAGGTGAAAGTGGTTGTGACTTTGGATGAGGACGAAAAAGAAATCCGGGAGTATAAAGTAGAAGAATTGCGGTTTAAGCAGAAGAAGAGAAGACGTGATGTGAAACTGACAAAGGAAGAAATGAGGGAATTGTCAGCGCTTGAGAAGGAATAGAAGGATGTGAAGGTCGGATGATGGCAGACTTGAAACCGGAGGAACGCCTGGACGATTTACAGGTAAATGGCTATGAGATTATTCAGCATCCCGGAAAATTCTGTTTTGGGATGGATGCAGTGCTTCTTTCCAATTTTGCCCGCGTGAAGAAAACAGAGCGCGCTTTGGATCTTGGTACAGGTACAGGGATTATCCCTATCTTATTGACTGCAAAGACAGAGGGAGAAGCTTTTGTCGGGTTGGAGATTCAAGAGGAAAGCGCCGATATGGCGCGAAGAAGTGTTCTGTACAATCAGTTAGAAAAAAAGGTGGAGATTGTGACCGGAGACATCAAAGAGGCAGCCGGGATTTTTGGGGCTGCCTCTTTTGACGTGATTACAACGAATCCTCCGTATATGATTGGGCACCATGGGATTGCAAGTGCGTCGGATGCAAAAGCGATTGCAAGACATGAGGTGCTCTGCACGCTGGACGATATTTTGCGGGAAAGTGCAAAATTGTTGAAACATAAGGGGAGATTTTACATGGTGCACAGACCGTTTCGTCTGGCGGAAATTCTGTCGAAGATGGTGCGGGAGGGAATTGAGCCGAAAAGAATGCGTATGGTGCATCCGTTTATTGATAAGGAGCCGAACATGGTGTTAATCGAAGGCTCCCGTGGCGGGAACTCGCGCATGACGGTAGAGCCGCCACTGATTGTCTATAAGGATGTTGGAGTGTATAATGACGAACTGCTCGTAGAATATGGCATGAAATAGAAAGGAAGAAATGGATGTCCGGTAAATTGTATTTGTGTGCAACGCCAATCGGCAATCTGGAGGATATGACGTATCGGGTCGTGCGCATCTTGGGAGAGGTGGATCTGATTGCGGCAGAAGATACGAGAAACAGTATCAAGCTTTTGAACCATTTTGGGATAAAGACACCCATGACGAGTTATCATGAATATAATAAAATAGACAAGGGAAGAAAGCTGATAGAAAAGCTTCAATCCGGGATGAATATTGCACTGATTACGGATGCCGGGACACCGGGGATTTCTGATCCGGGGGAAGAATTAGTGAAGATGTGTTATGAAGCCGGCGTTGAGGTTACGTCTCTTCCGGGAGCGTCTGCGGGTATTACCGCACTGACTCTGTCAGGACTGTCTACGAGAAGATTTGCATTTGAGGCATTTCTGCCGGCGGATAAAAAAGAGAGGCAGTCTGTTTTGAGTGAGCTTGTAAACGAGACACGCACCATTGTTTTGTATGAAGCGCCTCATCGTTTGCGGAAGACGTTGCAGGAACTTTCCGAAACGCTGGGAAATCGTCGGATTACCGTGTGTAGAGAACTGACGAAAAAACATGAGACGGCATTTGTCACAACTCTGGAGGAGGCACTCTCTTATTATGAGGAAAATGAACCGAAAGGGGAATGTGTTCTTGTTCTGGAGGGTCGGAGCCGCAAGGAACTGCGTCAGCAGGAAGAGGCGGAATGGAAAGAGATGAGTGTCAAGGAACATATGGAGTTTTATCTCAATCAGGGAATGGACAGAAAAGACGCCATGAAGCAGGTGGCAAAGGATCGTGGAATGGGGAAACGGGATGTCTACCGGGAGCTTTTGTAAGGAAAACGCCTGTTACAAGCGATTTTGATAGTTTTGCACAGGAAAATTTTAAAAATTCGTTTAAAATGAATATAGACCAATTTTTCTTTTTTTAATATACTTAAGACACAAATAATTAGGAGGAGTTTGTAAATGGCAAGTTTATCGTTAAGAAATATTAACAAAATTTATCCAAATGGATTTCAGGCTGTAAAAGATTTTAACCTTGAAATTGAGGATAAAGAATTTATTATCTTTGTAGGACCTTCCGGATGTGGTAAATCAACTACTCTCCGTATGATTGCAGGTCTGGAAGATATTTCATCCGGAGATTTGGAAATCGATGGAAAGAGAGTAAATGATGTGGAGCCAAAGGACAGAGATATCGCCATGGTATTCCAGAACTACGCTCTTTATCCGCATATGACCGTATATGATAATATGGCATTTGGTTTGAAGTTAAGAAAGGTACCGAAAGATCAGATTGACAAGATGGTTCGTGAAGCTGCTAAGATTCTTGATTTGGAATCTCTGTTAGACCGTAAACCAAAGGCTTTGTCAGGTGGTCAGAGACAGCGTGTTGCGATGGGACGTGCTATTGTCCGTAACCCGAAGGTATTCTTGATGGATGAACCTCTGTCAAACTTGGATGCAAAATTAAGAGGTCAGATGCGTATCGAGATTTCAAAATTACATCAGAGATTAGGTACAACGATTATCTATGTAACACATGACCAGACAGAAGCTATGACACTTGGTACAAGAATCGTGGTTATGAGTGCAGGTATTATCCAGCAGGTAGATACCCCGCAGGCATTGTATGATACACCGTGTAATCTGTTTGTTGCAGGATTTATCGGTTCACCGCAGATGAACTTTGTGGATGCTGTATGTAATGTGAAGGGAGAGAAAGCTTTCCTTCAGGTTGGACCGGCTTCTATTGAGTTGACAGCTGCAAAATCTAAGAAATTGATTGATGGTGGATATGATGGAAAGACAGTGGTTCTTGGTATCCGTCCGGAAGACGTATATGATGATGAAGATTTCATTGCAAGTTCACCAAACACAGTAATCGAATCTACCGTTCGTGTATACGAGATGTTAGGTGCAGAAGTGTACTTATACTTTGATTACGAAGGCGTGAACATGACAGCCAGAGTAAATCCGAGAACGACAGCCAGAACCGGAGATGCAGTGAAGTTTGCGTTAGATGCTGAGAAGATTCATGTATTTGACAAAGAAACAGAGATGGCAATTACAAACTAAATAGAAAAGGGAGTAACTGACGCCTTGGGCGTTTGCGACGTCGTCAATACGATGAATGATTCATCCGGGTCGTAATGAAATAGTGAGACTTTTATTGCTATATGCAATAAAAGTCTCTTTTTTTGTATACTAAAAAGGTATTGCTACAGATTATAAGTTATAAAAAGGGTATGTTTGTGTCATTCCTGTCGTAGAGCTGGTAAAATGGATACAGAGAAGAATAGAAAAATAGAGTTGACGGATACTAATTTGGATACTATCATAAAACCATCAGAAAATGGAAGAAAAAGGGTGATGGGATGAATTTAAACAAAGAAAATATGAAGAAAATCAGAAGTTTGATTTTCTTTACGGTTTTGGTGCTTGTAGCATTATGGAATTATAAGGTACTGTATGGCGGAATCCGGTTTTTATGGAAGGTAATCTCTCCGTTTGCACTTGGAGGCGCCATTGCGTTTGTTTTAAATGTGCCCATGAGCTTTCTGGAAAGAAAACTTTTCGAGGAAACAAAATGGGGAAATAAGAAGTGGGCGAGAAAGCTTCAAAGACCATGCTGTATGATCCTGTCGATTCTTCTGGTTGTGGGAATCGTAAGCCTTGTGGTATTTGTGGTCGTGCCGGAGCTTGGAAGAACCGTTCTCAACATTGGAAAGACGCTTCAGGAATTTATTCCGCAGGTACAGGCGTGGGCGGTGCGTCTGTTTGAGGACAATCCGCAAATCGTGGAAGAGATTCAGAAGCTGGAGTTTGAGTGGAATAAAATTCTCGGGAGTTTGATTGATTTCCTAAAGAATGGTGCAGGAAGTGTGCTTGACAGTACATTTACGGCGGCTATGAGCATTGTGAACGGGGTCTCCACCTTCTTTATTGCATTTGTATTTTCCTGCTATGTTATATTGCAGAAGGAAAAACTGAACAGACAGGTGAAAAAACTGATGTATGCATTTATGCCGCAGGACTGGACGGAGATCTTCATAGCCCTCGGTTCGGTTACCCATAAAACATTTTCCCATTTCCTGACAGGGCAGTGTCTGGAAGCCGTGATATTGGGTTGCATGTTTTTCGTTGCCATGTCAATTTTCCGGATGCCGTATGCGCTTTTGGTGTCGGTATTTATTGCATTTATGGCGCTGATTCCGATTTTCGGAGCATTTATCGGATGTGCGGTAGGCGCACTTTTGATTTTTATGGTCAATCCGATGAAGGCATTGATTTTTATCATTATGTTCTTGGTGCTGCAGCAGATTGAAGGGAATTTCATTTATCCGCATGTTGTGGGGAATTCGGTGGGACTTCCGTCTATTTGGGTGCTTGTGGCGGTCAGTGTGGGTGCGAGCCTCATGGGAATCGTCGGAATGTTGATATTTATCCCGATTGTATCGGTGGTGTACACGATGCTGAGAGGAATTGTGAACCGGAGGCTAAAAGAGAGAAAAGTGGAAGTGTCTTAAGAGCATTTGCTTTTTACTGCAAAGGGAAATAAACGAAAACATTCACGCATATATTTCTATGATTTCAGAATATCAGGAGAATATATATGTTGAATTATCTTTGGGCGGGAATGATACTGATTGGAATTGTCTATGGTGCTTTTCGGGGGAGTCTGGCGGACGTTACGAATGCGGTTTTGGATTCCTCAAAGGAGGCTGTCATGCTCTGCATCACGATGATGGGTGTGATGTCGCTGTGGATGGGGCTTATGGAGATTGCTTCCAAAGCCGGAGTGATACAGGCGGCCTCCAAAGCCATTGCTCCGATTATCCGTTTTTTCTTCCCGGATATTCCGAAGGACCATAAGGCAAACGAGTACATTACCACGAATTTTATTGCCAACATTCTGGGGCTCGGATGGGCGGCGACTCCTGCGGGCTTGCAGGCGATGGATGCACTGGGAGAATTAGAAGACGACAGACGGAGTGGGAAAGCGCCGGGCATTGTCAGAGAAAAAGGAACAGCCAGCAACGAAATGTGCACGTTCTTAATCCTGAATATTTCTTCCCTACAGTTGATTCCGATTAACATTATCGCGTATCGCAGTCAGTATGGCAGTGTAAATCCGGCAGGCATTGTGGGAGCAGGGATTGTGGCGACGCTGGTGAGCACGCTGACCGGATGTATTTTCTGTAAAGTAGCGGAGAGACGAAATGAGTAAAAGACCATAATGAGGGAAAGGGTGCAAAGTACACGAAATCGAGGCGGCCGCTATTGACAATAAATAGTAAAAATGAGTATAATAAACTCGTAATAAACCAACTCATAAGTCGGCAAATGGAATTAGGTGATTTTTTTGTTTTATTGTAGAGAAAATGAATTAAGAGAATTGAATAAACGTTATGAAAAAGAGAGTTTCGAATGTATTGTAATTTATGGACGCCGTCGTGTCGGAAAAACTGCACTGATTAACGAATTCTGCAAGGGCAAACCTACGGTATTCTTTTCGGCGCTGAATGCTTCCTCGCAGGAAAATTTAGAGATGTTGTCTAAGGCTATTTACGAAAAGGAAAATCCGGGCACGGTGTCAGCGCCTGTGTATTATAGCTATGATGCTGCTTTTAGTGAGATTACCCGAATGTCGGAGAAAGAACGTCTGGTGTTTGTGATTGACGAATATCCTTATCTTGCAAACGCGGACAAGTCTATTTCTTCCAGATTGCAACACATGATTGACCATACTTGGCAAAATGGGAGGCTTTTTTTGATTCTTTGTGGTTCTTCCATGAGTTTTATGGAGTATCAGGTACTGGGGTATGAGAGTCCTCTTTATGGAAGAAGGACGGCACAGTTTAAAATACAGGCCTTGACTTATCGGGAGATGACGATATTTCATCCGGAGCTTAATAAAGAACAACAGGCTTTGATTTATGGAATTACGGGAGGTATTCCGCATTACATCAATAAATTGGGTGTAGAAAGGGACGTAAACAAAGCCTTGAAAGAAAATCTCCTGAATAGTTCCAGCTATCTGTATGAAGAACCTGAGAATTTGTTGAAACAGGAACTGCGAGAACCGGCTATTTACAATTCGGTGATTGCCGCGATTGCTGGTGGAGCCTCTCGTTCAAATGAAATATCGACGAAGGTAGGTATGGAGTCGGGAATCTGTGCGAAATATTTAAAGGTATTATTGGAACTCGGAATTCTTAAGAAAGAAACTCCGATTACTGAAAAAACAGGAAAGAAAACGATATATGTTATAGGTGATAATTTTTTCCGTTTTTGGTATCGCTTTGTACCAAAGAATGCATCCGCAATTAATGCAGGGCGTATTGGAAATATTTATGATCTGGCTGTGAAACAGTATTTACCAGATTATATGGGGTTGGTGTTTGAACAGATGTGTCGTGAGTATCTGCTTCGTTACGCAGAAAATCTTCCGTTTCTTCTTTCTGATGTGGGACAGTGGTGGGGGTCTGATCCGAAATCAAAAAGAGAAGTGCAGATTGATATTGTGGGTACTCCGGTGGAAGGAAATGAATATATTATTGGCTCATGTAAGTATAAAAATGTACCGATTGGGGTAGATGAACTGGAGCTACTAAAGCGGTATGCAGAAGTTTTTGGAAAAGGAAATAAGTATTATTTTTACATCTTTTCAAAAAGCGGCTTTACAAATAGTTTAAAAGAACTGGAGTTAAAGGGTGAAGTGAGATTGGTATCATTGGAGGATATCTATTAAAATCGCGTGTAAAAAAGCACTCATACTTCAAAGGAGCCCGTCATACATTAGAAAGAACAAGGAAAAAATGTAGGGGGCAGTATGGGTGAAAAAGAACTGGAAATACTGACACAGTATGACATAGATGTAGAAAGCACCCGGAGGGTGCGTGGTGCGGTTTTGTGCGAAACGAAACAAGGGGTGTTCCTGCTAAAAGAAATGACATTTTCCGAAAAACAAATTCCGGTGTTATATGAGATTCATCTCCATTTAAAAGAGCATGGTTACGAAAATGTAGATATGATTGTAAAGAATAGAGAAGGAGCATTTGTGAGTGCCTCGGAGGAAGGGACAAAATATATATTAAAGCACTGGTTTTACGGAAAAGAGTGTGACAGCAAAAAAGAGAAGGATATCATGAGCGGAGTGGAGAATCTGGCGCGGCTGCATCAAATGCTTGTCAAACCATCCTGCGAAGCGTTAAGGGAACGGGAAGATTTGGAGAGCGAATTTTTCCGTCACAACCGGGAATTAAAAAAAGTGCGGACATTTATGCGGGATAAGGTGGGAAAAGGCGAGTTTGAACTGTTGTTTCTAAAGCACTTTGATGAGATGTATGAGTGGGCGGACTGTGCATGCAGCCGACTGCAGAACTCCGGTTACAGAACTCTATATGTGCAAAGTGAGGAAAAGGGAACGATTGCGCACGGAGATTATAATTATCACAACGTGCTGATGACGCCGTCCGGTATTGCAACCACAAATTTTGAACATTTTTACAGAGGAATCCAAGTGACGGATTTCTATTATTTTTTACGAAAGACCATGGAAAAGAACCAGTGGGATGTAAGCCTGGGAGAGGAGATGCTGGAGAAATATAACCGTGTGCGAGCCCTGTCAAAGGAGGAACTTTGGTATCTTGCTGTTCAGATTGCGTATCCGGAAAAGTTTTGGAAAGCGGCAAATTCTTATTATCGTTCCCGAAAAGCATGGATATCTGCAAAGAGTCTGGAAAAGCTCAAGCTGGCTATTTTACAGACGGAGGAAAAACGAAAATTTCTGGAAACAGTCTTTTCTTTTTACTTATAAAGACACTAATTTGTCCAAAAATCAAAAAAACCTTGAAAAATAAGGCGAAAACGGCATTTTCTACTTGACAAATCATGGGTAAAACGTTATAACATTATCTAGGTGTTGAAAATAAAAGGAGGAGAAAATCCATGAACAGAGTAGAATTAGTGGCAGCTATCGCTGAAAAAGCAGGCTTATCTAAGAAAGATTCTGATGCAGCTTTAAAAGCATTCGTTGACGCCGTTGCAGAAGAACTGAAAAAAGGTGGCAAAGTTCAATTAGTTGGATTTGGTACATTTGAGGTAAGTGAAAGAGGAGCAAGAGAAGGAAGAAATCCTCAGACTGGTGAGACGATGACAATCGCAGCAAGCAAGGCTCCAAAGTTCAAAGCAGGAAAAGCATTAAAAGACGCTTTAAACGCATAATTGACAAGAAAAAAGAGGAAGAGATTGTGTGGAATGCACAGTCTCTTTTTATTAACGTAAAAAACACAGGTGGAGGAATTATGAGATTAGACAAGTTTTTAAAGGTGTCGCGCCTGATTAAGCGCAGAACGGTGGCAAATGAGGCCTGCGATGCCGGAAGAGTGCTGGTAAACGGTGCTGTGGCAAAGGCTTCCGTAAAGGTTAAGGTTGGAGATGTTATTGAGATTCAGTTCGGGACAAAAACAGTAAAGGTGGAAGTGCTGGATATTCAGGATACAACGAAGAAAGAGGAAGCGAAGGATTTATTCAGATATCTGTAAGAGTCCTACAGTCCCAACCCCATGGACGGCTGCCATGTGCCGGCTCCGAACCGTACCTGCTGCCGCAAGGCTTAATGATTCTGTAAAAAGTGTGACAACCTGTCATAAAGGGGCTTTGGCTCACATAAAATAACAATGAAATGTATGAAAGGTTGTGATTTTTTGGAAGAAAGACAGATACCCAGTCCTTGCCTTTGATTTGAATGAGGTGCTGCTGGAGACAGAGCAGGGAATGCTCATTGTGAAAGGGAAGGATTTACACGTGAACCGGCTGAGCCTGGAGAAGGGTGAGGTGGATTTGGCAGGACATGTGGACAGTATTGCGTATTCAGACGTGCAACAAAGTGCAAAGAAGGGGGATAATTTCTTCATGAAATTATTCAAATAAATCCTATGCTTGGAATAGAAAAGGAAGTTTCGATTTTTTTATCCGCCTGTCTTCTGGGAAATGCGGTCAGCCTAATCTATTGCGTCCTTTGTGTGTTCCGCCGAATTATAAAACACACATTGTTCTGGGTCTCTCTGGAGGATTTTGCGTTTTGGGTTGGGACAGGACTTTATGTGTTTACCGAGATGTATCGGACCTGCAATGGCAGTATTCGCTGGTATTTTGTTCTGGGGGTTCTGGCGGGAGGCGGTGTGACGATTCGGTTTGCGCAAAAACTTGTGAAAAAAGTGATTGATAAAAGAAAGAAAAAGCGGTAAAATAGGGTTACATAGGTGAGTATAAAATAAAGGGTGAATTACATATGGGAAGCAGGAGAAAAAGAAAACACAGTGCACAAGGAAAGAACCGCATTTTGCAGCACAAGATAAGTGTGCTTGGGATTTCCGGCGTGATTGTGATGCTGGCAGTAGTATTGGCAGTTGGCAGCATGTCGCTTCGGGAAAAGAATGAAAGGTATAAGGCACAGCAGGCAGAGCTGGAGACACAATTAGAAGAACAGAAGGCACGCGGCGAAGAGATTGAGGCGTTGAAGGAGTACGTCGGTACAGATGAGTATGTGGAGGACGTAGCAAAAGAGAAGCTGGGATTGGTTAATCCGAATGAGATTTTGTTTCAGGCAGAGCCTTAGACAAGTAAAAAGTGAAGACATGATACAAATGATAGCTTTAGGAAAGGGTTTCCTAAAGCTATTTTTAGATTGCAAATGGTGTGGGAGGAAGAGATGAAAGACTTGGAAATGAATCCTTACGTGATTCAGATTGATAAATTTGTAAATTCGTTGGGGAAATTGTCCAGAGTATTTCTGGATTTAGAAGAGAAGAAATCTTTTTTTTCAGAAGAGGAATTGAAAAGCATGTGCGAGCGGGTGTGTGGAAAAGTATGTGCGGAGTGCGGAAACAGAGAGCTTTGCCTAAACAGGGAACGCATGCACACCTACGGATTGGTGCGGGATATTTTTCAGGCCGTAGAGGACTGTGGGACTGAGTTAAATGTAGAAATCAAGCGAAAGACACAAAAAAATTGTGTACAGGCGCCCAAGTTCCTTCGCAGTGCGGTTGAAGTATATAAAAATGAAAAACAGACGATGCTGTGGAATCAGAAGATGGCCAAGAGCCGGGAGGGGTGCGCGGTGCAGTTGGATTCGTTTGCACAAATGATACAGCATGCAACCAGAGAACTGGATGCCGGTATTTTTGCGGACGAGCATCTGGAAAAAAAGATAAAAGGGAGGCTCTCTAAGCTTGGTTTAAAAACCCTGACGACAGTATTTTTCGTGACAGAGGACGGCCGCTATGAAATCCACGTGACGACAAAGGCGAAAAAGGGACAATGTATTACGACAAAAGAACTGGCACAGATTATTTCGGAGTGTTGTGGAAGAAATATGGTTTTAGGAAGGGAAGAAAGACCGGTGCTGGGCTCGGAGTATTGCACGATTACGTGTGTAGAAGGAGCAAAGTACCACACTCTGCAGGGTGTGGCGCGGATTGGAAAAGGCTGTAGAAAGGTTTCCGGAGACAGTTTTTCCATGCTGGATTTGCCGGGAGGACGGCAGGGTGTGATTTTGTCGGACGGCATGGGTGCCGGGGAGACGGCGTACCGCGAGAGCACGATGGTGGTGGAGCTTTTGGAGGAACTCTTAAATGCAGGATTTCCGAAGGAGACTGCACTCCAGATGATGAATACGGCGCTGGTGCTCGGACGGGAAGAGGTTCGGTTTTCTACCATTGATATGTGCGTGTTTGACTTGTATAATGGGAAATGTGAGCTTATGAAAGCAGGCGCCTCCATGACATTTATCAAACGGTCAGACCGAGTGGAATGTATCAAATCTACCAGTCTTCCGATTGGTGTAGTTTCAAAGATGGAACCGGACGAGGAGACAAGGACACTGGAGGATGGTGATATTGTGATTATGGTGACAGACGGAGTCATGGATGCACTTCCTACCGGGGAACAGGAACTTTTGATGAAGATGATTATAGAAGGCACGCAGAAGACAAATCCGAGGGAGATTGCCCAGCATGTGCTGGAACAGGTGATGGAGTGCTCGGGAGAAGTGCCTTTAGATGATATGACCGTTTTGGCGGTGGGAATCTGGAGTCTTGAAAATGAAAAAAAATTGAGATAGAATGGAGATAACTTTACAAAGGAAAATGGTATTATGCTGGAAAAGGTAAAAGCATTCGTAGAAAAATGGCACATGATAGAAGAAGGGGATAAGGTTATTACAGGCGTATCCGGAGGAGCAGACTCTATATGCCTTCTTTTTGTACTTTTAGAGCTGCAAACGCGGATTCCATTTGAAATCATTGTCGTCCATGTCAATCATGGACTCCGGGGGGAACAGGCGGATGCAGATGAAGCATATGTAAAACAGATTTGCAGAGAGCATCATCTTCCCTGTATTTGTTACCAGGAGGATATAGATGCGATTGCGAAAGCGAGGAGACAATCTACGGAGGAAGCAGGCCGTGAGATTCGCAGGGAGTGTTTTTTGCGCACGATGGAAGTGTATCAGGGAACCAGGATTGCGCTTGCCCATCATAAAAATGATAATGCGGAGACATTTCTTATGAATCTTGCCAGAGGGACCGGTCTTAGGGGTCTTGGCGGCATCCGGCCGGTTGCCGGAAAGATGATTCGTCCGCTGTTATGTCTGGAACGGAGGGAGATTGAGCAGTATTTAAAGGAGCGGGGGATAGCCTATTGTACCGATGTGACGAATGGGGGAGATGACTACACCAGAAACCGGATTCGCAATCATGTGATTCCTTATATGGAAGAGAAAGTGAACCTGCGCGTCGTTTCCCATATGAGCCAAGCGGCAGAACGATTACGGGAGATTCAGGAATACTTGGACGGACAGGTGGAATTCTATTTTAAACGTTGTGTAAAACAGGCGGAAATGGGTTATATTCTGTCTGGGGAGGTTTTTCAGACCGTTCCCGATGTTTTAAAGCCGTTTTTGCTGCGAAAGGTTCTTGTTTCAATTTCCGGAAGGGAAAAAGATATTGAGGCGGTTCACCTGGAAGCGTTAAGGTCACTTTTCAACAAGCAGGTGGGAAAAAGAGTGGATTTGCCCTATAAAATGGAAGGACAGCGTATTTATGACGGAATTTGTGTGCTGGAGAAAACGGAATATCCTTTAAAAGAACAAGGATTTGAGCGGAAGATTTCTTTTGCAGACGGGAAAGTACAAAAAATGAATTGGGATAACTGGGAGATAGAGTGCCGTCTTCTGGAAAATGAGGAGGCAAAATCGAATCACTTGCAAAAAAGTAACACGAAGCGGTTTGATTATGATATAATAGCCCGTGAGGTATGTATTCGGACAAGACAGCCGGGAGATTATATTACCATTCATCCGAATGGAGGAACCCAGAAACTGAAGACATTTTTTATAAATGAAAAGATTCCGAGCAAGCAGCGGGATGATATTTTGCTTGTGGCAGACGGAAACCATATTTTATGGATTGTAGGGTATCGGGCCAACCCGGTGTATCAGGTAAAAGCGGATACGAAACAGATATTAGAGATACGAATAGACAAAGGAGAACGTTATGGCAGAGACAATTAAAGTATTAGTGTCAGAGAAGGATGTAGATGCGAGAATCGAAGAGCTGGGCAGACAAATCAGCGAAGATTATGCAGGAAAACAGGTGCATTTGATTTGTATTTTAAAAGGCGGCGTGTTCTTTATGTGTGAGCTTGCAAAACGGATTACAGTCCCGGTATCTATGGATTTTATGTGTGTGAGCAGCTATGGGGATGGCACGTCCTCAAGCGGTATCGTGAAGATTTCCAAGGATTTAGACGAAACACTGGAAGGAAAGGATGTTATCATTGTAGAGGATATCATTGATTCCGGAAGGACATTGTACTATCTGATGGATGTGCTTGAGAAGAGAAATCCAAAAAGTTTGAAGCTTTGCACGTTGTTGGATAAACCGGAGAGACGTGTCAAGGACATCACGGTAGATTATATTGGATTTCAGATTCCGGACGAGTTTGTTGTGGGATATGGACTGGATTATGCACAAAAATATAGAAATCTGCCATACATCGGTGTTGTAGAAGGGGTAGAGTAGGAAGGAGTAAACAATTGGATAAGAAAAAGAAAGCATTCGGAGGCGCCTCATATTTTCTGATTTTTGCAGTCGTCTTGTTTGTATACTGGTTTTTGATTCAGATGTCGTTGAAGACGGAGTCGTATACGTATGACGAATTTCTCCAGGCAGTGGAACAGGGACAGGTGACAGCTGTAGTAATCGAGCAAAAAACGGTTCCAACCGGGACGCTGGAGATTACTTTGAAAGAGAAGAAGGGTAAGGAATATCTGAATGTATCGGATGTAAATGAAGTGCAGCAGGTGCTGCGTGAAGCCGGGGTGACGGATATCACACTGGAAGCTGTAAAAGAGCAGTCCTGGGTGATGACCACACTGGTTCCGACGCTTCTGATGATGGGTGTGGTTGTACTGCTGTTTTTTATGATGAACAGGCAGGGCGGCGCCAATGCAAAGGCCATGAATTTTGGACGAAACCGTGCCAGAATGTCAAACCCGTCGGACAAGCATATTACGTTTGATAAAGTGGCGGGACTTGCAGAGGAAAAAGAGGAATTGGACGAGATTGTAGATTTTCTTCGGAATCCTGCGAAGTATATCAATGTAGGTGCCAGAATCCCAAAAGGAGTTCTTTTGGTAGGGCCTCCGGGAACCGGAAAGACGCTGCTTGCAAAGGCGGTGGCAGGAGAAGCAGGCGTACCCTTTTTCACCATTTCCGGTTCTGATTTTGTGGAGATGTTTGTCGGTGTCGGGGCATCGCGGGTCAGAGATTTGTTTGAAGATGCAAAGAAACATGCACCTTGTATTATTTTTATCGATGAGATTGATGCAGTGGCAAGACGACGCGGAACAGGGCTTGGCGGCGGTCACGACGAAAGAGAGCAGACGCTGAACCAGCTCCTTGTAGAGATGGACGGATTCAGCGCAAATACAGGGATTATCGTGATGGCGGCAACGAACCGTGTGGATATTCTGGACCCGGCTATTTTAAGACCGGGACGATTTGACCGCAAGGTTTCCGTAGGGAGACCGGATGTGCAGGGCAGAAAAGAGATTCTGGAAGTGCACGCTAAGGGGAAACCTTTGGGAGATGACGTGGACTTGGCTCAGATTGCGCAGACTACGGCAGGCTTTACGGGAGCAGATTTGGAGAATCTTCTCAATGAGGCTGCGATTCTGGCAGCAAAGGAGAACCGTGGCTTTATTCAGCAGAAAGACATTCAGCGCTCTTTCGTAAAAGTGGGAATCGGTGCAGAAAAGAAAAGCAGGGTGGTTTCGGAAAAAGAGAAAAAGATTACGGCATACCACGAGGCGGGACATGCGATTTTATTCCATGTACTTCCGGATGTGGGACCGGTCTATACGATTTCCATTATTCCGACCGGAATGGGAGCTGCCGGTTATACGATGCCGCTTCCGGAAAAGGATGAGATGTTTAATACCAGAGGCAAGATGCTGCAGGAGATTACGGTGGCGCTTGGCGGTCGTGTTGCAGAGGAATTGGTGTTTGATGATATTACGACCGGGGCATCTCAGGATATCAAGCAGGCAACTGCACTTGCCAAATCCATGGTGATGAAGTTTGGAATGTCTGAGGAACTGGGATTGATTAATTATGATCATGACAGTGAAGAAGTGTTTGTAGGAAGAGATTTCGGACACACCTCCCGAGGATATGGGGAAGAGGTTGCAGGCAAGATTGATAAGGAAATCAAACGAATTATTGATGAGTGTTATACAAAAGCGAAGGCGATTATTGAGGAGCATCATTCTGTGTTAGAAGCCTGCGCGAACTTATTACTGGAAAAGGAAAAAATAACAAGCGAGGAATTTGAGGCATTATTTTATGAAAAGGGAAGCATTGTTTAGTGACGGAACCGAAAATTTTGTGACTCCGGCTGAACCGAAGGAGCATGAAACAGTGACGCTGCGTTTTCGCACAGCGAAAAATGATGTAGACTTTGTACGGGTCATTGCAGGGACAGATGGTTTTGTGATGCGAAAAGCGTACACAAAAGGAGAATTTGACTATTATGAGCTGTCATGGAAACTGGGGGAAGAACCGCTCCGGTATTGTTTCGAAGTTGACGGAGGAAATGAGGTCTGTTATTACAACCGATATGGCGTCAGTGACAGGATGATAGACGAATATGCGTTTATGATTCGACCGGGGTTTTCTACACCGGATTGGGCAAAAGGCGCTGTGATGTATCAGATTTTTGTAGACCGTTTTTATAATGGGGACAAAACAAATGATGTGGAAACCGGGGAATATATCTATATAGGAGAACCCTGCACCCGTGTCGCAGATTGGAGTAAAAATCCGGAGTTTATGGGAGTCCGCGAGTTCTATGGCGGAGATTTGCAAGGGGTTTTGGATAAACTGGACTATCTTCAGGACCTGGGAATCGAGGTCATCTATTTTAATCCGCTGTTTGTTTCCCCTTCTAATCACAAGTATGATATTCAGGATTATGATTATATTGACCCACACTATGGGAAAATCGTGAAGGATGGCGGTGAGGTGCTTCAGGAAGGGCAGAGGGAAAACCGTAATGCAACCAAGTACAGGCAGCGCGTGACAAATAAAGAAAACCTGGAAGCGAGCAACCGGCTTTTTATCCGTTTAGTGGAGGAAATGCATAAGCGTGGGATGAAGGTGATTCTGGACGGTGTGTTCAATCACTGCGGTTCTTTCAATAAATGGATGGATCGGGAACAGATTTATGATGCGGGTCAGGGTTATGAACCCGGAGCCTATGTTTCTGCGGACAGCCCTTATCGCAGTTTCTTCAAGTTTCACGCAAACGAGCCGGACAGGTGGCCCTGCAATGGGAGTTATGATGGCTGGTGGGGGCATGATACGTTGCCGAAGCTGAACTATGAGGGCTCTGAGAAACTGGAAAATTATATTTTGGAGATTGGGAAGAAGTGGGTTTCTCCGCCTTACAATGTGGACGGATGGCGGCTGGACGTTGCGGCCGACCTCGGCTACAGTCAGGAGTACAACCATCAGTTTTGGAAAAAATTCCGTAAGGCAGTCAAGCAGGCGAATCCCAATGCATTTATTCTGGCGGAGCATTATGGGGATGCGAGAGAGTGGCTGAAGGGCGATGAATGGGACTCTGTTATGAATTATGACGCATTTATGGAGCCGCTTACCTGGTATTTGACCGGAATGGAGAAGCATAGTGATGAATACCGCCCGGATTTGTGCGGCAATGTGGATTGTTTTATCGGGGCGATTAAGCATCATATGATCTATTTGATGGCACCTTCTCTTTTGACTTCCATGAACGAATTGTCCAACCATGACCATTCCAGATTCCTTACGAGAACAAACCATATGGTAGGGAGAGTACAGGCTCTGGGGTATGATGCGGCAGGTCAGTTTACGAACGAAGCAGTCATGCGTCAGGCGGTCGTTATGCAGATGACATGGATTGGAGCACCTACCGTATATTACGGAGATGAAGCGGGAGTAGTAGGATTTACCGACCCGGATAATCGCCGTACATACCCATGGGGGCATGAGAACCATTCCCTGCTTGCTTTCCACAAAGAAGCAATTCGGATTCATAAAGACAGCACGGCACTAAGATTTGGCTCTTTGGAAATCCTCGGAGGAGAGGGGACGGTTCTGATGTACGGACGCTTTGATGACAGCGAAACGGTGGTTGTGGTAGTCAATGCCGGAGGTGAGCCGGCAGGAGTGAGGGTACCTGTCTGGAGAGTGGATGTACCGATGAATGGTACGATGACAAGGCTACTTTATTCCTATGAGGATGGATATAATGTAAAGGAAGGAAAATATCTGGTTACGGATGGAAAACTTTCCTTAAAAATGGGTGCGCACGCTGTGATGGTGCTACAGTACAAAAGAAGAAAAGGATAGTGATTTTTGATGAAGATTTTATGCATTGTTTTAGTGGTGATTTTCGTGCTTGCCATGGTTTATCTTTACATGGTCTGTCCGAGAATCTTTCACAAACCGGACCGAACTGCCTTTTTAGGAGTACACTATGCGCATAGGGGCTTATTCGACAATGCAAAAGATGCACCGGAGAATTCCCTGCGGGCGATTCGAAAGGCGGTGGATGCAGGGTATGGAATCGAGTTTGATGTACAGCTCAGCAAGGACAATATCCCCGTTGTATTTCATGATGCCGATTTAAAAAGAGCTTGCGCAGTAGACGGAAAAGTATGGGAGTATACGCTGGAGGAATTGCGGAGGATGAAACTTTTTCACTCCGACCAGACCATTCCGACATTTGCAGAAGTACTGAAAACAGTCGGTGGGAAAGTTCCGCTGATTATTGAGTATAAAATGGACCGACCGGATGAAAAGGTGTGTGAGCTTGGAAATGCTCTCTTGAAAGATTACATAGGACCATATTGCATTGAATCCTTTCATCCGCTTGCACTTAAGTGGTATCGTCAGAATCGTCCCGATGTGATGCGTGGACAGCTTGGCGAGGATTATGTTAAGGAGGGGAGAACAGAATGGTATTGCATGGTTGGTTCCTATCTGCTCTCTAATTTTCTTACAAGACCGGATTTTATTGCGTACTGTCATAAGGATGCGAAGAATGTTTCCAGACGGATATGTCGCAGACTTGGTGCATTGTCGGTAGCATGGACAATCAAAAACCGAGAGGAGTATGAAAGAGCGAAATCGCAGTTTGATTTATTCATTTTTGATAGTTTTATTTTGAAAGATTAAAAACAGCGGGGTGTTACCCTCGCTGCTTTGAATTACTATACCACCGTTTTTTGTCAAGATACATCCGTTTATCTGCCACCCAGAGAAGCTCCTCCAGACTATGCTTTGGAAATTCCGAGGACAGGGCATAGCCTGCCGCGTAAAAGATTTCCGGTTTTGCGCCGGAGGCGTTGTAGGCTTCAGTTGCCTGTGAGATTTCCGAGAGGCAGGTCTCCATCTTTTCTTTGTCTGCATCCATAATCATAACTGCAAATTCATCTCCGCCCCAACGGCAAATCGTATTGCTGTGGGAAATGGAATTGCGTAGGATATTGGAGAAGTTATATATCATCTTATCTCCGGCTTCATGTCCCATGGTATCGTTTATGTATTTTAGACGGTTCAAATCCAGCATCATGATTCCGACCGTGTCATCTGTGGGAGCGTTGACCTTCATAAGCTCGTCCCAACGGTTTCGATTAAAAAGTCCGGTCTGTGCATCCGTATATCCTCTTCGGTTGATGTCCAGAAGATTCGTAATAAACAGAATGACAATGCAGATTAAAAAGGCTGCAATTGTATAAATAATGCCTGCGGAAGTTCCGCTGATATAATACTTAACCAAATCCGAAATGACCCCTGTAATCAGAGCCAGAATCATCAAAAGTTTCAGACCATTGTTCTGCATGCCTTTTTTTCGGTTCCATTTTCCTGAAAGGGAAAATGACAATGCCAGAAGTATGGAAATAATAATTACAATATGGCATAGTACCAAGGTTTCTTTAAATTCTGCAAACCCAAATGCCTGACAAAAAAGGGCAAATGCAGATATTCCCGCTGCGCAAAGAGAAGTAACCAGAATCGGTGTAATCTTCGCATCGTGAAACCATTCCTTTAAAAACATCAAAAATGGAATGGGGCACAAAAACAGGACTCCAATTGCAAGGTAGCCCAAAACAAGGGAACTGTTTGGAAACAAAAATGGCGAAAACCGGGTGTCTGCAATTTTCCAGAGACCAAGCAGCAGCGTAAAATTCCCCAAATAGAACATATCCCAAACTCTGAATTTCCGAATGGAAATCAAAATCAGTTGTACCGTCATAATGAGAGTTCCGATTAGGATACACAGAACCGCAAGGAACAACTGAGGAAAATCCATTTTCAGTTGATTCATGAAAATCATCATATGAGAGCCGAGTTGAAATTCAATGTCACGGTTCACCACACTCTCATAAATTGGGGTAACGACGACCCGCACTTTCGTTCCGCTGTCTTCCGGATAAACCGGAAGAATGACCCAGTTGTTGCTGACTCCGCGGCTCAAGCGGTTTTGGGAACTTGGCTCCAGACGGTACATCAGCTCGTCATCAAAATAAACCTCTGCATAATGATGCACCAGATAAAATCCCAGACTATTTTCATTGGTTCCCAGCTGTTCCAGTGTAAAGCGATATTCTTTCCGAATCCCCACAGGGGCTTCGAGGTCCTTTATTTCTTCCACGGAATAGTCTTCTATCGCGGTGCAGGTACGTGTCTCTCTTTCTGAGTAGACAGACACATGTTCAAAAAGTGCCATATATATAAAAAATGCAAGAAATAATAATGATACAGTTGCATAGGAAATAATAGCTGCTTTTGAAAGTCTTGTCTTAGATGTCATGGTCATTTCCTCCGTAAGTAGTTTATTTATCTACGATTATATGCAAAAAGAGAGCGCGGGTCAAGAAAATTCGGGGGAGACTGTCCGAAAACTAGAATAGTCATGTAATAGTTAACCATAAGGTTGAATCACCTGTGAAAGGGTGTTTGACATAAATATTTGTACATTGAAAACTGAATAAAGCACACAGAAAATCAAGATTTCCAACCAGAAATATAGTATAATGATTACAGAAAAGTACTGTATTAAGAGGTGACGGATTATGCCATACGTTTCAACTTTTAACCGCAATCAGATGATGATGTGTTCATGGGATTCTTTTGTGGATCCGGAAAGCATCGCCAGACTTATTGATGCTTTTGTAAACAGCCTTGATCTAACGAAATATGAAGTAAAAGAAGCAGCGAAAGAAGGCAGACCAGCGTATGATCCGAAAGGAATGTATAAGTTGTATATATATGGTAACCGTAAAGGTATCCGGTCCTCACGTAAACTGGCTGAAAGCTGTAAAGTCAATCTTGAAGTAAAATGGATGCTTGGAGGCGTGGAACCGGACTTCCGTACGATTTCTGATTTTCGGAAAGATAACATTGATAGCCTGAAAGATATCTTTCACGAATTTAACCGCAGGATTTCCGGAGCGGTAGAGTGGGGATTTTCTTCTGTTGATGGAAGCAAGTTCCTGGCGAACAATTCCAAGGACAGTAATTTCACTAAAAATAAGCTGGATGACAGGATCAAATGGCTGAATGCTCATACAGACGAGTATCTAAGAATCCTGAAAGAAATGGATGAACAGGAAGGACTTGAGGAAATACCGGAGAAGCTGACCAGAGAAGTGGTTGAAGCAAAGCTTAAAGAAGCACAGGAGCGTCTGGCGAGATATGAATCCTATCAGAAGCTGATGGAGGAAACTGGTGCTTCACAACTATCTCTGACGGATGCAGACGCAAGACTGATGAAAAATAAGAATGGTTTTGCCGTGGCATACAATCCGCAGACAGCGGTAGATTCTGAAACACATCTGATCAGAAATTTTAAAATGACCAATCAGGTCACTGACCATGGGATGCTGAACCCGACAATGGAAGAAATCCGGGAAGAGACGCAAGATGAGATACTTGAAGTTGTGGCCGATAAAGGTTATGAAAATGAGGAAGACATGATCAAATGCCTGGAGAATGGCATGATTCCACATGTCATACTGGATGACGGCAAAGACGGATATGAACTGGAAATATCATATGAGGAAGCGGAAGCAGATATAACCAGTACAAAACCGGAAGAGTTGAAAAAGAGTCTTCATGCAGGGAAAATACCAGAGGCATATAAAGATGTTATTTCTGATATGGAAGTAAAAGAGGTCCGCCGGAAAGTGAAGGAGGATCTGGAAGATATTGAAAAATCCGAAGCTATATATGGAACGCCGGAGGAGATGCTGGCGCGGGCGAAGGAGGGATATTTTGTCAGAGACCCGGAAAGAAACTTGGTTTATTGTCCGGAGGGAAAAGTCTTGAGACAAAAATGTATCAAGAAAAATGGGAATATCCGCTATGCCAATAAAAATGCCTGTAAACACTGCAGGAACAGGAACAAGTGCTACAAAGGGAAGGGTGAATGGAAAGAGATTGATTTTACAAAAGATACTCTGGAGAAGCCATGCAAAGAGTGGTTGAAAGCAGAGGGAAAGGAATGTGAAAATGCAAAGCAGGCTGTAAAAGGTCACTTTGAGAAAGTAAAGGTTGTAAAGTTTTTACTGAAACCAAGTTTTGAGAAAATGTCCCAGAGGATGTGCCTGTCAGAGCATCCGTTTGGAACGATAAAAAGAGCGATGGGAGCCACCTACTTTCTTTTGAAAGGACTGCGAAAGGTGACCGGGGAGTTTGCGCTCTTTTGCCTTGGATATAATATGGAGAGAGCTAAAAACCTTTTGGGATTTGAGAAAATGATGCAGCTTATGGCAACAGCATAAGCTCCTTTTCTTTCAATATGTGTGTTTTATTCAGTTTTCAATGACACATAGAAAGAAAGGGGCTAATTTTATGCTCAAAAATGAGGTTTTCGGACGGTCTGGGGGGGGTATTGTAAAATTATTGAAAAATTATTGACAAAACAAGCTTTCCTGCATAAAATGAAAGAAAAAACGAACTGAGCAAAACTGCTGCGAAGCAGTGACGCAAAGCTATAGGGACTTATGTTAAGTCAGCCAGTTGCCGTAACACAATGAAAGGTGTTGCGGTATTTTTTTTGAAAAAGAGGAAAACGGATGAACACAGTTTTAAGAACAGAAAAAAAATATCTGCTTACAATCGAAGAATTCTTAAAATACAGTGCTTTTCTGGAGAACTATATGATTCAAGACAGTCACAACGGAACGCATGGCTACTGTATTCGTTCTCTCTATTTTGATTCGGTTTACGACCGGGATTTTTATGAAAAAGAGGATGGGGTAGAAATGCGGCGGAAAATCAGGCTTCGCATATACGACCCGAAAGCAGATTTTGCCATGCTCGAAATCAAGCAAAAAGAAGGAAACAGTCAGTTGAAGCGCTCCCTTCGCATCAGCAGGGAGGATGCGGTACGGATGACAGAAGGATATTATGACGGACTTCTGAAGTATCCGGAGCCGCTTGCGGCAGAGTGTTACGGCATCCTGCAGATGTATGTCTACCGTCCAAAGACGATTGTGCAGTACAATCGAAAAGCATTCGTGGCAAAAGAGAATAAAATTCGTGTTACGTTTGACAACAATATTATTGCGAACGAGGCCAGCTCTGAGCTTTTCTCAGAACAGCTATTTATGTACCCTGTCCTAGATAAGTTTCAGGTAATTCTGGAAGTGAAATACAATGGCTTTTTGCTCTCTTACATTCAGGATTTGCTTCAAATTGTGGATAAGAATCAGCTTTCCGTAAGCAAGTACTGTCTGGCAAGGCAGCAAAGCTATTCCTCTTAGAAGAAAGAAAAAGAAGGAGTTTTCGAGATATGAAACAGCAGATTTATAATTTATTGCAAAATCAGGGAGATTTGACATGGGAGCATATCGTAGCAAATGTGTTAGTTGCTGCGGTGCTGGGAATTTTTATTTTTCTTTCCTATCATATCTCGCACAGGAGTACGATTTACAGTCGGAAATTTAACGTTACATTGGTGGTACTTACGGTGCTTACCGGGACGGTTATGACGGTGATTGGAAACAACATTGCCCTGTCACTTGGTATGGTCGGCGCTTTGTCTATTGTCCGTTTCCGTACGGCGATTAAGGATTCCCGGGATACGGCATATATTTTCTGGTGTATTATCGTGGGTATCTGTTGCGGTGTGGGGGATTATCTGGTGGCTTCTGTGGGAAGTGCGGTTGTGTTTCTGATTCTGCTCCTTTTTGGACTGATTAAAAACGACAATCGGATGCTTTTAATTATCCGTGGCTCTCGCCATGATGAATCGAAAATAGAAGCGGTGGTATTCCGGTATTTTTCCGGGAAAGCAAATATGAGAGTGAAAAACTCGGGAGAAAATTCCATTGAATTTATTTATGAATTATCCAGAAAGATATTGGAAAAAAACAGAAAACAGGAAAAGTCCATTACGGACGCTTTGTATGAGATAGGAAATATTGAATATGTGAATCTTGTTGCGCAGAATGATGAAGTAAGCAGCTAATAAGGAAACAGGGAGTGCCCTGAGTGATAGAAAGGACGGTGCAGTACATATGAAATACAAGATTTTGGGTCTTATTATGTGTGTTTGTATTCTCATTGTGTCGTTATGTGCACCGTTAGCGTTTGCAGACAACACCGGGAGAGTACATCAGCACCTGGAAGCGGAGGAAAAAACGGAGTGTTCGCATGGGGATGAGAGTTTCTGTACCCACCTGCCTTTACTTGTAATTGATACAGGAAACCGGGAAATACCGGGAGACGTCATCTATGATGAAAATGAGGTGGTGACCGGATATACAACTGCAGCGGACGGAGAAAAAACCATCCCCGCAAAAATCAGTGTGGTGGACAGTGAGACGGCGAATAATCATATTACGGATGAACCGGTGTATACAAGCGATATGCGTATTCGAATCCGTGGGAATACTTCCAGAACCTTTGATAAAAAGAATTATGCAATCCGCCTTACTACCGAAGACGGAGAGAACAATCCTCTGCCGCTTTTAGGTATGGATGCCCATCATGAGTGGGCACTGCATGGGCCCTATCTGGATAAAACATTGATGCGCAATTATATGTGGTATAACATTGCAGGTGAGATTATGGACTATGCACCGAATGTACGGTTCTGTGAGATGGTTCTGGACGGAGAATATATGGGGGTTTATGTGCTGACAGAAACCATTACCAAGGGAGATGACGGAGCCAGACTCCATCTGGAAGTGGACGCCAAGAACCAAACCTTTAGCGGGTATCTTTTGCGGCTGGACAGACCGGAAAAGGTGGAGGATAATCCACTGGCACATGCGCAGACGTTTACGACGTATGCGATGCGTACGAAGAATGCACTGGAAATCATTTACCCCGGCACTTCGAATCTGACATCTGAAATTGCCAATGGAATCCGGCAGGATTTTTCGGATTTTGAAAAAGCCTTGTACTCGTATGATTTCGATAATGAAACGTATGGGTATACGAAGCTGATAGATGTAGACTCTTTCGTAGATTATTTTATTCTCAACGAAGTGACCTGCAACTATGATGCCGGATGGCTTTCTACCTATATTTATAAAGATGTGAACGGATTGTTTAAAATGTGCATCTGGGATTTTAACTCTGCGTGCGATAATTATCAGGAGTCCATGATTACGCCGAATCATTTCGAAATGCAGTCAGACCTCTGGTATTTCATGCTGATGAAGGATGAGGATTTCACGGACCGGATTATTGAGCGGTACCGGGAACTTCGGAAAAAAGAATTGAGCGAGGAATATTTGTTCCAATACATCGATGATGTGACGGACTATCTTGGACCGGCAATCGAAAGAAACTTTGAGAAATGGGGTTATTCGTTTGCGGATGACTACGACTTGTTGAAACCGTCTTCCAGAAATCCGCATTCCCATGCGGAAGCAGTGGAGTATATGAAAAAATTCTTGACGGTGCGCCTTGCGTGGATGGATGAAAATATAGAGATACTGCGTCAGTACTCTGCAGAGTCAAAAATTAAGAAATTTAATGAAAATGCAAACTGATATGGAGGTTTGTGAATGAAAAAGTTTATCATAACAGTTGCCAGTCTGCTCGCTTTGTATCTGTGTTTTGATTATGCATATTACAGGCTGGGCTGGTATATTGATTTTCATCCGGACGAAACGGTTTCCACCTTTATGACGGTGGATGAAGATAAGATTTATATGCTTTCCGACGGGGAGAAGGAAGAGTTCGTGATAAAAGGTGTGAACATGGGCTCCGGCGAGCCGGGGAAATGGGCAACGGACTATGCGGTAAGTGAAGAAACGTACCTTAGATGGTTTCAGGAAATCAAAGAATTGGGTGCTAATACCATCCGTGTTTATACGATTTTGTCGGATGACTTTTATAATGCTTTTTATAAATACAACAAAGACAATCCGGATCCCTTATATTTAATTCACGGGGTCTGGGTCAATGATTACACACAGAACTCCCACCGGGACGCATACGACGACGATTTTCGCGAAACGCTTATCACAGACTGCCGGACCGTCGTGGATATTCTCCACGGCAACCGTAAAGTGGGACTTGGCAGAGGCACCGGCTCCGGATTTTATCGAAAAGATGTCTCTGAGTGGGTGATTGGATATATCATAGGCGTGGAGTGGGAGGATGTGACTGTCGTTTACACCGATGACAAATATCCGGAAAGAAACAGCTTCCAAGGAGAATATATGTACACCACAGAAGATGCAACGCCTTTCGAGGCCGTGCTTGCCGAAGTGGGGGAGAAAATGATTGCATATGAGAGCGAACGCTATAAAGTACAGAAACTGGTGGCGTTCTCCAACTGGCCGACCACAGACCCGTTCGACTATCCGGAAGATGTGGCATACTTTTTTATGAAATGTGCAAAAGTGGATGTGGAGCATATCAGAACCACAGAAAAGTTTCTTTCGGGACAATTTGCATCCTACCATGTGTATCCGTATTATCCGGATTACCTTTCCTATGTGGAGGATTGGACACAGTTTGGAATAGAAGATATAGAAGCCTTTGTCACAGATGAGGGCAATCTGAATACATACAGAGCATATTTGTCCATGTTGACAGCGCATCACACTATGCCGGTCGTGATTTCAGAATTCGGGGTATCCACAGGGCGTGGAATGGCACAGAGGGATATGAATACCGGACGAAATCAGGGAAATATGGCAGAGCATGAGCAGGGAGCAGCGCTGGTGTCCTGTTTCGAGGATATTATGTCTGCAGGATGTGCCGGAGGCGCCGTATTTTCATGGCAGGATGAATGGTTTAAACGAACATGGAATACGATGTATTCTGTAGATTTGAAAAGAACACCTTATTGGAGCGATTACCAGACGAATGAGCAGTATTTCGGGCTTTTGTCCTTTGACCCGGGGAGAGAGGAGTCGGTCTGTTATGTGGATGGGGATGTCTCAGAATGGAGCGAGGAGGACATTATTTTAGAAAATGATGGCATGACGCTTTCCATGAAATATGATGAGAAGTTTATGTATTTCATGGTACAAAAGCCGGGGCTTGACTTTGAACAGGATACGATTTATATCCCCATTGATACCACGCCGAAAACGGGCAGCAATTATTGCTCCAATTATGACTTGAAATTTGAACGACCGGTGGATTTTTTGATTACAATAAACGGGAAGACAGACAGCCGCATTCAGGTACAGGAGAGGTACGAAGCGTTGCGGGCGAATTATTATCACGAAACCCACGATAAAGATGCTTATGAGAACCCGCCGGATGAGGATTCGCCGGAGTTTATGGATATAAATATGATTCTTCAGACAGCGACGGTCCTAATGCAGAATGACCTGAGTGCAAAGGCAGAGGTGTTCGAAACCGGACTTTTGACGTACGGCAATGCAAATCCAAAGTCCAAGGATTTTAATTCTCTGGCAGATTTCATCTGTGAAGGTGATTCCATTGAATTGAAACTCCCATGGCAGATTTTAAATTTTGCGGACCCGTCACGGATGGAAATTCATGATGATTATTATGACGAAAATTTTGGCGTAGAATATATTCAGATTGATTCCATGTATGTGGGTGTGGCGTCTTATGAAACTTTGGACGGAGAGAGGATTCCTCTTGGAGAGTTGCCCTTAAAGGGCTGGGGAAATAAAGTGACCTATCATGAACGACTGAAAAGTTCATATTACATTTTACAGGAATATTGGATGGGGTGAGAGTATGAATGTGGAAGTTCTGATATACGCTTACATGGCGATTTGCGCCAGCATGATTGTGTTTAATTGTGTTTGCGTGTTTGTTTTCAAGCACCGGGAAGAAAAGCTGAATCATCGCAATTCCGATTTGGCAGTGCAGATGCGTAAGGAGATGGAGAAAATACAATCCGGTGAAATGGTTTCAGAAAAACACAAACGGTATTTACAGAAAAAGTTGAGATACACCGGGAATCTTCTGACCTTTGATGAGAACATTGATGTATTTTGTGCAGAGCATTCGGAGGGAACGAAAACGTATCTTACCCAGAATCGAGCCGTTTTTATCTATCTGGTACTATATTTTCAGGGGAAAAACCGGATGAAAATGGCCTATCTCGCTTATTTGCTGGGAAAGTATAAATTGAGTGCCAATATGCCGATTGATATTATTTCCGAAACGATGCTGACGCTTGTGCAAGAAAAGAGTTTGTACTGCCGGGAAAATGCACTCCATGTGCTTTACAGCACGGGAAACGAGGATTGCGTGGCAAAAGCAATCAAAATGATTGACCAAAGCGGGGAATTCCACCATGGCAAACTGCTTTGTGATGGACTTTTGACATTTGCAGGAGACCATAAACGGCTGATAAAGGAAATCTGGAATATGCTTGGGGAACTGAGTGCGGAGATGAAGGTTGCACTGTTAAACTACATCCGTTTTGAAAGCGGCGGTTATGAAAAGGAAATGATGACATTGTTTGCAGATGAAACGCAGGATGATGAAGTCCGTTTTGCCTGTATCCGTTATTTTGGAAAGTATCATTATGAGCCGGCTATGCCTCTTCTTCTGAAGCTTTGCAGTCAGGAAGAGGAAGACCGATGGGAATATACGGCAATTGCTGCAGATGTTCTTCATCTGTATCCGGGAAAAGAAACAATAGAGGTGCTTAAAGAGGCACTGCACAGCTTCAATTGGTATGTGCGGCTGAATGCAGCTCAAAGTTTGGAACGTATGGGATTTACTTATTCTGACTTGGCAGATATTTTTACGGGAAACGACAGATATGCAGCGGAAATTCTGGAATATACGCTGGAGCATAAGGAGATTTATGAGGAGGAGCGAAAGGGGGAGAAAGCAGCCGTATGATGGATGGAATTAAGGTTTTTTTGAAATGCGTAGAAATCTTTTTTGTGATTTATCTGATTGGGTATTCGTCTTTCCTGTTTTTGTCTGTATGTGTAGGCTCTTCGTCTCTGTACCATGCAAAGCGGAAAGAAAAAATGAAAAACGTGCTGCTACATGATTATTATGTTCCGGTGACCATCGTTGTTCCGGCATACAATGAAGAGATTACCGTCGTAGATACGGTCAAATCCTTACTTTGTCTGGAATATAAATTGTTTGAGATTATTGTGGTAGATGACGGCTCGAAGGATAAGACTTCCGAGGAGATGATAAAGGCATTTGACATGCACCTGATTCGAAGACCGATTCACAAATCCGTCGCCTGTCAGCCGGAAGAGTTTATCTATGAAACGACGGTGCAGAAGGTCCCGCTGACGCTGATTCGAAAAAAGAACGGAGGCAAGGCGGATGCACTGAATATGGGGATTAATGCGGCAAAATATCCTTATTTTATTTGTATGGATGCAGACAGTGTGCTGCAGTTTGATTCGTTGGAGAAAATCGTGCGCCCGGTATTAGAGGATGATACGGTGGTTGCGGTCGGAGGTGTGGTTCGGCTCTCCAACAATGTGGAGCTTGCCTACGGAAGAGTAAAAAAATATAATCTTCCCGACAACATTATAGCGTGTATGCAGGTGTTGGAATACGACCGTTCGTTTCTGGCTGCACGGATTCTGTTTGATAAGCTTAATGGAAGCCTGATTATCTCTGGGGCGTTCGGGTTGTTTAAAAAAGAAACGGTGATTGCGGCGGGCGGTTATGACCATGGCACTATGGGAGAGGATATGGAGCTGGTGGTGAAGCTGCATGAGTTTTGCCGGTCAAATGCCATTCCTTATGCGATACGTTATGCGACAGATGCCATCTGCTGGACACAGGCGCCTGAAAAGCTGACCGATTTGATGAAACAGCGCAAACGCTGGCATCTGGGGCTGTTCCAGACGATGTGGAAGCACAAAGTTCTGATGACGGACTTAAAATATGGCGTAGTCGGATTTGTATCTTACGTTTACTTTCTGTTATATGAACTGTTGTCTCCGTTTATTGAGGTGTTTGGCGTGCTGACCATGATTCTTGCTTTTTTTGTGGATTTAATCAACGTTCCGTTTATGCTTTTGTTTTTTGGTATTTACGCGGTATTTGGCTCGATTCTTTCCATGACCGCATTTTTGGCAAGAATCCATACCATTGATTTGAAGGTGTCATTTCAGGACACTATGAAAGCACTTTTGTTGTGCCTGTTTGAAATTACAGTATTGCGGTTTGTTTTAGCATTTGTGCGGCTGACCGCATTTATCGGATACCGTAAGAAAAAGCTAAACTGGGGAAGAATTGAACGGAAAAAAATAAACTGGAGTTAAGAAAAAAGGGGATTATCATGAGTACATTAAAGGAATTAAAAAGTAGTTTTTTTGGATTTAACAAGGCAGGAGTGTGTGCATATATTGCGAACATGAACGAAGAGTTCTCACAAAAAATGATTGAAAAAGATGCTGCGCATGCGGAGGAAGTGCGGGCACTGAGACAGCGCGTGGAAGCGCTGGAGGCGGAAAATCTGGAGCTTGTAAAAATGCAGAAACACATTTCCGATACGCTTATCGATGCAAAAACATTTGCGGCAGAATTGCAGGCGAAAGCAGCGGCAGAAGACAAACAAATGCGCGAGGAAAATGCGGCTAGAAACAACGCCGAACGGGAGAGAATCAACCGGTTCGGTGAGGGGATTGATGTTATCCGGGATGATATCCAAGGTCTTCTTCGGAAATTGGATGCGGATTTGGAAAAACAGAGTAAAAAGATGGAGCAAATGCTGACAGAAAATGAGATTCCAAAAGAGCAGGACGCAAATTGCGGAAAGACAGAGGCGGGAGATGGACAGTCATGAAAAAGAAGCATTTTCTTTTGCGATTCGCAGCGGTTAGCATTGCTCTTGGGTGTTTGATTTTTGGCTTCCCGGCATCTGCCAAAGCAGAGACTGTGTATGTGGCGGGAAATCCGGACTTTTATCCGGTAGAGTATTATGATACGGGGACGAAGCAGTACGAGGGCATTATGCCGGAGATTCTGAAAGAGGTGTCTGAGAAAACCGGGTATCAGTTTTTGTATATTGCTCCTTCTGAAACAGACGAAAGAATGCGTATGGCAAAAAATAAACAGGTGGAGATTGTTTCCGGTTACACCAGAGATGAAATGCTTTATGACGCGTCAAATACGGAACTTTTTAGGGAAAGTCCGGTTATCCTTGAGATTGCGGAAGACGGGAAACCCATACAGGTTTGTTTTGCATTCACATCGATTGCGTCCGAGGAGCTTATCCATGCTTTCCATGATGCACTAGAGCAAATCGAGCCGCAGTGGGTGTCATCCGTGGCAGTTTCGACCGCTATGCAGGAACACCACAGAAGCCCCAAGGTTTATGTCCTTTTCATAGCTCTCCTGCTTCTTATCCTTTTAACGGCTGTGGCAGTGATTTTTATCATCTACCGGAAAAAAACAGTTCAGCAGGCAAACGATAAGATGGCAGATGCGGTTACGGGAATCGGAAACAAACAATATCTGGAACATTTTTTTGAACATTACGTGAGTGACAGTACACGGGCGCTCTATGCTGCGGTTTATCTTGGAATTGATACAGACAGTCTTTCGGAAAGACTTGATGAGCAGGAGATTGGGGACGTTTTAGTATATACGGCAGACGTGCTTTCGAAACATAGCAGTGAGACAGACGCTGTCGCGCACATTCAGAGAGGCAGATTTGTGGTTCTTTTGCTTTGCAGCAACGAGGAGGTGTTTACGAAGTGGATACATACGGTCTCTGAGGAAATCAGCGCATATCCGCAAAAATATGCAAAGGATTGTGTGTTAAGGGCAAACTGTGGCGTATACTTTATGAAGAATTCAGACAAAAGTATGGAAACGATTTTGTTTAATGCAAGACAGAGCTATAAAAATGCAGTAGCAAACGGAAAAGTATACGCAGTAAGTAATCCTGCGATTGTGGAAAAAGCGATGGAAGAGCGGGCACTACGGGGACAGATACAGGATGCAATACAAAAAAATGAGTTTCAGATGTTTCTTCAGTTTTTCTGCACTCCGGATAACAAGGGGATTGTTGGCGCAGAGGCTTTGATACGCTGGTATCATCCGCAGAGGGGCGTGCTGAAACCGAGCAGATTTCTGTCTCTTGTGGAAAAAGAAAGGAAGTTTGAAGAATTGGATCTTTATATGCTGGAATGCTGTTGCAGGCAGCTTGTCATATGGAAAGACATGGGGAAACCCTATTTTTTGTCTTGTAACTTTTCCAGAATAACTGCCGCAGCGGATGATTTGCTAAGCAAAATGGAAGAGGTGTTTGCAAAGTATGATTTTGCGCATGAAAATCTGGTGATTGAGATAACCGAGGAGTCGATTATCCGAAAGGGAGAACAGATGTTGGAAAATATGTACGGAATCAAGAAACTGGGCTGCCTTCTTTCCCTGGATGATTTTGGAAGCGGTTATACGTCGTTTAAAGATATCAGCAGTTATCCGTTTGATATTGTAAAGATTGATAAGAGTATTGTGGATCAGGCTGGGGAAGAAAAAGGCTCCGCTGTTTTGAATGGCGTGATTCAGTTCGTGCATTCACTGAATCTGAAGGTGATTTGCGAAGGAATTGAATCGAAGGAGCAGGCAGAGAAACTTGGACGGATTGATTGTGATTATTTGCAGGGATTTTATTACTACAGACCAATTCCCGCAAAAGAAGCAAGTCGTATTTTGCAGGAAAATGGTTGAATATGGAGGAAAGGGGCGGATGCAACATGAGTCATGGAAAAAAAGGAAATCTGAAAAATTTTCAGTGGATTTCATTCCTGTGTATGGTAGTGATATTGTTGCTTGCGATTGGGATTATCACCACAGTCAACCTGCCGCAAATGTCTTTCCCTTCCATTGTCAATGTGATTATCGGTGTGGTTGTGATGTCCGGTTATTGTGTTCTCTGTCTGACATGTGCGATGGACCGCAGTGTGCCTGACAAAAGTACGCTGCTGTTTCAGTGTCTGATTGTCATCGGCTTTCTGGGTGTTTTGACAGATAATTTTAGTTGGATACTGGACGGAAGCGGGAGACTGATTTGGGTAAATCATATCACGATTGTGCTGAGTTTTTTGCTCGTTGCCATTGTTGGACCGGTATTTTATTCTTATCAGAATGCATTGTTCCCGGGCGGCAGACCGGGATTCCATAAATTGTTATGGGGATTTGCGGCGCTTGATATATTCTATATCCTAATTGCATCTGCGACGGGCTTTCTCTACACGATTGATGGTAGCGGCAACTATGCAGCGAATGTGGGGATCCTCTTTTTCGCCATTTATCCATATGCTGTGTTACTGTATTGTATCGTGGAGAATCTGCGCAGAAAAATCCCCGTTCGTCAGCGAATAGCCCTACTGGGTTTTCATTTGGCATTTTTACTTTCCGGCACGGTTACCATATTTGTTACGGATTGGGCCATTTGGAATGTTGCCCTGTTCTTCGACCTGATGCTGATGTATGGTGTGGTTCAGATGGAGCGAAGCATTGAACTGGCTGATCAGAAAGCAAAACTGGCAGAACAAAGCAATACCCTGGTTGTGCAAAGCCGTATTATGGCTGAGCAAAGCCGGGAACTGATGGAAAAGCAGATGCAAATCATGCTGAGTCAGATTCAGCCGCATTTTATTTATAACACACTTGGTTCAATAAGCAGCCTGTGCATGGAGAATCCAGAGCTTGCTGCAGATTTGACAGATCAGTTTGCAAGGTATCTGCAGGGGAATATGTCAAGTTTAAGGAATGACCATCTGATTCCGTTTGGGAAAGAGTTGGAGCATACCAAAACGTATCTTGGGATTGAAAAGGTTCGATTTTCGGATTATTTGCATATAGTGTATCATATTACCTGCATGGATTTTTTCGTTCCTCCGCTTACGTTGCAGCCCTTGGTGGAAAATGCAGTGAAGCATGGTATTACTCCGAAGGAGGAGGGCGGCACGGTGACAATCGATGTAAAGGAAACGCCGGATTGCTTTGTTATCTTAGTTTCCGATGACGGCGTGGGCTGTGATACGGAAGTGCCGAAAGACGGCAAACCGCATGTAGGTATTGCAAGTGTCAGAAAACGTCTGGAGCTTCTCTGCGAAGGGAAGTTGGAGATGAAAAGTGAGGTTGGGGTCGGCACGGTAGTAACGGTTACCATTCCGAAAGGAGGAGTATAATGAATCTTTTGCTGATAGATGATGAACCGCTTTTGCTGCGGAAACTGGAGCGTGCTGTTGCAGAGGCGGTGTCGGGTGCGCAGATTCACAGCTTCGTAAATGCAAAGGCAGGATTTGAATATGCGAAGACGGAAAAAGTGGATGTTGCCTTTTTAGACATCAAGATGCGAGGCATGGATGGACTGAAGCTGGCAAAAGAGCTGGTAGCGCTGCATGCGGACACGAATATTGTGTTTTGTACCGGTTTTGTGGAGTACGCATTGGATGCATACAGCGCCTATGCAAGCGACTATCTGGTGAAACCGATTTCGTCGGAAGCAGTAAAGAAAGCCATGAGACAACTGCGTCATCCGGTGGAAGAGCGCAAACGGGTAAGGTTTCAGTGTTTTGGAAATTTTGAAGCCTTTTGTGACGACGAGCCGATTTGTTTTGGATTGTCACGGACAAAAGAACTGCTCGCTTATCTGGTAGACCGCAATGGTGCAGAATGCCGCGCAGGAGAATCCGATGCGATACTCTTTGAAGAGGATTCCAACAATTACTACTATCATAAGCTGCGGGGGGATTTGATAAAGAAATTTTCCGAACTTGGGATTATGGATTGTCTGAGGGTGACGCGGGGTGGTCTTGCTATCAATCGTGATGCGGTAGACTGCGATTATTTCGACTATAAGGATGGAAAACTGCAGGAAAAACCGACGGAATATATGACGCAATATAGCTTTGGCGAGTTTACACTGCCAACGCTGTGAGGACTTGAAGTTTAAACTTTCCTCGTCTTTCCAATTTCTTTCCAAGATGCTGTGTTACAATAAAGGGTGGTATAGAAGGGAAAAGTAGGGAAATGGTATAGAAGGGAAAAGTAGGGAAAATGATTGTATCAAGTGGAAAACTGTGTTATAATCAAGCATTAAACCTGTCTTTGACAGTAAATGAAGCGAAAAATGGCTCTCATCCCAGTAAATTCAAGGGATTAGGGCCATTCATTTTTTAACGTGAAAATCGTAATGTATTGAAATCTGCGTAAATTTTTATGTGGGACATGAAATGTCACACTATATCATATCCGCTTGTTCGCTTTATCTCAGGCGGCTTGCGTCTGTCAAGGCCTTGCCGCAGTGTGCTGCGGTGCTTCGCAGCCTTGACTGGCTCAAGCCATGCCTGAGAACTTATAATCAAGCGGATATGATAGTGGGGTGTCCGGTGAACGGCCCCCTTTCTAAAGACCTTTTGTTCTTCTGATAATTCCTGCCATTGCTTTTTGTGTGGTTAGTTCATAGTCTGTGTGGAATCCGGCATTTTTGTGTAATTCATCTGTTATCTCGGTGCGTGTATATGCAGGAATGTAACCTTCGTTACCAACAGATGTCATATTCATGTTTTTGAGTGTTTCTATGATTTCATCACAAGTATATTTTTCATCTAATTGTTTTTCTAAGATTCTGTATAACAGTAGTGCGATGAAGCAGGTTAGGAAGTGTGCTTCGATACGGTCATCGCGCTGTAAGTACACCGGTCTTGCACTGAATTCTGATTTCATGATTCGGAAAGATTCTTCGATTTGCCATCTGTCATGATTTATCTTTGCGATATCCCAAGGGTCATCATCGAGGTTTGTACACACGGCGTAGAAGCCGTCATACTTTGCTTCTTCTTGAATTGCTTCTGTGTTTAACTGGTATACTTTGTTTTCAGCTATTTCACCATCATTTGTGACATTTGTTTTTGTTATGAAGCGTTTTGCATCCGTTTGAGAATGTTTGTCAAGAGAGGATGGCTTTTGCATTGCTTTGATTGCTCGTTCCACTTGATGATTTCTAATGGTCTGTTGGTACAGTTTATATTTTAAAGAGTAAGTTACGATAAGGTTTTGGTCGAATGCAATGTCTCTTTCTTCATCCCAACTTTCAATCCATTTTTGTTTATAAAAGAGTTTCTTCCTGTTTTCCGGAGTATCCTCCAATTTAGAAATATCGAATGTTTCATCACTTCCTTCCAAAGACCAGCCAGTAGGGTCAAGAGCCCATACTTTTGTTTCATCTTTTAGTTTCTTGATAGATTGTGTAGTAATAAAACTGCGTTCTCCATAGTTGTTAAACTTTCTGTTTGCCTCTGATGAAAGACCTGCATCTGTGCAGACAATGAACTTTGAGAGTTCAAAGTCACGCAGGATCTGTTGTTCCAAAGGCTTCAGCGACAGTTGTTCATTCTGATTTCCTTTATTGATACAGAATGCAAGTGGAATACCCGATTTATCCATGAATAGTCCCATCTGTACGATTGGGTTCGGTCGGTGCTCCTTGCTAGGTCCGTATTGTTTGAGCCCCGCTTCCTGTTCAATTTCAAAGAAGTAATTGGTGCAGTCATAGTACAACACGCCTGTACTGCGTTTTAATACTTTTTTTGAGTTCTTGTAGAGTTGAGCCTGTACATAATCAGAATCTTCTGCAAGAACGCTGAGCGCACGATAGATGTGGTGTAACTCAAAGTTCGGTTGTTCAATCAGACTCTTGGACTGCTCCATACAAGAGAGTTTGGAAGAAGGGTAGAGGATTCTTCCGTACACCAGTCTTGAAAGAATGGAATTAAGGTCATAGTCAAAAGAATGATTCTTTGTTACTTTTCTGCAGATGCTTGGAAGTCCAAGTTGATAGTATATCTTTTGCAGAAAGAGGTATCCGGCATTAAAAGAGAATTGTTTGCCGACCGGGATGCGAGTGTCAGTAGCAAAAGGAATCAGAACCTTATGATTCTTGTTGGCTTCATCCTGATTTAATTTCTCAATGTAAGCACGAGCCCATGCTTCGGCGTCGTCTACGCCATAAGTTTCTTTGATATATTTTTCAGTCCCAAGCTTTTCTACTATTTCTGATGAGTTTTTTCCCTCGCGACGAATTGAACGAATTACATAAAAAGATTTCGCATTTTTTGATGGACTAATTTTTAATCTCATATACAACACATCCTTCCTGTCCTATAATAGTATTATAACACAGTACGGCGGTACGGTCTACAAGAATTTTAAATTTGTGCACAAATTTTATTCTTCTCTTTTGGAATGGTGGAGGCCTCAAAAAAATTGAAAAAGTATATTGACAGTATTCAAATCCCATGTTATTATAATGCTCGTGTGAAAAACAATTTCAAAATATTTATATGCGGGTGTAGTTCAATGGTAGAACACCAGCCTTCCAAGCTGGATACGTGGGTTCGATTCCCATCACCCGCTTTTTTCTATGTCATATTCCGGTCCGCCAATAAGACTTCTTATCCAAGTTGTATCAGTTTGACAATCCTAACGAAGAATGGTATCGTATAAATCAGAAAGAAAAGAGGAATGATGATGCAGTATTATAAAAGAGTGTTTATAATTGTACTGGATTCCTTGGGAATCGGACCGATGAAGGATTCACCGGATTACGGGGATGTCGGAGTCAATACTTTGGGGCACATTGCGGAGCACGCAAACGAATTTTGTATTCCAAATTTGCGGAAACTGGGGCTTGCCAATCTCTGTAAGTTAAAAGGGATAGAGCCGGAAGAGGCGCCGCTTGGGAAATATGCAAAGCTAAATGAAAAGAGTCTGGGAAAGGATACCATGACCGGGCACTGGGAAATGATGGGGCTGTATACGACGAAGCCGTTTCGGATGTTTTCAGAACACGGATTTCCAAAAGAACTGATAGATGAACTGTCCAGGCGGACGGGAAGAACGATTATCGGGAATAAGAGCGCCAGCGGTACAGAGATTCTGGAAGAACTTGGGGAAGAGGAGATTACAAAGGGACATTTGATTGTATACACATCGGCGGATTCTGTGCTGCAGATTTGCGGGAACGAGGAGACAATGGGACTGGAAACATTGTATCATTATTGCGAGATTGCCCGGGAACTGACCTTAAAAGAAGAGTGGAGAGTCGGCCGTGTCATTGCAAGACCCTATGTCGGAAAAAAACGGGGCGAGTTTGTGCGAACCGCCAATCGCCACGATTATGCGCTGAAACCAAGCGGGGAGACGGTGCTTACGGCGCTGAAACAGCAGGGATATGATGTGATTTCAGTGGGAAAGATTTTTGATATTTTTGCCGGTGAGGGACTGACGGAGTCAAACAAATCTAAGTCTTCCGTGCATGGCATGGAGCAGACCATCGCGATTGCAAAGCGGGATTTTCACGGACTGTGTTTTACCAATCTGGTGGATTTTGATGCGCTTTGGGGACACCGGAGAAATGTAGAAGGGTATCAGAGAGAAATAGAAAAGTTTGATGAAAAACTAGGAGAATTTCTTCCTGTAATTCGGGAGGATGATTTGCTGATTCTGACGGCAGACCACGGAAATGACCCTACCTATACGGGCACGGATCATACCAGAGAAAAGGTTCCCTTCCTTGCATGGTCTCCGAAAATGGAACAGGGAGGTCCCCTGCCGGAACAGGATACGTTTGCAGTGATTGGGGCAACGATTGCAGAGAACTTCGGCATCCATATGCCGCAAGGGTGTATCGGGGAATCCCTATTGGAACAGTTAATGAAGTGACAGGAGAGACATGGGAATGGAGAAACAGGAAATTTTAAAGCGATTGGACCATACTTTATTGAAACAGACGGCAACATGGGAGCAGATTCGGCACATTTGCGACGAGGGAATGGCGTATCATACGGCATCTGTCTGCATCCCACCCTGTTTTGTCAAACAGGCAAAGGAATATGTGGGTGACAGCGTGGCAGTTTGTACGGTGATTGGATTTCCAAACGGGAATACAACGACGGCAGTGAAGGTGTTTGAAACGGAAGACGCCTTAAGAAACGGTGCCGATGAAATCGATATGGTAATCAATATCGGGGACGTAAAGGCAGGAGACTATGAGAAGGTTCTGAAGGAAATCAAGGCAGTAAAGGCGGTCTGCGGGGAAACGATTTTGAAGGTGATTATTGAGACCTGTCTTTTGACGGAGGAAGAAAAAATCAAGATGTGTGAAGTGGTGACGGAATCGGGAGCAGATTTTATCAAGACTTCCACCGGATTTTCTGTGGCGGGAGCGACGTTTGCCGACGTGAAACTCATGCGGGAGCATGTGGGAGCGCAGGTGAAAGTCAAAGCGGCCGGAGGAATCAGCACCATGGAAGATGCAGAAAAATTTCTTTCTCTGGGGGCAGAACGGCTTGGGACGAGCCGGCTGATTGCACTCTGTAGGTAAACGGGATTCTTAAAGATTCATAAAGATTGGAAATTTTCACACAAAATACACACGGATTGTGATATACTTCTAGAATACAATCAGATTTTTAGCAGGGGGATTCATGTTTGGGTACGTCGTGGCACATAAGCCGGAATTAAAAATGCGGGAATTTCAGAAATATAAGGCGTATTATTGCGGATTGTGCCGGGTGCTTCGCGAGAAGTACGGACTGCCGGGACAGATGACGCTCACGTACGATATGACGTTTCTGATTATTTTGCTGACTTCCCTTTATGAATGCGAGCCTTGGGTGACCGAGGAGCGCTGCGTGATACATCCTGTGAAAAAGCAGAAGATGCTCTGCAATGAGATTACGGAGTATGCGGCAGACATGAATCTGATTTTGACCTATTACCATTTCGTGGATGACTGGAAGGACGAGAAAAGCAAGGCAGGACTCTTGGGACTGAGAGCACTTCACAAGACCTATCTGAAATTGGAAGAAACGTATCCGGAAAAATGTCTTGTGATTCGGAAATGCTTAAAACTCCTTCACAAATGTGAGGAGCGGGACGAGAAAAATATAGACATCACCGCAAGATATTTTGGTGAATTGATGAGTGAGCTTCTGGTATATCGGCAGGACGTCTGGGAAAAGACCCTTCGAAGGATGGGTTTTTATCTGGGAAAGTTTATCTATATTATGGATGCCTATGATGACGTGGAGAAAGATAGGGAGAAGGGAAACTATAATGCGCTGACTGGGCTTTATGGAGAACCGGACTTTGATAAAAGATGTGAGGAAATGCTGAATTATGTCCTTGCAGAGTGTACGAGCCAGTTTGAGCGGCTTCCCTGCGTGGAGGATGCTGAAATTTTAAGAAATATTCTCTATGCGGGCGTGTGGAGCAGGTTTGATAAGAAACAAAAGGAGGAGAAAGAAGATGATAGCAAATCCTTATGAGATACTTGGGGTATCTCCCAATGCAAGTAATGACGAAATAAAGAAGGCATACCGGGAACTGAGCAGGAAGTACCATCCGGACTCTTATGCGGATAATCCGCTTGCCGGTTTGGCAGAGGAAAAGTTTAAAGAGGTGCAGGAAGCATACGACCAGATTATGAAACAGCGGGAGAGCGGTGGCTCCTATTATGCAGGGGGACAGAGCCAATCCCAGTATTCCGGTTCTGCGACCTATGGCAGTCAGGAAGCGGCGGAGTTTCAGGCAGTGCGTAATTTCATCAATGCAAGAAGGTTCCGTGAGGCATTGAATGTGTTGTCCGGTATCCCAAATCGAAATGCAATGTGGTATTATTATAGTGCCGTTTCTAATATGGGAATCGGAAATAACCTGATGGCAGTGGAGCATGCAAGGCAGGCGGCGGCTATGGAACCGGGTAACATGGAATACGTGAATTTCGCAAACCAGCTTCAGTATCGGGGACAGCAGTATCAGTCGACCGGAAGCGGATATGGACGGCAGACTTTCGGCACCGGAAATCTTTGCTGTGATTTGTGGTGTGCGGATACGCTTTGTGAATGTATGGGAGGCGATTTGTGCTCATGCATGTAAATGCGAAAAAAATAGCAACAGCCGGTCTTTTGGCAGCGTTTTCCGCTGTTTTGATAGTGCTTGCTTCGGTAATCGAGAGCAGCAGTTTGTTTTTTATTGCAGCAGCTTCTTTCTGTGTGGGAATTGCGCTCCGTGAATGGGGAATCGGCTTGGGAGCAGGATATCTGGTTGCCAGCACTCTGGTAAATTTAATTGTTTCTCCAAACAAGTTTTATTGTTTGACATTTGCGGCAATGGGGCTGTATCTTTTGCTTGTCGAACTCTTTTGGAAAAGAACGAAGCACAGGACGGTGGCACTGTGGGTGTTTAAATATGTGATTTTTAATTGTATGTATCTCCCGGCTCTGGTATTTTTTCAGGAATTATTTTTTACAAAAAAGATTACGGGTATTCTGTGGATTGTGGTTCTTCTGGCGGGGCAGGCAGCGTTATTCGTATATGACGAAGCATATCGGTATTTTCAGCGTGTGATTTGGGGAAAACTGAGGGGAAAGCTACAATGATTCAGACGTGGATAGCAGATGTGAGTCCGCTTTACAAGAAAGAAATTTATTTACAATATTATTATAAGGTACCGAAATGGCGGCAAGAGAAGGCAGACCGTCTTCAAAAACATCCGGATAGGGCTCTGAGTATAGGTGCATGGGTGTTATTACAACGGATGGAGAAAGAATATAGTTTACAGAAAAACTGTCTCTATAACATTTCCCATTCCGGAAGCTGTGTGCTTTGTTCTGTAGAGGATAAAGGAGGGAAAAGCAGCCGGCTGGGATGTGATTTGGAAGAAGTAAAGTTGTCGTGGAATCGGAAGGTTGCAGAACGATTTTTTAGGGAAAGCGAGTTTTGCAGGATACGGGATTGCGGGAACGAAGAAGAAAAGAGGGAATTGTTTTTTCGGTACTGGGTTCTGAAGGAAAGCTTTCTGAAAGCGACACGGATGGGTCTTTCTCTTGGCATGGATTCCTTTGAAATCGGGTTTTCTGATGAGGACAAGCCATATCTTATGGATAAGCCCCAGACTTTTTGGGAAGAGTATTATTTTAGGGAATATGCAGTGGACGGATTGCCGTATCGGATTGCGGTGTGCGCAGATTGTGAAGATTTTGCGCCTAAGATACGGGTTGCAACATTATAAGTAAGATATGTATAGGGGATATAAGGGGAAGAAAAATGGGATGGAGAAGAATGGTAATGCGTATTCTGAAGAAAATCCGAAGAATCAACGCACGTATGAGTAGAGAAACAAAAAGATTGCTTTTGGTCGGTGTTGCGACAATGCTCGTGGGCTCCTTTTTGGGAGGAAAGATTGCAGGCGCTTCCGAGAGAAAGAAAGCGGAAAAAGAGCTTTCTGAGGTGACAGAGCAGTTGAAAGCAGAAGGGCAGCATAAGGTAGACGCTCTTCAGGGACAATTGGATGCAGTCTTAAGCACGGAGATAAAGGATGTACCGTGGTATCTGGCATTGGTAAACAGTGATCATCCGATGGAGCAGGATTATGATTTGGAGCTTACAGAGCTGGAGTCCGGATACAGCGTAGATTCCAGAATCGCGGATGAGGCAAAGAAGATGCTTTCCGATGCGAAAGCTGCAGGTATGAAGATTGTGGTTTGTTCTGCTTATCGCTCTGTGGCAAGACAGAAACAGGTGTTTAATGATTCTGTGAAAGACCGGTTGAATCAGGGGATGGATTATTGGGAGGCATTTGAGGACACGAGGCTCAGTGTGGCGGAACCGGGGACCAGTGAGCATGCGATGGGACTTGCTCTTGATTTGGTTTCCAACCAATACACGGAATTGGATGAGAGGCAGGAGACAACAAAAGAAGCAAAATGGCTGGCAGAGAACTGTTATAAATATGGATTTATTTTGCGGTATCCGCCATCGAAGACAGGGGTTACGGGGATTATTTATGAGCCGTGGCACTATCGATATGTGGGCGTGGAGGATGCCACAAAGATTACGGAGCTTGGCGTTACACTGGAAGAATATTTAGAGGAATACTATGGAAAATAGGAGGGATTCAAATGGTAGATTTGACGTTCGGGGAACAGGTAAAGCTTATTCTGGGACGAAAAGGGATGACAATTAAGCAGTTGGCGGAACTGTTTGAGGAGCGCACCGGAAAACCAATGTCCAGACAAAATATGACGCAGCGCCTTGGGAGAGACAATTTTCAGGAGCAGGATATGCGCCTCATTGCGGAGATTCTCGGATGCAAATTTGTGCTTAGTATTATGGAGGCGGAACCTTCTGCCGAAGCCGAAGGAGAACGAGAACAGGTAGTTGTGGAGACGACAGTAGAATCAGTAGCAGAGATGGCAGAGGAGCAAACTACAGCGCAGACAGAGGAGCTTCATCCGCTGGAGCGGGAGATTACCGTGGGTGAGTTGGCAGATATGGGGGCAGAAGTCATGGTGCAGGCAGAGGAAGAACAGCCCAAGGAAGCCGCCGGGTCTGAGGATTCCGAGGAGAGGAATCTGCTGCGGAAGGGAGTGAAAGGGTACTTCCGGAAAAATACACCTGTCGGTGGAGAAGCTACAAGGGCGGAGACTGTGCTTCCAGAATGGACAAGACCCAAGGAGAAACCTGCAGAATCGGAAAAAGTGGTGGGAGATATCAATCCGTATACCGGAAAAGAATACAAGACCAACAGTGTGCGTATCCATCCGAAACGGATTGGCTATGTGCAGGTTTATGATCAGGAGCAGCATAAATGGACAGATATGACAGAATGGGCGTTTTTAGGATATCAAGAGCGGAAAAAGGTGCTTCTTGGAAAGAACTATGAGCCGCCAATTTATTTGGATTAGAGGAATGGGTATGAAATGGCAGCAATTATTATCCACACAAAGGAGCAGGGAAGTAAAGAGTACCGGGGGAGCCTTAGGCGACCTTAGGAGTGAGTTTGAAAAAGATTACCACCGCATTATTGGAAGCGCTTCCTTTCGGCGGCTTCAGGATAAGACCCAGGTGTTTCCACTGGACAAAAGTGATTTTATTCGTACAAGGCTGACCCACTCTTTGGAAGTTTCGTCTTTTGGAAAATCTCTGGGGCAGAATATCGGGGAATATATTCTGACTTACATCAAGGATTCGGATTTTACGGAGAAGAATAAAGAAGAAATCTGCAGTATCCTCCAATGTGCGGGACTGATACATGATATAGGGAATCCTCCATTTGGACATTTCGGGGAAAGTGCGATTCGGGACTGGTTTCATCGGAATCTGCCGAAACTGACCTTTCGGGGAAAACATGTTTCGGAACTTCTAACAGAGCAGATGCGGGAAGATTTCTATCATTTTGAAGGGAATGCGCAGGCGCTTCGTCTTGTGACAAAGCTTCATTATCTGGTAGATGAGCACGGGATGAATCTAACTTATGCTCTTCTTAATACGATTGTGAAGTATCCCGTCTCCTCTATTGGAATTGATAAAACCACCGGGAATATCAAAGACAAAAAGATGGGTTACTATTTTGCCGACCGGGAAATCTATGAAGCCATTGCGAAAGCTACAGGAACGGAGGGAAAACGTCATCCACTGACCTATATTCTGGAAGCGGCAGACGATATCGCGTACAAGACGGCAGATATAGAAGATGCTTTTGTGAAGGGATTTCTTTCGTACCACCAGTTAAAAGAAGAACTCGGAAGCCTTCCGGAGAACAGCAGCGGGGATTCCTTTGACCCACTGGAGCGTTTGGAGAGGAAATACCAGAGCGGTATCAAACGGGGCGTACAGAATCCGGAAGAGTATGCAGTGAAAAACTGGATTGTACAGGTACAGGGATTCTTGATTAACTGTGCGAGCTATGGTTTTACTTCTCATTATGAAGAGATTATGGAAGGAACATACCGATATGATATTTTTCACGGTACATATGGGGAAGCTCTGATGGAGCTCCTTGGGGATATGGCATATCGGAGAGTGTTTGCAACACCGGAAATTTATAAAATGGAAGTGGCAGAATCGGTGATTCTGGACTTTTTAATGGACAAATTTGTGGCAGCCGTGCTTTACTATGATACGGAAGAAAAACTGGGGGAAATTGAGAAACGTGTCATTTCCTTTATTTCCGAAAATTATAAAAGTGCATATCACTGTCAGGCAGCGGGAAAGAGTGAGGAAGAAAAGCTGTATCTGCGCCTGCTCCTTGTGACAGACTATATCTGCGGGATGACAGACAGTTATGCGAAGCGGCTGTATCAGGAGCTGAATGCAGTGATATAAAAATAGCTGCGCTTCAACTTCCCGGTGCCTGGCAGACACTGCGCCCTAAGCACCAACAGGGCAGACAGACCGAGCAGTTGCAGGCTCCGGCAGTCCCAAGGCTTTCAGGTTTGAGCTTTCTGCAAGTCACTTACGTTTCTCTTAGTGTCCAATTTATAAAAAATCATGTGTGCAAAGCCAGCTTTGCAACGCAAAGGACTTCAAAGTTCCCATGGGATTCAAAAACTAGGCGAGTAATTTCGGAAAAGACTATGCAGTTGCGTTCGGAGAGATGATTTTAGCAGCGCGTCTAGAACTCGCTTTGCTCAAACAGTTATCCGCGCTGCTATCTTTTCCTCACCGCAACTGCAAGTCTTTGCACGAAATTGCTCAAAGTTGTTTCACCCCATGGGAACTTTGAAGCCTTGAGTTGCAAGTTTGCTTTGCACACATGTAAAAGATTCTTGTAAATTGGACACTTAGAGAAACTTGTGGCTGAAGCCTTGCTCAAACCTGGAAGTCTTGGGACTGCCGGAGTCTGCAACTGCTCGGTCTGTCTGCCCTGTTGGGGCTTAGGGCGCAGCGTCTGCCAGGCACCGGGAAGTTGAAGCGCAACTAAAAATATAAAAAAATTTCAAATTACCTATTGACAAGGCAGAAAATAAGAGCTACAATGCTATCAACCTACTAAAAAAGTGGGTATTATCGAAGGGAAGGAGAACAGGTCATGAAGAAGTTTGATTTGACTGCAAACACGATGATGGAGATGTGTATGTGCATGTGCTGCATGTGCATGGATTTTTGTGTGCAGAATTCCGATAAGTTCTCCATCTCAGAGATTGCGTAAGACATCACACTTAGCCTAGGAAAGTAGGGTGCCAGATTTCATTGCTTTGAACCGGGAAACTTTATCGAGAGTCTCCCGGTTTATTTTTATGACAGGAGGAAAGAAAACATATGAAAAAAATAATTTCACTTTTATTGATTACAGCATTAACAATTACAGCAGCATTTTCTCTGACCGCTTGCGGCGGCAGTGAAGGAAAGAGTTCGGATAAGATTACGATTGCCATTCCGAATGACACGACGAATGAAGCGAGAGCACTTTTGCTTCTGGAGGATTTGGGATACATCAAACTGAAAGATGGCGCCGGCATTACAGCGACTATTCTGGATGTAGAAGAGAATCCTAACAACATTGAATTCAAAGAAGTGGAAGCGGCACAGCTTCCGAATGTATTGAAGGACGTGGATTACGCGGTGATAAATTCCAACTATGCGATTGAGGCAAAACTGAACCCGGCAAAGGATGCACTTGGCATTGAAGGTTCTTCTTCTGCATACGGAAATATTCTTGCAGTAAAAGAGGGAAATGAAGATTCTGATATTATCAAAGCGCTTGTGGCAGCACTGGAAAGTCAGAAGGTAGCTGATTTTATTGCATCAGAATATGACGGCGCAGTGGTGTCTGTAGTGGATAATCCGACGGATGGTTATGATTCTACTGTAGATTATGCGGCACTGGCAGGGAAGAAGGTGTCTGTTGCAGCTTCTCCGACTCCGCATGCAGAGATTCTCGAGGTGGTAAAGGAGATTTTGGCCCAAAAAGATATTACACTTGAGATAAAGGAATTCACGGATTATGTGCAGCCGAATAACGTGGTGGAAAGCGGAGAAATCGACGCCAACTACTTCCAGCACACACCATATCTGGATGATTTTAATAAGGAAAATGGAACCCACATCGTTTCGGTTGCCGCCATCCATGTAGAACCGCTTGGTATCTATGGCGGAAAACAGACATCATTAGATGCGATTCAAAAATAAACGACGGAGATTTGTATGATTGAGATAAAAAATGTATGTAAAACATTCCAGACGGCTGATGGCTTGGTGGAGGCGCTGAAAAATGTATCCCTGACGATTCCGGATGGCGATATCTTTGGAATTATCGGCATGAGTGGTGCGGGAAAGAGCACCCTCGTGCGATGTATCAATATGTTGGAGAGACCGGATGGAGGCACCGTTGAGATAGACGGTGTGGATTTATCGAAGCTGTCTGATGCAGAACTTCGGAAGGTTCGTCGGGAGACCACCATGATTTTTCAGGGATTTAATCTTCTTATGCAGCGAAACTGTTTGAAGAATGTGTGTTTTCCCTTGGAGCTCGCCGGAAAAAGCAAGCCGGAAGCAAAAAGGAGGGCGCTGGAGCTATTGGAACTGGTAGGGCTTGGCGACAAGGCAAAAGCCTACCCGGCGCAGTTATCCGGAGGGCAGCAGCAGAGAGTTGCCATTGCAAGGGCTTTGGCGACAGAGCCAAAGGTGTTGCTTTGTGACGAGGCAACCAGTGCTCTTGACCCGACTACGACCAACTCCATTCTGGAACTGATACGCAGTATCAATGAGAAGCTTGGAATTACGGTGGTCATGATTACGCATCAGATGAGCGTGGTGGAAAGCATCTGCAGGCATGTTGCAATTTTAGATAACGGTGAGGTCGTGGAGCAGGGCAAGGTGGCAGAGGTGTTTTCGCATCCAAAATCCGCGGCTGCACGCCGCATGGTGTTCCCGACAGGGTATTCCGATCCGTCACATGTAGAGGAGGTGGAAAGTCATGTTTCATAACCTATTTTCTTCAGAGGCACTCATAGAGGCATGGGAGATTATTAAGACCCAGTTTCCGCTTGCTACATGGGAAACCATTTATGTGACGATTTTGGCGACAGTATTTGCGATTGTTATCGGATTGCCCCTGGGAGTGCTTTTGGTAGTCGGAGAAAAAGACGGCGTCCTGCCCTTGCCAAAATGGTTTATGCATACATTGAATGTCATCATCAATCTACTGCGTTCCGTACCGTTTTTGATTTTGATGATACTGGTGTTCCCGCTGACCCGTGCAATTGTAGGGACCGTGGTGGGAACCGTAGCTTCGATTGTGCCACTTGTGATTGCGGCGTTTCCTTTTGTGGCAAGGCTTGCAGAAAGCAGCCTGCGGGAACTCAATCCAAACATTATTGAGATGGCACAGAGCATGGGAGCTTCTCCCGTACAGATTATTGTGAAGGTAATGATACCGGAAAGCATTCCTTCCCTGATTTCCAATGCAACCATTGCCATTACCACCATTCTCGGGTACTCGGCAATGAGTGGAATTATCGGTGGCGGCGGTCTTGGGAAGATTGCGATTAATTACGGCTATTACCGATATAAGTACTTAATTATGCTGGCGGCGGTGATTTTGTTAATCCTGCTGGTACAAATTTTTCAAAGTATAGGGACCCATTTGGCTGCCAGAACAGACAAAAGATTAAAAAAATAATTTTTATATAAAGGAGGCAATGTTATGTCTAACATTTTTACATCTGCCGATCAGTTAATCGGTAAAACACCACTTTTGGAGCTTACACACATTGAGAAAGCATTGGATTTGAAAGCAAAGGTTCTTGCAAAGCTGGAGTATTTTAACCCGGCGGGGTCTGTGAAAGACCGTATTGCAAAGGCAATGATTGATGAGGCTGAAGCTTCCGGAAAACTGAAACCGGGTTCTGTGATTATTGAGCCGACCTCCGGAAATACCGGTATCGGTCTTGCAGCAGTGGCTGCGGCAAGAGGTTACCGCATTATCATCGTAATGCCGGAAACTATGTCCGTGGAGCGCAGACAGCTTATGAAAGCCTATGGTGCCGAACTTGTGTTGACGGAAGGAGCAAAAGGGATGAAGGGTGCCATTGCCAAAGCGAATGAACTGGCAGAGGAAACACCGAACAGCTTTATCCCGGGACAGTTTGTGAATCCGGCGAACCCGAAGGCTCACAGAGAAACCACCGGACCGGAAATCTATGCGGATACAGACGGAAAGGTAGACATTTTTGTAGCAGGCGTAGGTACCGGCGGAACGGTAACCGGAGTCGGGGAATATTTGAAATCACAAAATCCGGCTGTGAAGATAGTCGCAGTGGAACCTGCTTCTTCTGCCGTACTTTCTACCGGCGTCGCAGGAGCACATAAGATTCAGGGAATCGGAGCAGGATTCGTTCCGGATGTCTTGAATACAGAAGTGTATGATGAAATCATTACCGTCACGAATGAAGATGCGTTTGCAACAGGTAAGCTGATTGGAAAGAGTGAGGGCGTTCTCGTGGGCATTTCCTCAGGTGCGGCTGCATGGGCGGCAATCGAGCTTGCAAAATGTCCGGAAAATGAAGGAAAAACAATCGTTGCATTGCTTCCGGATACCGGTGACAGATATCTGTCTACTCCGCTTTTTGCGGAGTAGTTCTATACACTCTGTGGAGATGCGAAGAAATCGCATTTCTGCAGAGTGTATATTTTGTTCTTTTTTTGTGCCTTTCTGAATAAACTGGGTTGTAGAGACAAGATAGTAAAGGATGGAGTTTATGGCGCAGTTTATACAATATTTGTACGAGTACGAGAATGGGAAAAAGGTACGAAATCTGGGTTTCATGAAAGTAGAAAAACAGATGGATAAAAGCGTAATTCAGATTTACGCAAAACAGATTGATGAAATCAAAGGCATTTGGTTTCAACGAGAGAACGGGAGCAGATATATGGCGGCGTGGGAGGATAACGCGGAGGATGATGAGACAGAAGCACCTCAGCAAGAGGAATGCCGGGCAGAGATGCCGCAGAGCGGGGAAACGGTGACAGAAGCGCTACAGCGAGAAGAATACCCGATGGAAACACCGCACATTGAGGAGACTGTGACAAAAGTACCACAGCGAGAAGAACGTCCGATGGAAATACCGCGCAGCGAGGAGCGTCCGGGAAAGACGCAGGAACCGGAGGAAGAACCGGAAGAGGAAGTAGATGACTACAGTCCTCCAAAATCGTGTCATTGCGAGAAAATCCAGAGACAGGATTTGTCAAGGCTTCCGAGGCGGGAGTGGCGTTTGGCAAATAACAGTTTTTTGCTTCATGGATTTTACAACTATCATCACCTGCTATACATAGAAGAGGAAGACCGGACATGGATTGGCGTTCCCGGTATCTACCATGAAAAAGAAAAGATGGCGGCAAATGCCTTTGGATTTACGGAGTTCCGCAGGCGAAATGACCTGGACGTGGAATTATCTCCGGAAGAGCAAAATACATACGATGACTTCGGTTATTGGTGTCGTCAGGTATCGCGGTGACAGAATGATTCTAAATTATACTTGAAAGTATAATAATTTGAAGTATAATCATCTTGATATGAAATATGTCTTTTTTAGGCAGGATTAAAAAGATGAAGGGGAACAGATGAAAAGTCAGGACGAGAAGTATATGAGAAAGGCCATCCGGCAGGCAAAAAAAGCATATGCGTTGGGAGAAGTGCCGATTGGGTGTGTGATTGTCTATGAGGGAAAGATAATCGGCAGGGGTTATAACCGCAGAACCATTGATAAGAACGTCATTGCCCATGCGGAAATGATTGCCATAAGAAAAGCGTGCAAAAAGATGGGAGACTGGCGGCTGGAGGATTGTACCATGTATGTGACTCTGGAGCCCTGCCAGATGTGCTCCGGGGCGATTGTACAGTCCCGTATGAAAAAGGTGGTTGTCGGATGCATGAATCCAAAGGCGGGATGTGCAGGCTCCATTTTAAATCTGCTTCAGATGGAGGAATTCAATCATCAGGTGGAATTGGAAATCGGGGTACTCGGAGACGAGTGCAGCAGTCTGATGAAGCAGTTTTTTAAAGAATTACGGGAGAAAAAGCAGTAATAGCATTGACATTTCCCCAAAAAAAATAGTATAATAAGTAACCGTGCAGCCGGGGCGTTAGCGGTGCCTTGTACCTACAATCCGCTATAGTAGGGGTGATGTTGCATGGAGGGCTCTTGCCTGTGGAGCTGCCCTCTGCAAGTGGCGTAGATGTTTGGGTCTCGCGCGACGGAAATCTATGAACCGTGTCAGGTCGGGAACGAAGCAGCACTAAGTAGAACCTTCCGGGTGCCGCGAGGGTGCCTGGGCTGAGTCGGCTACAGAGGTAACGTCCATGGACGGAGTTCGAAATGCAACGCACGGAAAAGAAAAGGTGTTATTGCATTATCGGTTGAGAAAACTGCTAATACAATAGCACCTTCTATTTATCAAATCAGAAAATGAACTTTTTTAAAAAAGTGATTTGACAACTTGATTTTTGGGGCTTTTTGAGTATAATAATGTTATCGGATATATTAAGGAGATGATTCTTGCTATGCTATTCAAAAGAGAAAAGTATTTGAAAAAGATCAGACCATTTTATCATGCTGATGATATTATTAAAGTAATCACAGGTGTAAGGCGTTGCGGAAAGTCAAGTCTTATGGAAATGATTGCCGATGAGATAAAACAAAACGGAGTTACAGAAGATAACATTATTTATTTAGATCTTGATAAACGCGAGAATCGCAAGATAAAAACGCCGGACCAACTGGAAGCACTGATTGAATCGAAAATGAAAAATCAGGGGCTTAATTATCTATTTATTGACGAAGTTCAAAATGTTACCGGTTTTGAGGAGGTCATAAACGGATTCCGTTCTGATGGCGGCTTTTCAATTTTCATTACGGGTTCAAACTCTTATTTGTTAAGCGGAGAGCTTGTAACAAAATTGACCGGTCGATATCTTGAATTCGAATTGTTTACGCTCAGCTTTGAAGAATATGAGCAGATCAAACAGTTTTATGGTAAACCAATCGATCCAAACTTAAATGTGGAATTAAATCGTTATATCCTTGAAGGCGGTTTCCCTAGAACGGTACAAATAGACGACCTTGCCGCCAAAAGAACCTATGTCACCGGAGTCATAAATGAAATCTTTGAAAAGGATATCAGGCGTAGGGTGAAGATTAAAGACAAAGCAGCTTTTGATGTGGTCAGAAATTTTGTAATCAATAACTTCGGCACCACCACAAGCATCAAGGGTTTAACCGAATCACTTGAAAAAAGCGGCATCAGGATCACAAGGGCAACAGTTACAAAGTATATCACGGCGTTGGTTGAAGCAAAAATACTGTATGAATGTAATCGCTTTGATATGAAGTCGAAGAAAGCACTTGCCGGTGAGAAGAAATATTATCTTGCCGATTTGAGCTTTTACTTTGCTCAGAACACCGACAACAGAATTAACTTCGGTCCCGTTCTTGAAAACATTGTATATATCTACTCCCGTAGTCTTGATTATTTGGTCAGCGTGGGAAGAATCGGTAAACTGGAATGTGATTTCATTTTGCGAAATACCGAAAATGATTATTCTTATGTTCAGGTAGCATATACAATAATGCAGAGCGAAGAAACGGAAAACCGTGAGTATAAGCCACTTGAAAGTATCAATGATAATTATGTAAAATATGTCGCAACCACCGATTATACACTGCAAAAGCGAAATGGCATCAAACACATTAATTTAATGGAGTTTATAAAAAGTGAATTAAAATTTTGAAAAACAAAGGTGTTATTGCATTATCGGTTGAGAAAACTGCTAATACAATACCACCTTTTTCTGAAAGAAAGAGGAACGGAGGTGCGGCATGAAGATTGTTTTGACCGCAATCAATGCAAAATATATTCATTCGAATCTGGCAGTATACAGCCTTCGCGCATATGCCGAGCCTTATCGGGATGAGATTTGCATTGCAGAATATACAATCAATCAGCAGACAGATGATATCCTGCAGGATTTGTATCAGAAAAAGTCGGATATCCTGTGCTTTTCCTGCTATATCTGGAATCTGACTTATGTGGAAGAATTGATTCGGGAAATCAAAAAGCTCCTCCCAAAGCTTCCAATCTGGGTCGGCGGACCGGAGGTGTCTTATGATGCCGAGCAGGTACTTAAGCGTCTTCCGGAGGTGACCGGAGTGATTATGGGAGAAGGGGAAGAGACATTTCTGGAGCTGCTCTGCCATTATCATCATGAGGAAGGGAAGGAGCAGCTTGCGAACATTCCGGGGATTGCTTACCGGGACGAGTTTGGCAACATTCATCAAAATGCGTGGCGGGAAACGATGGATTTGAGTACCGTGCCATTTGTCTATGAGGATATGGCAGATTTTAAGAACAAGATTGTTTATTATGAGAGCAGCCGTGGGTGTCCGTTCTCCTGCAGTTATTGCCTGTCCTCAGTGGACAAATGTCTCCGGTTTCGCGACTTGGAGCTGGTGAAAAAGGAACTGCAGTTTTTTATAGATGCAGAAGTACCGCAGGTCAAGTTTGTGGACCGGACCTTTAACTGCAACCATAAGCATGCTATGGAAATCTGGCAATATCTGCTGGCGCATGACAATGGAATTACCAACTTCCATTTTGAAGTGGCGGCCGATTTGCTGAATGAGGAAGAACTGCAGTTGATAGAAAACATGCGACCGGGTCTGATTCAGCTGGAAATTGGGGTGCAGTCCACCAACGAAAGGACGATTCGGGAGATTCGAAGAACCATGAAATTCTCAGAGGTGGAAAGAATTGTAAATCGCATTCGCCAAGGAAGAAATGTACATCAGCATTTGGATTTAATTGCAGGACTGCCCTATGAGGACCTGATGAGCTTTCAAAAATCCTTTGATAACGTTTACGCACTGCATCCGGAGCAGCTTCAGCTCGGATTCCTAAAGGTGCTCAAAGGTTCTTATATGGAAGAACAGAAGGAAAGCTACGGTCTGGTAAATAAAAGCACACCACCTTACGAAGTGCTGTATACAAAGTGGCTTTCCTACGAGGATGTGCTGGTGTTGAAGATGGTGGAGGAGATGGTGGAGGTCTACTACAACAGTGGGCAGTTCACCTATACCATACGACGGTTAGAGCAGGAATTTGCGTCGCCCTTTGAGATGTATCGAGCATTGGGGGTGTACTATGAGAACCATGCGCTGCGGATGAGGAGTCACTCCCGTGTGGCAAAATATGAGATTCTGCTGGATTTTATACATAGCCTTGATTTAGGCAAAGAGAACTTGTATCGGGAGCTTCTGACATTTGACTTATATTTGCGGGAAAATGCGAAGAACCGCCCGGAGTTTGCGGGTGAATACTGTGTAAGTAAAGAAGTATTGGGTGAATTTTATGAGAAAGAAGCAGAGCAGCATCAGTACTTGCAGGGATATGAGCAATATGATAAAAGACAGCTTCGTAAGATGACCCATATAGAGAAATTTCATTATGATGTGTTGGGGGATTGCTCTGAGAAAGACATGTTGATTCTGTTTGATTATGAGAATCGAAGCAGGATGACACATCAGGCAAGAGTGCTTCAGGTTGAAATGTAGGAGCTTTCAATCGGATTGTTTTCTTGCAATGTCCGTACGCAGGATGTATAATGGTACACAAGTAAGTTTGGAAGGAGGGTTCGTTTTGAAGAGATATTTTAATGTGACCGGAGCTTGTAATCCGAAAGAGCACTATATGGTAGATTTGCAGTCCCGATTGGAAGAAATCAAAAGAATGGTGGATCGAGGACAGTATTTTACGATAAATCGCGCCAGACAATATGGTAAAACAACGACCCTTCAGGCATTAAAGAAATACCTTGCGGACAGTTATGTAGTGATTAGCCTTGATTTTCAAATGTTGAGTCGTGGGGATTTTGAAAATGAGACTACGTTTTCGGCAGCGTTGGCAAGAGAAATTTTGAAAAGAAAACGAAAAGAGTGGCAAATGCCGGATGCCGTGACCGAAGCATTTTGTAAAGTAGCTGAGTCAAAGGAACAAATATATACAATGGCAGGTATTTTCCAAAATTTTGGTTTGTGGTGCAGAATGTCTGACAGACCAATTGTTTTCATGATAGATGAAGTGGATAGCGCAACGAATAATCAGGTGTTCCTTGACTTTTTGGCCCAGATTCGGGGGTGTTATATAGAAAGATTTGATACACCAACCTTCCAATCCGTGATTTTGGCGGGTGTACATGATGTAAAAAATATGAAGAGAAAATTGCGGTCAGAAGAGGATCATAGGCTAAATAGTCCGTGGAACATTGCTGCGGATTTTCTGGTGGATATGAGTTTTTCGGCAGATGACATTGCAGGGATGCTTGCGGATTATGAGGCGGATTATCATACGGGCATGGATGTTGCCAAAATAGCGGGGGCGATTTATGATTACACATCAGGTTATCCTTTTTTGGTATCGAGGATATGCCAGTTGCTGGATGAACGCATTTCGGAAAGCAACAGGTTTCGGGACAAATCCGCTGCATGGACAAAAGAAGGTTTTCTGGAGGCAGTTAAGTTGCTTCTTACAGAGCAGAATACCTTATTTGAATCCTTAATCAATAAGCTTCATGACTATCCGGAATTGAAGGAGATGCTTCAAGAATTGTTATTTGAGGGAAAAGCTATTGTGTATGTGCCGGGATTGGAAGCCATGGAGATGGCACTGATGTTTGGATTTGTGAAAAAAGTAGATGGTACGATTACAATTGCAAATAGAGTGTTTGAGATTTTGCTTTATAATATGATGCTGGCAGAACCGGTAGGAAAGAAGGAATAAAAGATGAATTTTTATAACAAAAAAACAAAAAAAATTGTGGCAGTCGTAATCCTTTTGATTATCGTTGCCATGGTAGCGACATCAGTGGTTCCATATTTGGTGTAATAGTATGAGCGCGCGAATTGCGCAATAATGGGGTGAGCAGGATATGAAGCGAACGCGAAAAACGAAGAGGCGAAAGAGGGCAATCAAGAGGGCGCTTGTAATGAGCGGTCTGGTACTTATTGTGCTGTTACTAATCTTTTTGATTGTTTATTTTGTCTTGCGCACAAAAGTAAATCAGGTACCGGAAGGTACGATTTGCGAAAATATCTATATTGACGATGTAGATGTGTCCGGGATGAAAGCAGAGGAAGCAAAAGCAGCATTGGCGGCGACAGAGGAGACATACCGGGCTTCCACATTGGAACTTAAAGTAGAAGAGGCGAGCGCAGAGGTGACGCTTGGTGAGCTTGGCTTCCGGCTGAAAGAAATCGACAAATTGGTAGCGGACGCCGTCAGCTATGGAAAAAAGGGAAGTCTTTGGAGCCGATACAAAAAGCAGAAGGATTTGAAAAAAGAGAAAAAGGAGTTTTACGCCACCTATGAAATTGACGCGGCGGCAGTAGAAGCCTTGGTTTCCGAGAAAATCCCACATCTGGAAAACGAAGCCAAGGATGCGACGATTAAGCGGGAAAACGGCAGGTTTGTGATTACGGATGAGGTGAAAGGGATTGCGATTGATACGGCAGAATCCGCAAAAGTGATAGAGACATATCTGAATCAGGAATGGCAGAAGGACGGCGGCAGGATTGAACTGGTGTCGAAGGTGGGAGAGCCGAAGGTGACGAGAGCAGATTTGGAGACGATTCAGGATGTGCTGGGCACGTTCACCACGAACTGCGGAACCGGGGGCGGCAGAGTGCAGAATATTAAGACCGGTGCTGCACATATCAATGGCAAGGTGCTGATGCCCGGAGAAGAATACTCGGCGAATGCGGCGATGGAGCCATACACGGCAGAAAACGGGTACACAGAGGCCGGCTCGTATGAGAACGGGAAAGTGGTTCAGAGCATGGGAGGCGGCATCTGTCAGGTGTCAAGTACCCTGTACAATGCAGTCATCCTGGCGGAACTGGAAATCGTGGAGCGTGCGGCGCACTCTATGCTGGTAAGCTATGTGAAGCCTTCTATGGATGCAGCGATTGCCGGCGATTTTAAGGATTTAAAGTTTAAGAATAATCAGAATACTCCGGTTTATATCGAAGGATATGTATCCGGCGGTTATATTACGTTTAACGTTTTCGGCAAAGAAACAAGAGCGGCGAACAGAAAGATTGAATTTGTCAGTGAAGTGGTCAGCAGTATGCCGGCAGGAGAAAAGTTTGTGGCAACGCAGGACGCAGTGGGAACTTTGAAAAAAGCCTCCTCCGGTTATGAGGGAATGAAGGCGAAGCTTTGGAAGATCGTTTATGAAAATGGTACTGAGGTGAGCAGAAAAGTAGTGAATAACAGTACCTACAATGCATCTGCGGCAGTGTACAACGTGGGAACAGTATCTGCGTATCCGGAAGTGACGGCGGCGATAAACAGTGCGATTGCCAATCAAAGCCGGGCAGAGATTGAAGCTGCCATTGCAAAAGAGAAAGAGCTGGCGGCAGGAGCACAAGGCGCCACGCAGACACCGGAAGGAAGTACAGAGGGACAATGAAGATAGGAAAAGTATCACAGACGGTATTAAAGCGTTCGATTTTAAAACCGTTACAGTTCCATAGGGAAGAAGCAATTCTGACACCGTCGGCAGAGGAAATGTGCTACGGGATAGAGACCCGGGAGGAAGAACAGTGCATCGCTTCGAGTGCCGTACTTTACGGAGACGAAAAGGATTTGGGTGTGTTTGCTCTGGCACAGGTGGTGAATGACCTTGCAACGCGGGGAGCGAAGACAGTCGGAGCAAGCATCTACATCATGCTCCCGCCATATGCGTACGAGTCTCGTTTGAAGGCAATGGTGGAGCACGTAGAGCGAGCCGGAAGCGCCCACGCGGTTCAGATTTTGTGTGCACGATCCGAAGTGTGTCCTGCAATCAGCAAAGCAGTTGTCTATGTGAACGGCATGGGTGTGGTAAAAAAAGGTGAACTTCTCCAGGGCAGTATGGGAAAACCGGATCAGGATATTGTACTGTTAAAATGGATTGGAATGGAAGGAACGTTCCGGGCGATGCGGGAAAAAGAAGAGGCACTCTCTGAGCGGTTTGTGCCGACCTTTTTAAACCGGATAAAGAGTCTGGAACCCCAGTTGTTTTCCGAAAAGGAAATCCTGCTGGCAAAGGATTTCGGAGTGTCGGCGATGCAGCAGATTACAGGTGGCGGTATTCTGGCGACGCTCTGGGAGATGGCAGAGAGTTCCGGCCTGGGGCTTTCTGTGGACTTAAAAAAGATGGCAATCCGGCAGGAAACCGTAGAAGTCTGTGAGTTCTGCCATCTGAATCCGTATCAGCTCACTTCCGCGGGAAGTGTTCTTATTTTCACGGACCGGGGCGAAGAGCTGGTGAACTGTTTCACAGAGGCAGGGGTGACGGCGACTGTTTTGGGAAGGACAACTAAGGAGAAAGCGAGAGTGATTCTGGGCGGGGAAGAAAAGCGGTTTTTAGAGAAGCCGGCGTCGGATGAGCTTTTACATTTATATGAAAATTAGGAGGATGTTATGAGAACTGAAATTTTAAAGTATATTGAAAAGAAGAGCAAGGTAGACTTAGGAGAGCTTGCTGTTATGCTCGGCACAGATGAAGTTACGGTTGCAAATGAAATTGCAGAGATGGAAAAGGAGAAGATTATCTGCGGGTACCATACACTGATTGATTGGGACAAGGCAGGTGTAGAGTTTGTGACTGCACTGATTGAGGTGCGTGTGACTCCTCAGAGAAACCAGGGATTCGGAAAGATTGCGGAACGCATCTATAACTATCCGGAGGTTACTGCGGTATACCTGATATCAGGAGCATATGATTTGCTGGTTACGCTGGAGGGAAGAACTTTAAAAGAAGTATCTCAGTTTGTAACAGATAAATTATCGCCGTTAGAATCTGTCCTCAGCACAGCCACACACTTTATTTTGAAGAAATACAAAGACCATGGAACAATTTTAGTAGAAAAAACGCAATCAGAAAGGATGCTGGTGACACCATAATGAGAAATCCATTATCAAAGAAAATAACCGGCATTGCGCCGTCCGGTATCCGCAAATTTTTTGATGTAGTGAGTGAGATGCCTGATGCCATTTCCTTAGGGGTAGGAGAACCTGATTTTGATACACCATGGCGTATCCGCGAGGAAGGGATTTATACTCTGGAAAAAGGGAAGACATTCTATACGTCGAATGCCGGTCTGAAAGAATTAAAAATCGAAATCTGTAAATACTTAGATAGGAAAGTGAATGTGCAGTATAACTACCGGAATGAAGTCATTGTGACAGTCGGAGGCAGTGAGGGAATCGATATTGCGCTTCGCGCAATGCTGGATGCGGGAGATGAAGTTCTGATTCCGCAGCCAAGCTATGTTTCTTATTTGCCGTGTACCATCCTTGCCGATGGGGTTCCGGTAGTGATTCCGCTTCAGGAAAAAAATGAATTTAAGTTGACGGCAGAGGAGTTGGAAGCGGCGATTACGCCAAAGACAAAAATCTTAGTGATGCCATTTCCCAATAATCCTACGGGTTCTATCATGACAAGAGAAGATTTGGAGCCTATTGCAGAGGTGGTAAAAAAGCACGACCTGTTTGTAATTTCCGATGAAATTTATTCGGAGCTCAGCTACAAAGGTGAACATGTTTCTATTGCAAGCTTTGACGGCATGAAGGAACGCACGATTTTAATCAACGGGTTCTCCAAGGGCTTTGCGATGACAGGCTGGAGACTTGGATACGCATGCGGACCGAAAGAAATTATTTCGCAGATGATTAAAATTCATCAATATGCAATCATGTGTGCGCCGACCAACAGTCAGTACGCTGCCGTGGAGGCACTTCGAAACTGCGAGGCAGAGGTGCAGGAAATGCGTCAGGCATACGATCAACGAAGACGGTTTCTGGTACATGAGCTTCGGAGAATGGGGCTGGATTGCTTTGAACCGTTTGGAGCATTCTACATATTCCCGAGTATCAAAGAATTTGGGATGACCTCTGAGGAGTTTGCGACCCGTCTGCTTGCGGAGGAAAAGGTGGCGATTGTGCCGGGAACTGCATTTGGTGACTGCGGAGAAGGATTTCTTCGTATTTCCTATGCATATTCGATTGAGGATTTGAAAGAGGCAATCGGCCGTCTGGAAAGATTTATTACCCGCTTAAGAAGCGAAAAGTAAGAGGAAGCAGAATGTTAAATATTGTACTATTTGAACCGGAGATTCCGGCAAATACAGGAAATATCGGAAGAACCTGTGTGGCGACCAATACCAGATTGCATTTGATTGAGCCGCTGGGCTTCCGATTGGATGAAAAATCGTTAAAACGTGCCGGCATGGACTACTGGAAGGATTTGGACGTTACCACCTATATCGACTATGAAGAGTTCCTTGAAAAAAATCCGGGAGCAAAAATCTACATGGCTACGACGAAAGCAGAGAAGGTTTACACGGAGGTGTCTTACGAACCGGACTGCTATATCATGTTCGGCAAGGAGAGCGCAGGAATTCCGGAAGAAATCCTGGTGCATCACAGAGAAGATTGTGTCCGGATTCCGATGGTGGGAGATATTCGTTCCCTGAATCTGGGGAATTCGGTGGCGGTTGTTTTATACGAGGCACTTCGGCAGAATGATTTTCAGAATATGACGAGGGAGGGGCATTTGCACCGACTTTGTTGGGAGGATGCGGATTATGAAAAATAAGAAAGGTGTCTATACTGCACTTGCGCTTATTTCGCAGCTTGGAATCAGCATGCTCGTTCCTGTTTTTTTGTGTACCTTTATCGGTGTAAAGTTGGATGAAAAATTCGGAACGCCATTTACCATCCCGCTCATCATCCTTGGAATTCTTGCCGGAGCACGTAATGTGTATGTACTGGTTCAAAAGACAAAGGAGACCATAGAAGCGGAAAAAGATGATGAAGAAGAATGATACATTACAGGAGTTACTTGTCGGAATAATTCTTTTGGGCATAGCAGTTCAGATGGTCTGTATCTGTGTTTCAAAGGATTATTTATATAATGCAGTGGGACTATGGAGTGGCATAGCCATTGCATGCTTTATGGCAATTCATATGAAGCGCTCTATCGAGGACGCCTTGGATCTGGGAGAAGAGGGGGCAGAAAAATATGCCCGCAAAGCTTATGTGATACGCGTACTTGTGTCGGCGCTCGTAATCGGGGTTGTCATTTACTTCAACCTTGGAAATCCAATCACTCTGGTGATCGGAATTTTCCCGTTGAAGCTGTCGGCGTATTTGCAGCCACAGATACACAAAGTATTTTCGTGGCTTTGGAAACGCAGAAAGGAAGACTAATTTTAAGAAAAGGAGGTTTTATCAAGTGGTAGGAATAGTAGCTGCAGATGCTGACTTTATGATACACAGTATTCTTAAGCTTAACGTATTCGGACAGGAAGTATACCTCACGACCACCCATGTCAGTCTTTTGATTGTATGTGTGGGGCTGATTGTGTTTGCTCTGGTCGTACGGTGCAGGCTGAAGGATACAGACGGCAAGCCCGGCGGACTGCAGAATGCTGTTGAGATGATTGTCGAGATGCTGGACGGCATGGTGAAAAGCTCCATGGGGAAAAACGCAGTGAGATACCGGAACTATATCGGGACACTATTTCTGTTCCTGATCATCAGCAATACTTCCGGTTTGTTGGGACTCAGACCCCCTACTGCGGATTATGGTGTGACTTTTCCACTGGGAGTGATTACGTTTGTTCTGATTCAATACAATAATATTCGATGGAACAAAGTGGGCGCTTTCACAGATTTATTTAAGCCGATACCGGTCTTATTCCCGATTAACCTGATTGGGGAGATTGCGGTGCCGTTCTCGTTGTCACTGCGTTTGTTTGGTAACGTGGTATCCGGAACGGTCATCATGGCACTGATTTACGGATTGCTGAGTAAGGTTGCATTCCTCTGGCCGGGGATTTTGCATGCATATTTTGATATCTTCTCAGGTGCAATCCAGACATATGTATTCTGTATGTTAACAATGGTATTTATCTCTCAGAAAATACCGGAAAATAATTAAAATGATTTCAAATTTAGGAGGAAATTAGTATGAGTAATATTACAAACGAAGGTTTAATTTTAGCATGTTCAGCAGTTGGTGCAGGCCTTGCAATGATCGCAGGTATCGGTCCCGGTATCGGACAAGGTATCGCAGCAGGTCATGGTGCGGCGGCAGTAGGAAGAAACCCGGGAGCAAAGGGTGACATCATGTCAACGATGCTTCTTGGACAGGCCGTAGCCGAGACAACCGGTCTCTACGGATTGGTTATCGCCTTAATCCTGTTATTTGCAAACCCGTTGTTAGGAAAATTGTAAAATCGGACAGGGAGAAAAAAGAAGGAAGGAGGCCGGGCTTTGGATCGTTTATTTACGCTGGACGCACAATTCCTTTTTGATGCGGTCGTATTGGCACTCAGCATGCTGGTACTGTTTACCCTGCTGTCTTACCTGCTTTTCAATCCGGTTCGAGATTTGCTGGAAAAACGAAAACAGCGGGTCGTGGATGACCAGGAAACTGCAAAGCGGGAGAAACAGGAAGCGATTGCATACAAGGAAGAGTACGAACAAAAGTTAAAAGAAGTAGATAAAGAAGCGGAAGCAATCTTAAGCGAAGCGCGCAAGAGAGCCAAACAGAATGAATCAAAGATTGTGGCTGAGGCAAAGGAAGAAGCAGCGCGTATTCTTGCCCGCGCAAATGCGGAAGTGGAATTAGAAAAGAAACGTGCGCTGGATGATATGAAGCAGGAGATGATTTCAATTGCCTCTATGATGGCAAAGAAGGTGGTATCAGCCTCTATCGATGCCGATGTGCAGGATCGTCTGTTTGAGGAAACATTGAAAGAAATGGGTGAGGATACATGGCTAAGTTAGTTTCAAAAACATATGGGGATGCGTTGTTTGCAGTCGCTTTGGAAGAAGACCGTATGGATGAATTTTTTGAAGCAGGGAAAGTCGTGACTGAAGTTCTGCGCACAAATGAAGAATTTGGCAAACTGATGAATCATCCGAAAATCATAAAGGAAGAAAAAGTAAGAATTGTGGAAGAAATTTTCGATGGCAAAGCTCCGAAAGAAATGATAGGAGTGATGTGTCTGCTCGTCACAAAAGGACGTGCGGGAGAGATGCTTTCCGTATTTGATTACTTTGTAAGCCTTGTAAAAGAAGAAAAGAAAATCGGAATCGCCCATGTCAAAACAGCAGTTCCCTTAAGCAGTGGGCAGAAAACAAAAGTGGAACAGAGACTTTTGGATACTACAAAATATGAAACATTTGAAATGCACTATTCTGTAGAGCCTTCTCTGATTGGAGGCATGGTGATTCGAATCGGTGACCGCGTGGTAGACAGCAGTATTCAGACAAAATTATACGAGCTGACCCGTGGGCTCCGCAATGTACGGGTATAGACGCGTACGACTATAAATGAAAGAAAGAAGGTGGATTCGTTCCATGAACTTAAGACCAGAAGAAATCAGTTCAGTGATTAAAGAACAGATTAAAAGATATGCGTCAGAGATGGAAGTTTCTGATGTTGGTACAGTAATTCAGGTAGCGGATGGGATTGCCCGTATCCACGGTCTTTATAATGCGATGCAGGGTGAACTCTTGGAGTTCCCCGGCGAGGTTTACGGTATGGTACTTAATCTGGAGGAAGATAACGTTGGTGCGGTTCTCCTTGGAGAACAGAAAAGTATCAGCGAGGGCGATACGGTAAAGACAACAGGAAGGGTAGTGGAAGTCCCGGTAGGCGACTGCATGCTCGGACGTGTTGTAAATGCATTAGGTCAGCCGATTGACGGCAAAGGACCGATTCAGGCAACCAAATTCAGACAAATTGAGAGAGTGGCTTCCGGGGTTATTTCCCGTAAGTCGGTAGACACTCCGCTGCAGACCGGTATCAAGGCGATTGACTCCATGATTCCGATTGGAAGAGGACAGCGTGAGCTGATTATCGGCGACAGGCAGACCGGAAAGACCGCGATTGCCATTGATACGATTATCAACCAGAAAGGACAGGGGGTAAAATGTATCTACGTTGCAATCGGACAGAAGGCTTCTACCGTTGCCAATATTGTAAAGACGTTGGAAGAATTCGGGGCGATGGACTATACGACCGTCGTGTGTTCGACAGCCAGTGAGCTCGCACCCTTACAGTATATTGCTCCTTATGCAGGGTGTGCGATGGGAGAAGAATGGATGGAAAACGGAGAGGATGTCCTCATCGTGTATGATGATTTGTCCAAGCATGCGACGGCTTATCGTACCCTTTCCTTACTTCTTCGCAGACCACCGGGACGTGAGGCTTATCCGGGTGATGTATTCTATCTGCATTCCAGATTGCTGGAAAGAGCGGCGAGACTTTCGGATGAACTTGGCGGAGGTTCCCTTACGGCACTTCCGATTATCGAGACACAGGCAGGAGATGTATCCGCTTATATCCCGACCAACGTGATTTCCATCACGGACGGACAGATTTATCTGGAGACGGAAATGTTTAACGCCGGTTTCCGTCCGGCTGTAAACCCGGGTATTTCCGTGTCGCGTGTAGGAGGTTCCGCACAGATTAAAGCGATGAAGAAGATTTCCGGACCGATCCGTATCGAACTTGCACAGTACCGCGAGCTTGCTTCCTTTGCACAGTTTGGTTCTGAGCTTGATGCAGACACAAAGGAACGTCTGGCACAGGGCGAGCGTATCAAGGAGATGTTAAAGCAGCCGCAGTATAAGCCGATGCCGGTAGAATATCAGGTTATCATCATCTATGCGGCAACCAGAAAGCATCTTTTGGACATTGCGGTGGAGGACGTCCTTCGTTTTGAAAAAGGATTGTTTGAATTCATTGCGACGAAATATGCGGAGATTCCGGAGTCTATTAAGACAGAGAAAGTGATTACCGAGGAAACAGAAGACTTGCTTGTGAAAGCAATCGAAGCATACAAAGCAGAATTCAAAAAAGGATAGGGGTGCACTGTCATGGCATCAATGAGAGAAATTAAACGGCGTCGGAGCAGTATCCAGAGTACGCAGCAGATTACAAAAGCCATGAAACTTGTCTCTACGGTGAAACTGCAGAAGGCAAGACAACGTGCAGAGCACTCAAAACCATATTTTCAGTATATGTATCAGACTATCACTTCCATGCTTGCAAAGGCAGGGGAGATAAACCATCCTTACCTAAAAGGCAGCGGTTCGGACAGAGTCGGGATTGTGGTCGTTACCTCCAACAGAGGACTTGCAGGAGGGTATAATTCCAATATTGTCAGACTGATTCAGACAAGCGGCTTTGCAACAGAAAATGTGCGTCTGTATACCGTGGGGAATAAGGGAGCAGAGGCTCTTGCAAGAAAAGGATATGAGGTGGCAGCAGACTATCCGGAGGTGATTGAGGAACCGACGTTTGAGGATGCCAAAAGGATAGGAGAAAGAGTGCTCTCTGATTTTTCAAACGGGGAAATCGGAGAAATCTATGTTGCATATACCGAATTTAAGAATACCGTAAGTCACATACCGAAACTGATGAAGCTTCTTCCTGTGGACGCCGGCGAAATGCAGACGGAGGAAAGTGAAGCGGAGAAGCTCACTCTGATGAATTTTGAACCAAGTGAAGAGGAGGCAATCGGCCTTCTGATTCCAAAGTATGTGACCAGTATTCTATACGGTGCTTTTGTAGAGGCAGTTGCAAGTGAGAATGGCGCGCGTATGCAGGCAATGGATTCTGCGACGAACAATGCAGAAGAGATTATAAACGATTTGGAACTGAAATATAATAGAGCCCGTCAGGGTGCTATTACACAAGAATTAACAGAAATTATAGCCGGAGCAGATGCTATCGGATAAAGGAGTGACAAAGAAAAAATGGCAGCAAAAAATATAGGAAAAATCACTCAGGTTGTCGGTGCGGTTTTGGATGTAAAATACGTAGAAGGCAAACTCCCGGAAATCAACGAAGCCATCGAGATTACCAGAAAAGATGGCAGTAAGCTGGTGATTGAGGTTGCACAGCATCTGGGTGATGACATCGTTCGGTGTATCGCCATGGGACCCACAGACGGACTTGTCCGTGGTATGGATGCAGTGGCTACAGGAGCGCCGATTTCGGTGCCGGTAGGAGAAAATACGCTGGGCCGTATTTTTAACGTACTGGGAGAGCCCATCGATGAAAAACCGGCTCCGACAGACGTAGAGTATGAGCCGATTCACAGAAAAGCGCCCGCTTTTGAAGAACAATCCACAGAGGCGGAGCTTTTGGAAACCGGAATCAAGGTCATCGACCTTTTGTGTCCTTACCAGAAGGGTGGAAAAATCGGTCTGTTTGGCGGTGCCGGAGTAGGAAAAACGGTACTCATTCAGGAGTTGATTACAAATATTGCAACAGAGCACGGTGGATATTCTGTATTTACCGGTGTTGGAGAAAGAACGAGAGAGGGAAATGACCTCTACCACGAGATGCAGGAGTCAGGCGTTATCAATAAGACCGCCATGGTATTCGGGCAGATGAACGAGCCGCCCGGAGCACGTATGCGGGTGGGACTCACCGGACTTACCATGGCAGAATATTTCCGTGACAAAGGCGGAAAAGATGTCCTGTTATTCATCGACAATATTTTCCGTTTCACACAGGCAGGTTCGGAGGTTTCTGCGCTACTGGGACGTATGCCTTCCGCCGTAGGATATCAGCCTACCCTGCAGACGGAAATGGGGGCATTGCAGGAGCGTATCACATCGACCAAACACGGTTCGATTACTTCGGTACAGGCGGTCTATGTACCTGCCGATGACCTTACCGACCCTGCACCGGCCACTACCTTTGCCCACCTGGATGCGAAGGTCGTACTTTCCCGTGCGATTACAGAGCTTGGTATCTACCCGGCGGTAGACCCGCTGGATTCTTCTTCCCGTATGCTGGACCCGAATATCGTAGGCGAAGAACATTACAATGTAGCCCGCGGGGTACAGGAAGTATTGCAGAAATATAAAGAACTGCAGGATATTATCGCCATGCTTGGTATGGACGAGCTTTCCGAGGAGGACAAGCTTGTGGTTTCCCGTGCAAGAAAGATTCAGAGATTCTTATCGCAACCATTCTTTGTAGCTACACAGTTTACCGGTTTTGAGGGACGTTATGTGCCGATTAACGAGACGATTCAGGGCTTCAAAGAGATTCTGGAAGGAAAGCATGATGATATCCCGGAAGGATATTTCTTAAATGCAGGAAATATTGATGATGTGCTCGCCCGTGTAAAGTAGAGGTGAGTGCATATGGCAGAGAATAACAGGTTTGAATTAAAAATTATCACGCCGGACGCCATCTTTTTTGAAGGGGAAGGCACCTTTCTGGAGTTTACGTCCGTAGAAGGGCAGATGGGGGTTTATAAAAATCACATTCCTTTGACGACGGTTCTGGAGCCATGCGTCATGAAAATCCATGACGGAGATACCGGAAAAAAAGCAGCCATTCTTGGCGGATTTGTGGAAATCCAAAAGGAGCGTATCACCGTGCTTGCGGAGGATGCAAACTGGCCGGAGGAAATCGATGTGGCACGTGCCGAAGCGGCGAAAAAGCGTGCCGAGGAGCGATTGGCTCGGAGAGAAAAAGGGGTCGATATGGCACGGGCGGAAGCAGCACTAAAAAGAGCTGTGGTCCGAATCAAAGCGGCAAAATAATAGAAAGAAATCAGTTACACTGAGCCTGAGGCAGTCGGCACACACGCCGCTGCCAAGGGCTTTTTCTTTTGGAATATCACCCTACCATATGAAATTGTCATATCAGCGCAAGAAAGAACGAGATAATACAATTATAATAAGAAAAGGGAATTTTACCTATTATTATGTCTAAAAAATATTATGGGTGGGGCAATGAATAAGTTATTGAAAAAAATTTTAGTTACATGCAATACGTTGCGATCACAGTTCTTTACTTATGCGGGCAGTGTAGACGATATTGAGTATGTGGAAACCGGATATAAAACGGATGATAATCCGCCAACAGAAGGGTGGAAAAAATATACAGACAGAATGCGCTTTTTTGGGAATGACAAGCACTATTGGCTGAAGCTTCATTTCAAAACGCCTTCTGTGACAAAGCATCAATATGTTGCCTTGACGACTGCGACAGGATACGAAGGAGAAAGAGACACCATTAATCCACAGTGTATGGTGTTTATAGACGGAAAGATTGTCCAGGCGTTGGATACCAATCATTCTCTGGTGCGTTTAGAGCCGGATAGAGAGTATCAGATTTTTATTTATTATTATATGGGTTCGGATCATGATGCCTGTGAATTTCGGATGTGGCTTTCTTACATAGATGAAACGGTAGAGCAGCTCTATTACGATATGTTTGTTCCGTTTCAGGCATGCAGGGATGTTTATACGGAGAATTCCTATGAGTTTGCCAATACTGTAAAAGTCTTGGAACAAGCCTGCAACATGTTGGATTTGAACTATCCGTATACAGAAGCGTATTATGACCGGATTTGTCAGGCCGGAAAATTTTTAAAGGAAGAATATTATGAAAAAATGTGTGGGAACAGTCCGGTCACAGTGAATTGTATCGGTCATACGCACATTGACGTAGCATGGCTTTGGACATTGGCGCAGACAAGAGAAAAAGTGCAGAGAAGCTTTGCAACGGTTTTAGAGCTTATGAAACACTATCCGGAGTATCGGTTTATGATGTCACAGCCGCAGCTGTTTCGATATCTTTCAGAAGTGGCTCCGGAGATGTATGAAGAAATCAAAGAACTTGTGAAATCCGGGAGATGGGAAATGGAAGGCGCCATGTGGCTGGAGGCGGATTGCAACCTTTCCGGAGGAGAAAGTCTCGTGCGTCAGATTTTGCACGGGAAACGGTTTCTGAAAGAAGAATTTGGTGTGGATAGCAGGGTATTATGGCTTCCGGACGTGTTTGGATACAGCGCCGCCATGCCACAGATTCTGAAAAAGAGTGGGATTACACACTTTGTGACATCGAAAATCAGCTGGAATGATACGAATGTATTGCCGTATGATACCTTCCTGTGGCAAGGGATTGATGGCAGTGAGATTATAACAGACTTTATCACTACCCAGAACTTTGAGCGGTTTGGAAAATTCCAAAACGAGACGACTTATGTGGGACTTATTAATCCCTCGATGGTTGCCGGAACATGGAATCGTTATCAGCAAAAAGAGTATAACAATGAGGTCATGTTGGTATACGGCTGGGGAGATGGCGGCGGTGGTCCTACGGCGGACATGCTGGAACAGCAGCGCAGACTCTCTTATGGTCTTCCCGGCATTCCAAGGACGAAGATGTCTTCCTTGAAAGAACATCTCTCTCACGTGGAGGAGAATTTTGAAGAGTCTTGTTGGGAAATCGGGCGTACGCCGAAATGGATTGGAGAATTATACCTGGAGTTCCATAGAGGAACGTATACCTCAATGGCCAAAAATAAGAGATATAACCGAAAAGCAGAGATGTTGATGCAGCGGTTAGAAAGCCTGTCCGTTTTAAACGAAGTACTGGCCAATCGAGAGTACAGGAAAGAGAAGCTGTATGCGATGTGGGATGTGATTCTTCTAAATCAATTTCACGATATTATACCGGGCTCCTCTATCAAAGAGGTGTACGATGTCAGTTGGAAGCAGTATGAAGAGCTGTTTGCAGAGGGTGAGCTTTCCATTCGTGAGGGACTGCAGGCTTTGGCAGAACAGGTACAGAGCAAAGACGGAGTTTTGGTGTACAACTCACTTGGCTTTGCCCGTTCAGATGTGATTGCGATAGATGGAGAAGTGTATGAAAGCGGTCTGATTCCGGCATATGGATGGAAGGTAATCCAACCGGAACGGGATGTGTCAAAGGTAGTAATTCAGGGAAATACCGTTGAGAACGCATATTATAGTTTGACTGTGGACACCTATGGACGTATCAGCAGATTGTATGACAAACGATTCGACAGGGAGGTATTTTGCCAAAATCAGGCGGGCAATGAAATCCAGCTCTTTGAAGATATGCCTCTGGAGTATGAAAACTGGGAGCTTGCAGATTACTATCCGGTAAAAGGAAGGGTCTTAAAAGCAACCAAGATTTCTCCTGTAGAGGAAGCCTGCAGAAAAGGATTCCGGATGGATTACATTTATCATGATTCTACCATGACCCAGTATATTTATCTGTATGAAAACCTGCAGCGGATTGATGTGAAAAATGAGATAGAGTGGCATGAGAAAAAACAGCTCATGAAGATTGCATTTCCGTTCCGGATTCATACCAATCACGCATCTTATGATATACAGTTCGGAAATGTAGAGCGCAGTACATGCAGAAACACGAGCTGGGATGCGGCAAAATTTGAAGTTTGCGGTCAAAAGTGGGTGGATTTGTCCGAATACGATTATGGAGTCAGCCTGCTCAATGATTCTAAATACGGATTTAGTACAGAAGAAAATGTATTAAAACTGACCGTACTAAAGTGCGGAACCTATCCAAATGAAGTGGCTGACCAGGGACATCACGAATTTAGTTACGCGATTTATCCACACGGCGGTGATTTCAGGAGGGGTCAAACGGTGAAGCAGGCCTACTCGTTTAATCAGCCGTTAGAAAGTTTGAAAGTTTCAAACAAGGCGTCGGGTGTTCTTGGAGATGAATTCAGTTTTCTGTCCGCAGACAGAGAAAACATTATCATAGATACGATAAAAGGCGCTGAGGACAGCGAAGATGTGATTATCCGTCTTTATGATGCCTACAACTGTTCTTCGACAACAAAATTGCAGTTTGGTGTACCGATAGACAGAGCGCAGATTTGCGATTTGATGGAGCAAGAAATTTGTGATGTGCCCATTTCGGAGGACAATACAGTGGAGCTTCAAGTGAAAAATTTTGAGATTGTAACATTGAAGGTAAAAAAGAGGGTACACATATAATATGTGTGCCCTGTTGCGATTATTGTGATGTTTTCCGATATTTTAAAGGAGACATTTTATATTTTTCCTTGAATAAGGTGTATGCCCAGCTTACATTTTCAAATCCGCATTCGTAGCAGATGTCCAGAATGGGAGCATCACTGTTAATCAGGGAATTGGCCCAATAATTCAGCCGTAAATCATTGATGTAATCGGGAATGGTTTTCCCATAATACTGCTTCAAGATTCGGCCTAAATATGCGCGACATTTTCCGCTCATCTCGACCATGTGCTCGGGACCCTGGCTGAAATGCTCTAATTTCTGCATCTTGAGGTTTAATTCGTACAGCCAGCTTGGAACATTGTTGTTGGACTGCTCGATACGTCCGATTCGCGAAAAATATCTGGTAAATATTTTGAACAGCAGCAAACGGGAACGGTATTTTAACTGTGGAATGTCGGTTGCCGGTGTAGAATTCAGCTCTTCCATTTGCTTCAGCATCCACAGGATATCCGACTCCTGGAGCAGAATGCTGGGCGGATGCGGAAGGGATAACAATTCTTTGGAAGGGTACCCTTCGGTAAGAAATTGAAACAGTTCGTTTAAAATTTCTTCTGTAAATGCGAGGTTTACAAAAGAAGCCTTTTTACTGGTAGAGTACTCGTAAATATGCGCGTCCGATTTCCGGATAAACACAAGCGTGCCACGGGGAAGGATTTCCTTTGAACCGTTAATGTAGTGTTTTACATTATTTTCTAAGGTTAAGAAAATTTCGTAATAGTCGTGACAATGTAATACGGAGTTTTCATTAAACACATAAACAGTGCGGTATCGGAATCCAACATTTTCGTCGATTTGGGTTGATGCGGTCTGGAGTACTGGCTGCATTGTACACACCTCCTTGTAAATGTCACGATACCATAAAAAAATGTGTACGTCAATGGTATAATGGAATATTTTTCTTTGTTATACTAAAAACAAAATAGTAGTTATATACTTTGATTTTTTTGGTGGATTCTCATTTCTCTGGAAAAAATTACCGCTTGATTCGTGCTTTATGTACATTTACATTCATTTTAGAGAGAAAATCTTCCAGAATCGCAATAACAAAATAAAATATTAAAATGTTACAGAGGTGAAGGTATGGGTATCAAAACGAAGAAAATGGGAGCGGTGTTGTTATCTGTGGTGATGGTCGCATGCAGTAGTTTTTTTACATCTGCTGTGGAAAGCAAGGATACAGAGGCACAAACGAAGGAAGAGAACGGCTCGGATATTTCTATTGACTGTGGCGAGGCGGCATTGGGTACGATTGGTCAGAAACTTTCCTACGCATTTACGGTGGAGAAAGAGGGGCTTTATAATATTGAGATTACTTACAAGCCGCTTGATGGGACGGACCTGAATCCGGAAATCGCGGTACAAATCGACGGAGAATATCCCACTCCGGGATTGGAAAACACGAAATTACTCCGGTGGTTTGCAAATGCAACGAATGAGTGGAGCAAGGACGGAGCGGGGAACGAATTCTCTCCGGAACAGGTGGAAGTGCAGGATTGGTACACACAGACGTTGTTCGATGAAGACGGGATTGAGACAGAACCTTACCGGGTTGCACTGACTGAGGGAGAACACAGAATCGAGATTGAGGCTCTGCAGGAATCGGTTTTGATACGGGAGATTGTACTTGCAGTTCCGGAGAATCCGGAAGCATACGAAACCGTGCGGGAAGGACAAAAAAGTGCAAAAGCATATAGTGGAGAAGATATCGTAATTCAAGGAGAGGATGCCATCCTCAAGAGTTCCTCTTCCCTGACGGCAAAGTCAGACAATGTTTCTGCAAATGTAAATCCACAAAGCCCCTACAAAAATGTGATTAACTATATCGGCGGCGAGAACTGGAGCAAGGCAGATGAGATACTGACATGGAAATTTGAAGTAGAAGAGAGCGGGCTCTATGCACTGCATCTGCATTATAAGCAAAGTGGCGTTACAAACGGACGGGTATTCCGCTGGCTGAAGCTTGACGGAGAGACACCGTTTCAGGAAATGAAGGATATTGCATTCCAATATGACACGGCGTGGAAGTGGCTGACGTTGGGAGAAGACGGAAAACCGTATGAGTTTTATCTGGAAAAGGGAAGCCATACGCTGACACTGGGAGTGACCATTTCAGAAATGTCAGACTATTATAAGAGGCTGAACAACATTGTGGATATGTTGGGAGATGAGTATCTGAAGATTTCCATGATTACCGGCGATTCACCGGACCCGGCGAGAGATTACGAACTTTTCAAGCAGATTCCGGAGATGGAAGAAGTGTTTCTTACCTGTCTGGAAGAGATGGGGTCTCTTTCCGAAGACATGAAGCAGATGTCAGATACCAGCAGCACACAGTACGTGTCCACTATCAACAGTATGACGCGGGTGCTGAACCAGATGCTGGAGAGAAAATATCTGGCACATACATATAAGAATGACTTTTATAGTCAGTACTGTAGTCTCAGTTCGCTGCTTTATGACATGAAGCAGATGCCGCTTTCCATTGATGAGATGCGTTTCGCCTCACCGGAAGGCTCAGAGACGGTAGAAAAGAACGGCTCCGCATGGGAGACGCTGAAGTTTTGGGTTCAGGGCTTTTTCTCCTCTTTCCGCACGGATTACAACAGTGTGTCCGGGGAAAAGGAAGAGGCAGATTTGAAAATCTGGGTGAATTGGGGCAGAGACCAGACCCAGGTACTAAATTCTATGATACAGGACTCTTTCACGGCTAAAACCGGTATCACCGTGAATTTACAGACAACAGACGCCACCGTCATTCAGGGAATCCTGACAGACAATGCTCCGGATTTGGCGCTCCATGTTTCAAGGTCAGAACCGGTTAACTATGCGATGCGTGGTGCGGCCTATGATTTGTCCCGGTTTGAAGACTATGAGGAAGTGATTACCAGATTTAATGAGAGCGCGACGATTCCGTATCAATATAACGGTGGCAGCTATGCACTGCCGGATACGCAGAATTTTTACATCATGTATTACCGAAAAGATATTCTGGACAGCATCGGGGTGGAAGTGCCAAAGACCTGGGAAGAATTTATTGAGGCGACCGCGATTATCCAGCGCAATAATATGAATGTATATCTGCCGTATACAAAGCTGGTAAATACGACCATGGTAAATACCGGAATCGGTGGATTAAATATCTACTCTACGTTGTTAACGCAGAATCAGGTCAATGTATATAATGACGAAAAAAATCGCAATCAATTGGATTCCACCGGGGCGATTGAAGTGTTCAACTGGTGGACCGACATGTATACCAGATATGGACTGGCAGCGGAGCAGGATTTTTATAACCGGTTCCGCGTGGGTGTGACTCCCCTTGGAATCGCGCCTTATACGACATATACGACATTCAGCCAGACCTCACCGGAAATCGAAGGGAAATGGGGAATTTCCGTTATACCGGGTGTAGAGCAGGAAGACGGCAGTATCGACCGCAGTTCTTCCGGTTCGGGAACAGGGTGCCTCATTTTACAGAACAGTGAGCACAAAGAGGAAGCATGGGAGTTCTTAAAATGGTGGACGGATGCAGATACACAGCTTCGCTACTCCAGAAATGTAGAATCCCTGCTCGGTCCGGTCGGCAGAGTGGCTACCGCCAATGTGGAAGCCTTCAGCAAATATTCCTGGAAATCAGGAGACCGTGACATTCTCCTGGAACAGTGGGCACAGGTGGAAGAGATTCCGGAGGTTCCGGGCAGCTACTATCTGGCCAGGGCAGTAGACCAGGCATTCTGGGCAGCGGTAAATGGAGAAAATCCAAGTGAGGCACTGATTCGCTGGAGCAATGTTGCCAATGATGAAATTGCAAGAAAGATTAAAGAATACAGCAATTAGGGAGGTATGAGGGATGAAGAAATTAAGTACGGGAAAAAGTTCAAAAAGCGTTCAGGCATTACTCATGCTGGCTCCGTTCTTTGCGCTGTTTTTCTTATTTACCATTTTGCCGGTAGTGAGTTCGGCAGTATTAAGCTTTACCTCATTTGATATGATTAACCCGATTAAATTTGTAGGGTTTGAGAATTATCTGAGGATGTTTGCAAGTGATGAGATTTTTCCGCTGGTATTTAAAAATACGTTAGTATTTGCTATCATCACGGGTCCTTTGGGATTTATCTTGTCATTTATACTTGCATGGTTTGTAAACGAGTTTCCGCCAAGACTCCGGGTGCTTTTGTCATTTATGTTTTATGCACCGGCGCTGGTCGGCAATGCCTTTTACATCTGGCAGGTCGCATTCAGCAGCGACAGCTACGGATATGTAAATAGTGCATTGTTGTCTCTGGGGATTATCACGGAGCCAATCTTGTGGCTGAAAGATGCAAAATACGTTTTGACGATTATCATTATCGTGCAGTTATGGCAGAGTATGGGAATTTCCTTTCTCGCCAATATTGCAGGACTTCAAAACGTCAATGAAGAACTGTATGAGGCCGGTGTTCTGGACGGTATCCGAAACCGTTGGCAGGAGCTGTGGTACATTACATTGCCGTCCATGAAGAGCATGCTGCTATTCAGTGCAGTTATGGCGATTCAGGGAAGCTTCTCCGCAGGCGCCATTTGTACACAATTGGCAGGTTACCCCAGTGTAGAATACTCTGCAGATATGATTGTACAGTACATGGAAGACGTGGGTGCGGTCAAGTACGAGATGGGCTATGCATCCGCAATCGCAGTCGTACTGTTCTTGATGATGATTATAGCACGAACGTTGTTTATTAAAGTATTGAATACATCAGGGAAGTGAGGATAGGACTTATGAAGAAAAAAAATAGTCAGGTAAGACGATTTACCCGCTCAAAGGTCGGAACGTTTTTCTACTTTGCCTTTATCTTTCTTGCCGGTGCATTCACGGTTTTGCCGCTGATTTATTGTATCTGTACTTCATTTAAACCGCTCGACGAGCTATTGATTTTTCCGCCGCGGTTTTTGGTACATAACCCGACACTGCAGAATTATAAAGTGTTGCCGGAACTGCTTTCCAACTTAAAGGTTCCGATTACGCGGTATATCTTTAACAGTTTATTTACAACCACCGTGGGTACACTCGCCAATGTAGTGGCAGCATCCATGGCGGCCTTTGTACTCTCGAAGTCGAATTTAAAATACAAAAATAAGATATTCATTGTGATTCAGTTTTCTTTGATGTTCAGTGCGTACACGTTGGCAATACCGAGATATCTGATTTATAAGTCACTGAATATTATGGATACTTATTGGATTTACATTTTGCCGGCAATTCCATCGGCGACCAGTGTCTTCTTGATGAAACAGTACATGGACAGCTACATCCCGAAAGAAATGATAGAGTCGGCAGAGATAGACGGCGCCAGTTTTTGGGGAATGTATTGGAGAATTGCGGTACCCATGGTGAAACCGGCATTTATGACGACACTGTTGTTTGCATTCCGGGATCTCTGGTCGATGATTCCCTCGGGAACCATCTTCAGTGAAGAATTGAAGACCCTTCCGATGATTGTCAATCAGATTACGGCAGGAGGAATCGCCCGCTCCGGAAGCGCCATGGCTGTCACAGTGATTTTGATGATTCCGCCGATTCTCATATATCTGTGTACACAGTCAAATGTAATGGAAACCATGAACTCCGCAGGAATCAAAGGGTAGGTGAGAAGGATATGAGATTAAAGAAAATAGTAGCGGCTGTTGCTGCAGTCATCCTTGTTTCAGGATATGTTTCCATAGATACAGCGGCGGAAACCGTCTCAACAAGCGACCGGGCTCCATATGCATCTTGCACCTATTGGACGGAGCTGTCCTCGGAAACTTCCCGGAAAGTGGTGTCTATGAAACCGCTTTATGAGGTAGACAGGGTAATCAACTCCTCGGATATGAGTGCGGTCAATATGGCAGATATGGAAGATATCTATTGTTCGGCTGGCGGCTATATATACATTTTGGATTCTAAGATTCCGGCGATTGTGGTGCTGGATTCCGATTATAAATATGTAAGAACTATTACGGAACTCAAAAAAGCTGACGGAGAGAGCGTATCTTTCCAGGGAGCGACCGGACTTTTCGTCACACAGGAAGAACAGATTTATATCTGCGGCACGGAGTCTGCGTGTGTATGGGTCACGGATGAGACCGGTACGATTCTGGATGTATTGACGCTTCCAGATTCGGATATTATTCCGGAGAACTTCAACTATGCGCCGATTAAGGTGGCGGTAGACGAAAAAGGGTATGTATATGTACTGAGTGACGGAAGTTATTACGGAGCAATTTTATACTCTCCAAATAATGAGTTCCTTGGATTTTACGGGGCCAACACAGTTGCTTCGACGGCATCTCAGGTATTTCAGAATATTTGGAATCGGTTGTTTGTCAACGATGTAAAAAAGGCGGCAAGTGTCAAATCCCTTCCGTATCAGTTTACCGATTTGGACGTAGGGAAGGACAATTTCATCTACACAGCCACCGGAATGACCACGGCGGATGCTACCGGTCAGATTAAGATTTTAAATCCGGCCGGGAAAGATGTCTCCGGCGCGGAAAACGTTAATTTTTCGGATACGGAAGTCATTCAATATGTGGAAAATATGTGGCTGCCTCAGGATTTAAGCGAGCTCGCGGCAGACGGAGATTTTATCTATGTGCTGGACAGCAAAAATGGAAAAATTTATCTGTATGACATCGAAAGTAATCTGCTGGGAGCTTTCGGCGGAGGAACTACCTATGGAGATGTGCAGGGGACGTTCAAGAATCCCATCGCCATCGCGTTAAATGGGGAGGATGTTCTGGTTTGCGATAAGGCAAAGTGTTCCGTAACCGTGTATGGAATTACGGAGTATGGAGTCCTGGTAAAGGACTGTCAGTCCAAGATTCTAAATTCCAGATATGCGGAGGCAAAGGAAGGATGGGAAGAAGTCCTAAGACAGGACAGTAATTCTCAGCTTGCATACCGGGGACTTGGAAAGGCTTATTTTAGGGAGGGCGATTATCAGACTTCCATGGAATATGCAAAAATAGGAGCTGACAGAGAAACCTACAGTGAAAGTTACAAATATGTCCGAAAAGAGATAATCAGTAAGAATTTCTTCTGGGCATTCCCACTTGTAATACTTTTGATTGGGCTTTTGGTAGGCAGTTTCTTCTATATAAAGAAGAAAGAAATTCAGCTCATTAAAAATGATGCGATTCGGCACTGGCTGTCCTCCCTGGTACACCCGTTTGACGCATTCCGGGCCATTCGTGAAAATGGAAAAGGCTCCGTTGCGCTTGGAACGGTTCTGGTTGCGGCATTGTATATCAGTTCCGTGTTAAAGTCCACAAAGGGTGGATTTATCTACACCTATTTTGATACAGCCAATTTTAATGCGCTGTTTGTACTGGTACAAACCGTGGGAATTGTATTACTGTGGACGGTTGTAAACTGGGCGGTCTGCACGTTGCTGAGTGGTATCGGTAAGATGAAACAGATTTATATCGTGATTACATATAGCCTGACCCCTCTGATTATCAGCAATGTGTTATATCTGATTTTTACAAATGTGCTGTATGAAAATGAAGCGGAATTTCTGGGAATTATGGTAGCCATTTTCTGGATTTACACGTTATTTATGTTGATGGCGGGCTCTATTAAAATACATGATATCGGGTTTGGCAGATTTGCAGCGACCTCGCTCCTCACGGTGTTGGGAATCGGTATTGTGATTTTCCTTATATTTTTGTTATTCCTGTTGGTTCAACAGGTGGGAAGCTTTTTGTTGACTATTTTTTATGAAATCATCTACCGATGACGATGAGGAGGCGAGAGAATGATAAAACGAATTTTAGTTTTGGCGTTAAGCCTGGTAATCCTTTCGGGCTTGATTGTATGCGGTGTAAACCTCTTCAATGGTGATAGTGATTCAAAAGGATATCCGGCTTATCAAGAGACGGAAGTAAAAAAACTGGAAGACGGCATGATCTGCGAGAATCAGCAGTTTGAATTGCAGTGGGACCAGAAAAATAAACGAGTCATCCTGTATGACAAGGAAACAAACACAAGATGGTGCAATACACCGGAAGAGGAACTGGATAATAATCCCATCGAAAGTGGTGAGAAAACACACCCGCAGGTGGATTCCCCCATCTATGTGACGTACTTTGACAATGTAAATTTTGCGGAAAAGACGGCCTATGCAGCCACAGGAGCCATCAAAAACGGCAGTGTGTCTGCCGAAAAAACAGAAAAAGGACTTTCGGTGACTTACAATTTTGAGAAAGAACAGTTTTCCGTAACTGTGGAGTATACGCTGCAGGAAGATCATCTGCAGGTGTCGGTTGACACTTCCAAGATTACAGAGAGTGCAGACAATATCGTTACGGAAGTTTCGGTGGCGCCATTCTTCTGTTCCGTAAAGAACGATACACAGGACGCATACCTGTTCGTGCCGTCCGGTTCCGGAGCATTGATTTATTCTGATGTCAGAGTGTCAAGTGCAGTTACCACATCCGAGAAGGTCTATGGGCAGGATTACTCGGTAGATGATGCGGATGATTTTGTAAAGTATGAGTCCGTAAGACTTCCGGTTTACGGAGCAGTCAATCAGAACCGAGGGGTATGTGCGATTATAGAAGAGGGTGCAGAGGGAGCCAATATTTGTACGGTCTCCAACAACACCGGCATGGGATATGCGGCTGTATATGCCAGCTTTATGACAAGGGGCTATGACTTAATTGATAGACCCAAAGGCTTTAGCTCTACTACAGTGAAAAACAAACTGTATTCCGAGCCGGTTACGAATCAGGTGTATTCCATTGGGTTCTATCCGTTTTATGGAGAGGATGCCTCCTATGTGGATATGGCAAATATCTATAGAAGCTATTTGGAAAAAGAATACGGATTCACCAAAGACGCTTCTCTGGCACAGGAAAACGCAGTGAACCTCAATCTGGTGGGAGCAGCGGAAGGCAGGGAATTCCTGTTTGGAGTCCCCTACAGCAAGCTGTATGCCACCACCACACTAAAGGAAGCGAAGGAAATGATAAACGAGGTTCGCGAGATTGCCGGAGATATCAACGTATCGCTACAGGGATTTACAAAATCCGGTGTCAATACAGGAGAACCGGCAGGTGGAATTCAGATTGCATCGAAGCTGGGTTCTTATAAAGAATTGAAGCAGATGTACGACAGCTATGGGGACACAGACACCTCTCTGTTTTTGGATTTTGACAGTGTATGCTTCAATGAATCCGGTTCCGGAATCTCTACGTATTTTGGTTCGGCGGTAACGACCAACGGAAAGCAGGCAACTCTCACGGTAAAATCCCAAGAGACGGGGATGCCGGATAGCAACCAGGAGAATTATAAACTGGTAAGCAGACAGAAACTGGAAACGCTGAATGCGAAGATTTTGAAGAAACTCACAAAGAAAGGAATTTCAGGAATCGGACTTTCTACTCTTTCCAAAATGGCATACGCAGATTACAGTGACGAAAACTGTTATGTGGCACTTGGCATGGGAGAGCAGGTGAGGGCAATCTTCACAGCATACAAAGAAGCCGGTATTCCGGTTATGGGAAGCTCTGCAAATGCATATGCGGCTGTTTCTTCTGATTATATTGCTGATGTACCAACCACTTCTTCCAATTATGAAAGTTTCGATGTGGAAGTTCCGTTTTATGAGTTGGTATTCAAAGGATATATTCCCATGTCTGTCTCGGCGCTGAATCTTTCGCCGGATGCAGACAGGACACTCTTAAAAGCATTGGAAAGCGGAGTGGGACTTAGCTTTACTGCTATAAAGCAGTATGATGAAGAGCTTGTCAACTCTTCGCGGCGGGATTTTTACGGAACGAATAAAGAAAATGTATTGTCCGAGCTGAAGCTTTTGAAAGAAGAAGGTGTGATTGACATCCTGAATGAATTAAAAGGAACCGGGATTGCCGGACACACGGTTGTCAATGCCTCCGTCAGAAAGACGGAATTTTCCAATGGAATCACGATTTATGTCAATTATGGGGAAGATGCTTATACCGAAGGCGATATCACCGTATCCTCAAATCATTATTATGTAGAAAGGTAGGGAGTGAGAGATGAAAAAGAAAAAAGCGCGCGGGCTGAATTCATACAGAGCCAAATATGGCTATATGTTTATTGCTCCATGGATTGTCGGATTGCTCCTTTTCTTTCTGATTCCCATTGGGCAGTCTCTGTATTACGCATTTGCCGAAGTGAAGTTTTCGGAAAATGGGCTGTTGTCCACATTTGTGGGACTGAAGAATTTTAATTACATTATCAATGAACATCCAAAGTATTTGGACAATATGGTAAAGTCCTTGACTACGATTGGATTTTCCCTGCCGGCAATTATTATTATCAGTCTGATTATTGCATTGATTTTAAATACAAAGTTCAAGGGAAGAACGTTCTTCCGCGGATTGTATTTCCTGCCGGTTATTATCGCCAGTGGTGTGGTAATCGAGTTGCTCTTTGCAGTCAATAGTGAAGATATTGTATCTTCCGGGATGAATGAAGCGGTATCCAACAATATGATTGACTTTGGCAACGTTATTTTAAAATTAGGGATTCCAAGCCAGATTGCGGGGTATCTGTCAGCGGTGTTGAACAATATTTTTGATATTGTCTGGAACTGCGGCATACAGATTATCCTGTTTATCTCCGGAATGCAGAGTATTCCGGACCAACTATATGAGGTTGCAAAAGTAGAAGGGTGTACAAAATGGGAAGAATTCTGGTACATTACTCTGCCCATGCTTTCCAGGACGTTGATGCTGGTCATTGTGTTTACTATTGTGGAACTGCTTACTACAAAGACCAATGTGCTGATGGAACTGGTACTTGCAACCATCAACAATCTGGAATATGGTCCGGGAGCTGCAATGGCATGGTTCTACTTTATTATTATCGGAGTTGTTCTGGCAGCAGTGATGTTTTTACTTGACCGTGTATGGGTAAGGAGGTGGAGAGAAGATGATTTCAAAAAGTAAATGGAATACCAAGAAGCTGAAACGAAAAAGCGCAGGGTTTGCGACCTCCCTGTTACGGTATGTATTTCTGATATCGGTGGGCTATATTGTCCTGTATCCTATATTCAGTGCAATAAGTACTGCGATTAAGCAGGATGTTGCCTTTTATGATGTGTCTCTCTACTGGTTACCCAAATATGTAACTTGGGAGAATTTTAAAATTGCTTTTGAATCTATGGATTACGCAAAAGCGATTCTCCGCACCATGTCGCTGGATGTAGTTTCTGCGGTGATAGAGATTATCATGTGTGCGATTATTGCATATGGATTTGCAAGGTTCGAATTCAAAGGGAAAAAGATATTTGAATTTTTATTGATGGCAACAATCATCATTCCCATACAGGTATATCTGGTCTCTATGGTCATCAATTTTAAGAGTTTCGATGTGGTCGGAATCTTAGGCCTTTTTAACAAGATAACCGGTATTGACTTGAGACCGAACCTACTAAACACAAACTGGGCTATGTATCTTCCATCCCTGTTTGGAATGGGGCTTCGTTCGGGAATATTGATATACATCTATATTCAGTTTTTCCGAGGTTTTCCAAAAGAACTGGAGGAAGCAGCATATATCGACGGTGCAGGACCGTTCCGCACGTTTTGGAGTATCGCCGTACCGTCATCCAGTGTTGCGATTTTAACGGTAGCCGTGTTTGCAATGGTATGGCATTGGAATGATTGCTTATTGGGGCTTATGTACTTTACAAAAGACTATCCGTTGGCAGTACAGCTGTCGAATCTGCCGTCTACATTAACCGTAAACAACCCATTTGTAGGCGGAGCGGCGGATGTCATGAAAAATTCAGTGGTTATGGCGGGTTGTTTACTATATATAGTACCAATATTAATCGGATATCTGTGTGTGCAGCATCGATTCATTAAGAGCATTGACCGCGTGGGTATTACCGGTTAAAAAAACAATTTCATCAAAGGAGGAGAAGAATTATGAAACTCAAAAAAATCTTAGCACTTGTTATGGCAGGTGCACTTATGGTAACGGCAGTTACCGGATGCGGAGGAAGTGGTGACACTGACAAAGACAGCGAAAAAGGCGGGAGCGTATCCGCAGAAGACAAAAAATGGGCGGATCTGTTCGGAGAAGAATATGTGAAGGCCAGAGAAGAGTACGAGGCAGAACATAATCCCTATGACGTTCCGGAAGAATTAAAAGGAACCACCGTTAAATTTGCCACATGGATTGACCATACCACGACCGAGGCGGCATGGATTATGGAGAACTTTGAGAAGGATACCGGAATCAAGGTGGAATGGGTGCAGGTTCCGCAGGCTACCTATTACCAGCAACTGTCTCAGATGGTGGCAGCCGGAGAAGCCCCGGATGTTTACGTGGAGAACAGTGAGTTCTTTCCGATGACTCTTCAACTTTCCAAACCGCTGGATGAAGTGTCATCCATTGATTTGAACGACCCGATTTGGGATACCGATTATGCAGATTATACGAAAGTTGGCAATCACTACTATCAGTTGAATGCAAAGAACTCCGTATGGCAGAGCTGTAATCTTCTGTACTACAACAAGAAAGCCATGGAGGAAAATGGAATCATGACTCCGCAGGACTATATCGATGCCGGAGAGTGGACCTGGGATAATATGTTAAACATCATGCGTGAGTTTGATGCTCTCGGAGAAAACTACAAAGGTGGAGCCATACAGGCAGACATACTTGCTGCTTCACTTGGTACCAGCATTTTTTACTTGAAGGATGGGCGCTTTGTAAGTGGTCTGAATGACCCGAACCTGGCAACCGCATATAAGATGTATCTTCAGGCATATGATGAAGGACTTCTGGATGCGCATGCTTCTGTTAACTTGGTAAAGGGTACAGTCGGCATCGTTATGTTGGATGGTTATGGATTAAAACAGACCGGTTATTTCAAGGGAATTGACGAAGATGTTTTAGGGTTTGCACCTATTCCGGAGAAAGAAGGAGCAGAATGCTACGATACAGGTCGTTATAGAGCGTACGGAATTCTGAGTGGTTCTAAGAACGCAGAGGCAGCAGGGTATTTCCTCCGCTATTTCCTGGATCCGTATAATTATAAATGGGATGATACCACATTTGTCAGCGAAGATGCAGTCGACTATTATGTGGAGTATGTAGGCTCTAAAAAATTCAGTGATAAGGTTTGCAGCCTTGATATATGTGGTGCGGCTTTGCTCGGATATTCCGGATGGGATGACTGCTCCGTATGGAGATATGCACTGATGCGTACATCAGAGGATCAGTTAGCAACGAAAATGCAGAGTATTTCGGGAGAAGTAGACACAGCGGTGAATAAAGCCAATGCAATACTGGATGAACTGGCTGCGAGATAGGAGGAAAATATGAAGATAAAAAATCAATGGATGAGAAAGGGAATCTGCTTGATGCTGGCACTTGTGCTGGCATTAGGCTGTTTCTTTGCAGATGCCGGATGGCAGATTGCCAAGGCCGCAGGGGAGTACCAGCAGGAGGATGAGGTTCTCTTTGAGAGCAGCTATGATGGTGTGACGCACTATGAGAACTGCCCGGATGGCCAGGTGGTAAATAATACCGACTGGTACAGACCTCTGGCAGGGCAGTTGTTTACACAAAAAGTGGGGGACAATGGATATTTGCAGTACACGCAGAGCAGCGACACCCTTGGAGTAATTCGTCTGGGACACACCTATGAACAGAAAAATATGAGTTATACTCCCATTACGGTGACTGCAGGTACCACATACCTGATTGAATTTGATATGTCTGTCAATGCGGCACAATGGATAGTTAAGAATAATAAGACTAGTACTACACAATGGCCGGCGCGGGATTTGTCTATGGGAGTGGCAGTGGGACCGGCGACCACAAGCCTCAATACCTCCTATGCCAACTATAAAAATACCTACACTGCAGCTTTGCAGGTGTTTGAGACTTTGGATGCAAATTCCAAAGTGGTATCTACTGCATGGGAAGGCAATGAAAACGGCTGGGTACATAGAAAATGGGTGTATACGGTACCGGAGGACTGCGACTTATCTACGAACAACGCCCTGCAGATTTTCTTTGCGGATGGGCAGAGATGTGCAGTCAGCATCGACAACGTGAAAGTAACGATTCCGGCAGGAATCACGGTGACTTATGACATCGAGGGGACGAAAACAGAGGTTTTCTATGCTGATGGTAACATTCCAACAGACCTTCCGGAAGGAATTGCAAAAGATACAAGTGATGGAAAAGTATTGAGACTCTATGAAGATGCAGAGTACACCACCGCTTTTTCGGCAGCTTCCTATGAAAGAACAGGAAGATACACGACCAAAACCATCTACGGAAGATACGAAGATTTCCGTTATGATGAAGACACGGTTCTTTTCGAGAGCGATTATGAAGATGCTTTAGCAACAGATAGCACGGCTGCATTTAAAGCAGTTTCAAATCAGTTGTATCCGAAACAAGAAGGAGAAAACAAATATATTTATTATGCACAATCTGACAATACAATCGGTATTTTGCGGTTGGGACATAGTTATAAAAATAAGAGCCTTACAGAATACACGCCTGTTACGGTTGTTCCCGGTCAGACCTACCTCATCGAATTCGATTATCGGTTAAAGACTTATTTGAATGAGGAACAACAGCAGCAGTTCCCGTGGCCTGCATCCAACATGACGCTTGGGGTGGCTGTGGGCGATGCCAGAGCTGATGTTACAGAACTTAATCATGTGACCTATTTTAACTATACATCTTATCACGAGGATGAGGTGATTGCGGTAAAAGAAAGTAAGCCGGACGTGGATTGGACCCACAAGACCATCAGTGTGACGATTCCGAAGGACTGCGATACTTCCAAATACAATGCATTGCAATTATATGCAACATTGGGGCAGAGATGTGGTCTTCACATTGATAATGTGAAGGTTACGGCGACAGCGGGTGTGACCGTGAACTATAAAGTGGGTGATCAGACGGTGTCTGCCTACTATTCCGATGGAAAGATTCCAAGTACCATTCCGGAAGGACTGGAGGAGCTTGACGCTTCCGGCAATGTATTGGCACTTTACACGGACGCTGCATATACCACAAAGTTTGTAGCAGAAGAGTATGTAAGAACCGGAAGCTATACGACCGTCACCCTTTACGGAAGATACGAGGCGTTCAAGTATGAGACAGATACAATCCTTGCGGATAATTCCTTCGACACAGCGCTGATTCAGGAAAATCCGCCGCACAAGAATTCCGGAGACCTTTTCCCGGTGAAAGACCCGAAGAATGAAAGTGATACGGTATTGAGATACCGCCAGAGCTGGTACGGACTCGGGGTTGCACAGCTTGGGTATGACTATACAGATGTCAACGGAAAAGATAACCTGACAGACTATGTGAGGGTACGAAAAGGTATCACCTACAAGATTACCTTCGACTATCTGGTACAGGGAACCGCACAGGGTAATCTCTGTCAGGTGGGTGTTGCAATCGGTGCACCGATTTATAAGTATGGAGACATCGGTCAGGGCAATTATCTCACAGAGGGTGTTACCTGGTATAGAGAATTGATGAGCTTTGGAATCGGAGAAACCGTAGACACCGGATGGCAGACGAAGACTGTTTTTATAACGGTGGATAAAGATATAGACCTTAGTACCTTTGATGCGCTTCAGCTTTATGCAAAAGGGGGCAGAAACGGTATCAGTGTGTACTTTGACAATATTAAAGTTGTGGGCTTGAAAGACCGGAGCTACACCGTGAAATTCAATGTAAATGGTGGAAATGCCATAGCAGACCGCACGGTGAATCTGGCAGAACTGAACAATCTGCCTCAGGCAACGAGGAGCAATGCAGTGTTTATGGGATGGTACACGGACGCAGCATTGACCGTTCCATTCAAACTGGATACATACGTAGATACCACAAAGCCCATTATCCTCTATGCGAAATGGCATGTATTTACCAACGGTGCAGTGAATACCTTGGATGATTTGTCTTTCTGGAAGAATCCAAACGGAACATATTCCGATGGTCGTTTAGGCGCTGCATTCTCACCGGTTGTTGAAAATGGCAATCAGATGATGAAGTATTCGGTAGGGTACGCAGCATCAAGAGCAGAAGAGGTTTCCGAGCGTGGAGTGAAATGTACAAGTTCAAGTGCCGTATATCCGGCAAGAATGACACTCTATAATCCGGATCTTACAGTGACCGGAAATTACGACTACCTGGATGTGGCTTATCGTGCACAGATAGGAAAGACCTATAAAGTATCCTTCTCTTATAAGGTGACAGATGTAGATATGACGAGCTCTGATAAGGGATTAGCATTCTCTGTATTAACCGGTAATATTAACAACAGTCATGATGAGTGGATTATCCATGCCAGCCGTTTTGTAATTGAAACAGCAAGTACAGGATGGAAGACGGCAACCACGTACTTTACAATCAACTCTCTTGGAAATGATAAGGTCTACAGTAATGGTAAGAGTTACTACAGTAATGCCATCATGCTCGGTGTTGGTGGATACGGAACAGCCCTCATTGACAATGTCAGTGTAACAGACTGGGATATTGAGACACCGACTTATGTGACCTTCTCAACGAAAGGTGGAGAAAAACTTCCATCACAAGAGTATGTGATTAATGGAAGTACCGCATTACCGAAGGCTGTTCGTGCAGGATACACCTTTGACGGTTGGTATCTGGATGCAAAATGTACGAAGAAATTTAACCCTGCTACATATAAGAGAACCAATGGTGTTCTGACATTGTATGCCGGATATAAAGGAATGCAGGGTGTAACAGAGATTGATTTTGAAGAAATCAGTTATTTGAAAGACGGTTCCGGTAACCTGCATGGTGCAAGAATCGCAGACCAGTATAACGTGTATACAGAAAATGGAAATACTGCGTTACGATACAAATTAAGATACTCTGATAAGAAGCAGACAGAACCGAACAGAGATGACAGTTATGGTAACTACGGAACATATGGTCAGGCAATCGGACTTTTCGACCCGGCTGTATGTATGTCACCAAACTGGACACTGGAAGATGCAACACTTCGTGTAGAAGAAGGACAGAAGTATTGGGTTAGTTTCCAATATAAAGTGAACGCAGTTGATACGGAAAGCACATATCCGGCAGCAATCCTGTTTGCAGTCGGAACGACAAAAGATACATCTGTATATGATGGAAGACAGTATTTCGGAAGACCGTTTAATCCGGTAGATGAGCCTACAAACGGCTGGGTAACAGCAAGTACTTACTTTACCGTTCCGAAACTGACAGAAGGCGGAAGCAGAATGACTCTGTTTACCCTTGGTTATGGAGATATATTGATTGACAATATCAAAGTAATCCAACTTTCAGATGCAGTCATCTTTGATACAGATGGTGGTACTGTTGTAGAACCATTCCGTGGAAATGTAGGTCAGACCGTAGAACTTCCGACTAACTTGGAGAGAACGAACAGCAAATTTATGGGATGGTGTACCGATGCAAACTGCACACAGGCATATAGTGCAGGAAAGATGGAAAGCGGTGTAAAAGTCCTATATGCGAAATACCTGACCTATCAGTCAATACAGGATTTTGAACATTTTAATGTGGGTATGGGTGAATCATTTGAGACCGACTACTTCCTGAATAAGCATACGTTTGATACAGAACAGACTGCATATCATAAATGGCTTGGCAGTGCATTCGAAGAAGAAAATGTCCGTAACGGAAAAGTATCTGTTCAACGTTTAGGAGACAATCAGTACTCCAGATTGTTAGGACTGTTCTACATGAATACCCCGCTCACGGTTGGTGAGGAATACGAGATGTCCGTCTGGGTAAAAATGACAGACTATTTCCTCCCGGGCGATATCCA
>ONED01000007.1 GCA_900316755.1 uncultured Eubacteriales bacterium
GAGTTCCTTTTTGATAGATGTAATTGCTTCTCAAAAAACAGAGTGTTAGAAAATGCTGAAGATGAAGCCTAAAAGAAAAAGCCCTTGGTAGCGGCGTGTATGCCAACTGCCTCAGGCTCCGTGAGACCGCTATTACGACAGCCCCTTTTCTTTTTACTTGTTTGCGACTTCCCGGTTTAACCGTGCCGCCTTGCAGAAAACAAAGTAACCAATCACAAACATCACGGCAATCACTGCAACTCCCAGATTCTGTATGCCGGTAAGCTGTGCTACCGCCGCAACTAACGTCGTCCCCACAAAGGAAGCACTCTTTCCGAAAATATCATAAATTCCAAAGTATTCCCCCGATTTCTTTGCAGGAATAATCTTTGCAAAGTAAGACCGGGAAAGTGCCTGAATTGCCCCTTGAAACATGCCGACACACACTGCCAAAAGCCAAAATTCCCATTGTTTGTCCAGTTGAATTGCAAATACCGCAATCCCGATATATGCAATAATACAGACTTTAATCAACAAATCTGTTTCGTATTTCTTCGACAGCTTTGCAAAAATCAATGCACAGGGAAACGCCACAATCTGAGTAACCAAAAGTGCCAATAATAATCCGGTAGAATCAAGCCCCAGAGAACTTCCATAGGCGGTCGCCATAGAAATAATTGTTGATACTCCGTCAATAAAGAAGAAGAACGCAATCAGATACACAAAAATATGTTTCTGATGTCCCACATCCTTAAGTGTCGTAAAGAGGCGTGAAAAGCTTTCTACAATCGGTCTCTTCGGCATTTCCACATAATGCTTTTGCTTGTATAATTTCAGAAACGGAATCGTGACCACAAACCACCAAACTGCATTTAAACAGAATGCAATGGCCATAGCAAGACCAAGAGAAATTCCGATTTTATCATACATCAGCACAAATACAAGAGAAATCACAAACGGAATACAGCTTCCTATGTAACCCCATGCATAGCCATGGGAGGAGACCATATCCATCCGATCCTCCGTCGTAACGTCTACCAACATTGCATCGTAAAAAATCAGGCTCGCATTGCATCCGACTTTTGCAACTACAAAGATGGCAAGAAACGCAATCCATGATTTTGGGAAAGACAGTGCCACACATCCAAACACGCCCACCATCATACTTATCGTAAAAATTGGTTTTTTAAAATTTTCCGTGTCTGCAATCGTCCCTAACACCGGACCAATCAGCGCCACAATGACGGTCGCCACGGATGCGGCATACCCCCAATATGCGAGATAATTGACTTCTGAAATTCCTGCATTACCTGCCAGATAGTTAAAATAAATCGGAAAAATTGTAGAAACCAGCATAATAAACGCCGAATTCCCCACATCATATAAAATCCACGCTTTTTCAAGTTTGGTTAATTTTGTTTTTTTCATTTGTCACCTCTTAATCATATGTTCGTTGAAAGCGCTCCGGCAATGGTATGCCATTGCATATATAATCATCATACCCTTGAATCAGTTCGATTGCAACTAAAATGGCCTGATTGTATTTTTTTTCCAGTTCTTCATTGGTCTGCCTGCATTTTGGATTATCATAATAAGAATGCATAAGACCATAATATTTCTTATAGATTCCTAAGATACGAAGCAGTAGATTGATGACGCCCTGCTTGAATCTGCCCGGTGCAGTCAATATTTTCTCCACAAGCCGATAGGTAACCAGTGATTCCTTGATTTCTTTTCTGCTGATATTCGGGAAAAAATGAGACATGGTCTCTACGGTCATCTCGTCCGTCGGAATGTATTTTTCAACCGGATAAGACAATGCGTCCTTTCCTTCTTTCCGCAGTAGAAACTTTTCAAATTCACCCTCGATTTCCATATGTCCGACTTCAATGCGTTTCACCATCTGATTTACATACGGATGGCACACACTGTCCAATGCAAAATGGCAGATAAAGCCTAGAATATATGCGTATTCCCGACTGCATCTTCCTCTTTTTTGTATCTCTTTTGCCGCTTTTTTGAAGAACTCATCTGCATTTTCATGATGCATTTTCTCTGCATATGTCGATACATGGGTACGAGTCCACGGACGATAAAAGAAATACATATCCGGTCCCTGCAGACCGATACAAAACGGTATCGGATATTTTTTTAAAATTCCTTTCAAATCCTCACTTAATCGTTCCCGCACATCTGTTCCAAAACACTTGTGTGCATACAATGCCGGCATCCAAATCACCTCTTTCTCCCCTATCATCTCATGAATGTTTTTCATTTTCAATACATAAATATGTAAAATCTTTTGAAATTTTAAACATGGGGAGTCATTATCGACTCCCCACATCTATTTTTGATATACAAATATTGATATACAAGTAATATACAATTAGTATACAATTATATGACTATTTTCTACTTTTCCTCACTTTTAACCACCTTTAAAAATGGCTTAAAATGGGCATTTCTTAGAATCTGCCGGCGTCTGCCGCTTCCTGTACCGCAACAGCAACTGCAACGGTCATACCAACCATCGGGTTATTACCTGCACCGATTAAGCCCATCATTTCTACGTGAGCCGGAACAGAAGAAGAACCTGCAAACTGTGCATCACTGTGCATACGTCCCATCGTATCTGTCATACCATAGGAAGCCGGACCTGCAGCCATGTTATCCGGGTGAAGGGTACGGCCTGTACCACCGCCGGAAGCTACAGAGAAGTATTTCTTACCCTGCTCGATACATTCTTTCTTGTATGTACCTGCTACCGGATGCTGGAAACGGGTCGGGTTTGTAGAGTTTCCTGTGATAGAAACGTCCACTTTTTCTTTGTGCATGATAGCAACACCCTCTGTAACGTCATTTGCACCATAGCAGTTTACTTTCGAACGAAGTCCGTTAGAGTAAGCCGTTCTGCTGATTTCTTTTACTTCACCTGTATAGTAGTCCATCTCTGTCTGAACATAGGTAAATCCATTGATTCTGGAAATAATCTTTGCAGCATCTTTTCCAAGTCCGTTCAAGATAACACGAAGAGGTTTCTTACGAACCTTATTTGCTTTTTCTGCAATACCGATTGCTCCCTCTGCTGCTGCGAATGACTCGTGTCCTGCAAGGAATGCGAAACAGTCTGTATCTTCTTCCAGTAACATCTTACCTAAGTTACCATGTCCCAAACCTACTTTACGCTGGTCAGCAACAGAACCCGGAATACAGAAAGCCTGAAGTCCTTCTCCGATTGCTGCTGCAGCATCCGCTGCTCTTCTGCAGTCTTTCTTGATTGCGATTGCAGCACCTACAATGTAAGCCCAGCACGCATTTTCAAAACAGATTGGCTGAATCCCTTTTACCTGGTTGTAAACATCCAATCCGGCATCTTTTGTAATTTTTTCAGCTTCTTCAATAGAAGCGATTCCATAGCTATTTAATACCGCATTGATCTGCGGAATACGTCTTTCATATGATTCAAATAAAGCCATTTTGATGTCCTCCTTCTATTATTCTACACGTGGGTCGATAATCTTGACAGCATCTGCTACACGACCATACTGACCTTTTGCTTTTTCCCATGCTGTGTTCGGATCATCACCTTTTTTGATGAAGTCTGTTAATTTTCCAAGGCTTACAAACTGATAGCCGATGATTTCATTGTTTTCATCCAATGCGATACCGGTTACATAACCTTCTGCCATCTCCAGGTAACGTGGACCTTTTGCCAGAGTTCCGTACATCGTACCAACCTGTGAACGAAGTCCCTTTCCTAAGTCTTCCAGACCTGCACCGATTGCAAGACCGTCTTCAGAGAAAGCACTCTGTGTTCTACCATATACAATCTGCAGGAATAATTCTCTCATTGCTGTGTTGATTGCATCGCATACCAAGTCTGTATTTAAAGCTTCCAAAATCGTCTTTCCCGGAAGAATTTCTGAAGCCATCGCTGCAGAGTGTGTCATTCCTGAACATCCGATTGTCTCAACCAATGCTTCCTGAATGATACCGTCTTTTACGTTTAATGTCAATTTACATGCTCCCTGCTGAGGTGCACACCAGCCGATACCGTGTGTAAAGCCGGAAATATCTTTTACTTCTTTTGCTTTTACCCATTTTGCTTCTTCTGGGATTGGAGCCGGTCCGTGATTTGCGCCACTGGCTACCGGACACATCGTTTTTACTTCATGTGAATAAATCATGATTAAAACTCCTTTCAAGTATGTATAATAATTTTTCCTAATAGTGTTTGTGATTTTTTTAACATCCACACTACTCTTTATTTTCGCACAAACTTTTCGTCATGTCTAGTACTTTTTCTACTTTTTACTTCGGACATGACAGTTTTTCCCACAGCAGTATAAGTGCAGCTTCCACTGCCGCATTTCTGTTTTCTTCCCGGTTTCCGGAAAAATGGCACTCTCTCACAAAAGTCTGTCCATCTATATGACAGCCCACATAGACCAATCCCACCGGTTTCTCTAAAGTGCCGCCTCCCGGCCCTGCAATCCCCGTCGTGCTAAGGGAAACCTCTGCCTTGGCAGCCCTCGCGGCACCTTCTGCCATCTCTCTTGCCGTCTGCTCACTCACAGCGCCATACTGCACAAGGGTCTCATGGGATACGCCAACCAACTTTTCTTTGGATTCATTTGCATAGGTAATATACCCCTCCCGATAGACACCGGAAGCTCCGGAAACATTCAAAAGGCATCCTGCCAGCAATCCGCCCGTGCAGGACTCTACGGTTGTAACCGTATAATCTCTTTTCAACAATTCCTGTACAATTTTTTCTTCCAGATGTATCATCCTACATTCCACCCTGCGTCAGCACCTGTCTGTTCTTCCAAACATAATCTACGAGAGAAACAATTGTCAGAATCACGGCAATCCATTTTACCGCTTCCGTAATGACCTGCATCACCGGATTTTGAAAATCCAGAATCAGTAAAATAATCATGGCCATGTGGGACACGGTTTTAAATTTTCCCCAGTAGCTTGCTGCGATAACGATGCCATTATCAGAGGCAACTAAACGGAAACCACTGATGATGAACTCTCTTGCAATAATCACTAAAACAATCCATGTCTCCAGCTTTCCGGACGGGATCAAACAAATCATTGCGGAACACACCAGAAGCTTGTCTGCAAGCGGATCCATAAACTTACCGAAATTTGTCACCAGATTATCCCTTCTGGCAAGATACCCATCCAGAAAATCGGTGAAGCTTGCGACACAGAAAATCGCTAACGCAATGTACCTACTTGCAGCTCCCGCAAGATCAGTCAGCATAAAAACAACAAAAAACGGAATCATAATCACTCGTAATACGGTTAATCTGTTTGGTAAATTCATTCTATTATCTCTCCTATCAAATCATATTCTAATGCACCTGTGACTCGTACCCTTGCAAAATCTCCTGACATCAGTTCTTCGTCTGTTTCCACAAAGATAAGCCCGTCCACATTGGGTGCGTCCTTGTAGGTCCTTCCTACATATGCATTTTCGTCAGCAACCTTTCCTTCAATCATGACCAGAACCTCTTTCCCGACCATCTGCTCCGCCGCTTCAAATGCTATCTCCTGCTGCAGCTCCATCAGTTCCGCCTGCCGCTCTTCTTTGACCGTTTCCTCAATCTGATCTGCCATCATGGCTGCCGGCGTATCTTCCTCCGGGGAATAGGTAAATACCCCTAATCGGTCAAACTCCATTTCATCCACAAATGCCATCAGTTCTTCGTGCTGCTCCTTTGTTTCTCCAGGAAAACCGGTAATCAACGTAGTGCGAATGGCAATATCGGGAATCTCTCTCCGAAGCTTTCCCACAATTTCAATGAGCTGCTCCTTGGATGTTCTTCTTCCCATTCGTCTCAAAATCTCATTGCTGGCATGCTGAATCGGCAAATCCAGGTACTTGCAAATCTTATCCTCTTCCCGGATTGTCTGAATCAGGTCCTCCGTAATCTCCTCCGGATAACAATACAGGATTCGAATCCAACGGATTCCGGAAATCTTACACAGCTCCCGCAAAAGCTTTGGCAGCGTCTTTTCTCCATATAAATCCTTTCCGTAAAGAGTGGTCTCCTGGGCGACCAGAATGAGCTCTTTTACTCCCTGATCTGCAAGTTCCCCGGCTTCCTCCAGAAGACGTTCCATCGGGACACTTCTGAAATTCCCCCGAATCTTTGGAATAATGCAATAAGTACAGTGCTTATCGCACCCCTCCGCAATCTTCAAATAGGCAAAATGTCCGCCGGTCGTTACCATCCTCTTGCTGTGCACCTCCGGCAATGCATCCAAATCTGTCAGTTCAAGGCTTTTCTGCCCCACCAGTGCCTCCTCAATGGCATCCACAATTTTGTCATAGGAGGTGGTCCCGAGTACTGCATCAACTTCCTCGATTTCCTCCAGAATTTCCTTCTGATATCTCTGCGCAAGACATCCGGTCACAATGAGTGCCTTACATGTGCCTGCTTTTTTATATTCCGCCATCTCCAGAATCGTCTGGATACTTTCTTCTTTTGCATCATGAATGAAACAACAGGTATTGACTACAATGACATCTGCCTCCTCTTCACTGTCCACCATCCGGTATCCCCTTTCATTCAAAAGGCCCAGCATCACTTCTGTATCTACGAGGTTTTTATCGCACCCCAGTGACACAAATAAAATATTCATACGCATTTCTCCTGTATACTTCATGAGGCAGATACAGCCTGCCGCATCTGCCTCATACTACTTTTATTCCTCTGTGTCGTCAGCGACAATTTTCAACTCGGAATGGTTCAATTCATCAATCGCAATCGAAAGTGCTTTCTCCCCACGCTTTGTCGGAACCATCGGCTCGTCTCCACCGATAATCTGTCTTGCTCTTTTGGAAGTAGCAAGTACAATCGAGTAACGACTGTTCACAATCTTCGTTGCCCCTTCTTCCACATCTTGATTTACCACTTTCATCAAATCTGAATATGACGGATGTAACATATATCATTCTCCTTTCAAATTTCCTTCAATTCTTTTCTTATCTGGCACATAAACTCTGCATTACGAAAACTCCTCTGGTGTTCGCCGGAAATGATGCTGTGCATTTCCTGCACACAAGTATCCAAATCATCATTGACAATCAGATAGTCATAGGCTTCCATTCCTTCTGCTTCCTCTGCAGCACGATGCAGCCGCGATGCAATCACATCTGCCGTCTCTGTCCCCCGTCCGATTAATCTTTCTTTTAAAACAGATGCACTCGGCGGTGTCACAAAAAGCAGAAGCGCTTCCGGGAATTTTTCTTTCACCTTCAAAGCTCCCTGTATCTCAATCTCCAGAATCACATCCTTGCCTGCCGCCATCTGTTCTTCTACATAGGCACGAGGCGTACCATAGTAATTCTCAACATACCTAGCATACTCTATAAATGCTTCTTTCGCAATCATTTTTTCAAATTCTTCGGTCGTTTTAAAGAAATACTCTCTTCCGTCCACCTCTCCCTCACGCGGATTCCGAGTGGTAGCAGAAATCGATAATGCATAATTATCATACCTGCTTAGAAGCTCTTTCATAAGGGTCCCCTTTCCGGCACCCGAAAAACCGGAAACAACAATTAAAATTCCTTTTTTCTGCATGATAACCTCCATTTTTATATTCGAACGGCAGGTCGCAGACCGCTTTCTCCGAAAGCTAACTGCCACTTCGTGTCACTTGTCTGCGACTTGATGGGCGTTTCGCCCATCTACGAACAGGTTTTAGAAAAAAAGACTGTAAACAGTCGTTTTTTCCAAACTCTGTTCTTGCCGTTCTAAACTGTTATTCAATGTTTTGAATCTGCTCCCGCACTTTTTCGATGCCGGTCTTTAAATCTATGGCATGGTTGGAAACCTCCAAATCATTTGCCTTGGAAAGAATCGTATTTGCCTCGCGGTTCATCTCCTGCGCAATAAAATCCAGTTTGCGTCCGACGCCTTCTTTTTCGTCCAAGGTAGACTTCATATGTCCGATATGGCTTTTTAGGCGTACCGTCTCCTCGTCCGTACAAATCTTGTCGGCAAAAATCACTACCTCGGCAGCAATCCGGCTCTCGTCCATCTGCGTATCGCAAAGAAGCTCCCGCACTTTGTTCTCCAGCTTTGTGCGGTATTCTGCAACGATTTCCGGGGAACGGGTCTCAATATAATCCACCAGTGCCAGCATCTCGTCCAGCTTTGTGAGAATATCGTTCTTTAGATTTTCCCCCTCTGCTGTCCTTGTTTCCACAAACTGCGCAAATGCGCCCTTTAATGCCTTTTCCAGTCCAGCCCAAAGTTCCTCTTCATCTGCTGCCTGCTCTTCCATCGTCAAAACTTCCGGATACCGCGATAGTGTAGAAACGCGGATATCATTCTCCAGTCCGAACATCTCCTGCATCTGTCTGCCATACGCAAGATAGGCCTCCGCAAGTTTGACATTATACTTTAGAGAAACCTGATTCTCTGAAGTATCTTCATACGTGATGTAGATGTCTACTTTTCCGCGCTGCACGTACTGTTTCAGTAAATTTCGGATGGACGACTCAAAGAAGCTGAGATTTTTCGGCATACGAATATTGACGTCCAGATATCTGTGGTTGACTCCCTTTAACTCTACCGTAAATTTCCGCTGTCCTTCTGTAATTTCGCATCTTCCGAAACCTGTCATACTTTTTATCATTTTTGTTTCACCTCTCCATCTCCTGTGTCTTTTGTGAAATCTAACGTTCATTATAATTCATTTCGGAGAAAGCGTCAACTCCGCTGTACTATTTTCCTTTCCCGTGTTATACTTGGATTATTGACAGGAAAGGATGAAATACTATGGCTTTTGATGGAATTACCGTTGCAAATATCGTACACGAACTAAGAGAGACCCTGTTAGAAGGGAGAATCAATAAGATTGCGCAGCCGGAAGAGGACGAACTTTTACTGGCTGTGAAGACCCCTTCCGGCATGAAGCGGCTTTCCATTTCCGCAAGCGCTTCTCTTCCGCTTATCTATCTGACCGATGCCAATAAACCAAGCCCTATGACGGCGCCTAATTTCTGTATGCTACTCCGAAAATATATAGGAAACGGTCGTATTACGGATATTTCCCAGCCGAAGCTGGAGCGCATTATCCGCTTTGAAATTGAACATCTGGATGAGCTGGGAGATTTATGTAAAAAATATCTCATTGTGGAAATCATGGGAAAACACAGCAACATTATTTTTTGCAATGAAAATGACCGCATCATTGACAGCATCAAGCACATCTCTGCACAAGTAAGCTCTGTGCGGGAGGTTCTTCCGGGAAGGGATTACTTTATTCCGGAAACTATCGAAAGACAGAATCCTCTGTCCGTAAATTTTGACGATTTTTCTGCAATTTTGCTTTCGAAACCGACCGGACTTGCGAAAGCAATCTACACCGGTTTTACCGGAATCAGTCCCGTGGTGGCAGAAGAAATCTGTTATGTAACGGGAATCGATTCCTCCATAAGCCCGAAAGAATTATCGGAAACAGAATGGATGCACCTGTATAAACAGTTTACTCTGTTCTTTGATGAAGTGAAGAAAGGCGCATTTTCACCGCGTATTTACTATGATGGTTCAGAACCGAAGGAATTTTCGGCTGTCCCGCTCTCTCACTTTGGGCAGTATGAGGCAAAACCATTTGACTCCATCTCCAGCTTGCTGGAAACCTACTATGCCTCCAAAAATACGGTCACCCGTATTCGTCAAAAATCAGTAGATTTGCGCAAAATCGTTCAGACTGCTCTGGAGCGCAACCGCAAGAAATACGATTTGCAGGCGAAACAAATCCGCGACACCGAAGGACGGGACAAATACCGTATTTACGGCGAGCTTATCAACACCTACGGATATGGACTGGAAGCTAATGCAAAGCAACTGATGTGTCTAAACTATTATACGAATGAGGATATCGTCATTCCCTTGGATGCCACAAAGACACCCAAGGAAAACGCGCAAAAGTACTTTGATAAGTATAATAAGCAGAAACGTACCTATGAAGCACTGGTATCTTTGATTGAAGAAACCCGGGATGAAATCGTGTATCTGGAATCCGTGAGCAATTCGTTAGATATTGCACGCAGCGAGGATGACCTTTCGCAGATTAAGGAAGAATTGATAGAAGCCGGATATATAAGACGAAAGTTTACGAAGAAAAAGGCAAAAATCACCAGTAAGCCATTCCACTATGTTTCAAGTGACGGATACCATATGTATGTAGGGAAAAATAATATTCAAAACGAAGAACTGACCTTCCATTTTGCCACCGGAAACGACTGGTGGTTTCACGCAAAAGGCTGCCCCGGTTCCCACGTCATCGTCAAGGCGGGTGGAGAAGTTCTCCCGGACCGCACCTTCGAGGAAGCCGGAAGGCTGGCTGCCTACTACTCCCAAAACCGTGGCAGTGATAAGGTGGAAATCGACTATGTTGAACGAAAACATGTAAAAAAACCAAATGGTGCGAAACCCGGATTTGTGGTGTACTACACCAACTATTCCCTTGTGATTGACTCTGATATCTCAGGGATTCAGATTATGGATTAAAAAGTGCCCTGAAAGGAGTCCCTCTGCTCCCTTCGGGGCATTATCGTCTACGCTTCTTTCTTTCCCAGAAGATAATCAATGAACTGCTGCGCGGTTCTTCCCGACAGTCCTCCGTGGGAGAGTTCCCACTTGTTTGCCTCTAATAGTAGCTCTTCCTCCGGCATGGTAATCCCATTCTTTTCTGCCAGTACTCTGACAATCTGCTGGAACTGTTTTTTCTCCGGCTTTCCAAAGTAAATCGTCACACCAAACCTTGCTACCAGAGACAATTTTTCCTGTACCGTATCATTGGTATGAAGTTCCTCATCCCGGTCTGATTTGTCCTTAAAGGTCTCCCGTACAAGATGTCTCCGGTTGGAGGTCGCATAAATCAGAATATTGTCCGGTTTCTTTTCCAGCCCTCCTTCGATAACGGCTTTTAAATATTTGTACTCAATTTCAAATTCTTCAAAAGATAAATCATCCATATATATAATAAATTTGTAATTGCGATTTTTAATCTGGGCAATCACATCATTCAAACCCTGAAACTGGTGCTTATACACCTCAATCATGCGAAGTCCCTTGTCGTAATATTGATTCAGGATTGCCTTAATGGAAGTAGATTTCCCGGTTCCCGCATCACCGAATAACAGACAGTTATTGGCTCTTCTTCCCTCTACGAATGCCTCCGTATTCTCAATCAGCTTCTGTTTGGGAATCTCATACCCCACCAAATCATCCAAATGCACATGGGAAATCTTTGTGATAGGCACAATCTCTGCACCCCTATCTGTATGTTCTACCCGAAACGCCTTATGAAGGCCAAACTTTCCTACCCCAAACTCTTTGTAGAACCGGGTCAGGATTGCTTTGAACTCTTCCGCACTTTCACTTCCCGCAAGCTTTCTGCTCAGCTCACAGATACGGTCACGGATACGTTTATTGAATACCTTTCCGTGACCTTCCACATTCTGATAATCTTTCAGGATGGCAAGGCAGTCCGCGTCCAGACTTTCCGAAAGTCTGGTGAAATCATAAGCAAAAAGCGCACGAAAAATAGTAAAATCATGGAGAGCGACCTGATTAATGCTGCCATTCACTTCTCCCACAATCTCACATTCCGTACTGTATGCGTTTTCATCATTGGCAAGCAGAAACGTCAGATAATTGTGCCAAAGATTTCCCTCAAATCCATGGCTTCCCGCCAATTCCAGAATCTGATTCACACATTCAAACAATAATGCTTTCAAATCCTCTTTATTATAGTATTCATCCTCACAGTGACACATCAAAAATTCCATGTCCCGGAGCACTTCTTCATGTTCCATATGTTTATATAACATCAACTCATCTGTTCTCATTTCTCATACATCCTTCTTTTCCGGTCATTCTTAATTAGTAATTTCCTAAAATCTTGAGACTTCGGGCTTCCTCACGCAGTCCTCGAATTGCATTTTTCACGGCCCCGTCTGCCAGATTTCCCTCGAAGTCCACAAAGAAACAATATTCCCAATTGCGCCCTTCCACAGGTCTGGATTCGATTTTAATCATGTTCAAATCGTTGTATATGAAATGAGACAGCAAATGATAGAGAGAACCGCTCTCATGGGCTCCTTCAAAACAAATGCTGATTTTTTCTGCATTTTTGAGGAAAATTTTCTGGTTGGTCACCACGATAAAACGAGTAGCATTATTTTCATTATGATTAATCTTCTCCTCCAGCACCTCAAGTCCATAATACTCCGCAGCGTATGCACTACAGATAGCCGCTTTCTTGCAATCGTTATCCTCCAGCACCTTCTTTGCCGCAACTGCAGTATTCGCAACACTCATCTGCTGCCAGTCCCGGTGACTGTCTAAAAACCTGGCGCTCTGCATCAAAGCCTGCGGATGAGAATAGACTCGCTGGATTTCATCAATCTTTGTACCCGGCAACGCTGCCAGTGTATGGTCAATCCGAAGGAACACTTCGCCGACGATATAGTTTTCAAACTCCATCAACAAATCATAAACTTCGTTCACTGCCCCCGCAGAAGAATTTTCAATGGGGAGAACTGCAAAGTCTGCGGCTCCCTCCTCAATGGCTTCCATCGCATCACGGAAGGTCTGCACATGGAAACTATTGATATCCTGCCCAAAATACTTTTCCATTGCCGCCTGACTGTATGCCCCTTCTGTACCTTGAAAGACGATTCTGGAATTCTCCACTTCCAGCCTGTCCACACCAATAAACGGAAGACGCCCAAGCGCCCCTTTCTTTGTCAAAAGCTGATATTGTAATTTCCGACTCATGGACATCAACTGCTCAAACAACTCTGTGAGTCCTTTTTTATAAAACGCATTGCTCACATCTGCTGTCACGGCTGCGAGCTTCTCCTGCTCTCTCTGTCTGTCAAACACTTTCTTCCCGGAAGAAACCTTATATTCTCCCACCTTGCCACAGATGTCCATCCTTCTCTGATATAAATCAACAATCTGGGTATCAATCTCGTCCAGCTGTTTTCTCAATTCCTGTAATGTTTCCATGTTTTTTGCCTCCTCAAAACTATTGGTTATTATAATACATTTATTTCCAAAAATCTATATTTAAAGAAAGATAGGAGTTGAAAACCGCTATTTTTTATTATATGATAGTAAGAGATTTTGAACCAATGGAAAAACAGGAGGTTTCAATTATGAGACATTTAATGAGCCCTTTGGACTTTACCGTCGAAGAGTTAGATAAGTTACTGGATTTGGCAAACGATATTGAAAAATATCCGCAGAAGTATGCACATGCCTGTGATGGCAAAAAACTGGCTACCCTGTTCTTTGAACCAAGTACAAGAACACGCCTTAGCCATGAAGCGGCCATGCTGAATTTAGGAGGAAATGTACTCGGCTTTTCATCTGCCGATTCCAGCTCCGCCTCAAAAGGAGAGACCGTTTCTGACACCGTCCGCATGGTTTCCTGCTATGCAGATATCATCGCCATGAGACACCCGAAAGAGGGAGCCCCCATGGTTGCCGCACGTCACTCTTCTGTTCCGATTATCAATGCAGGAGACGGCGGTCATCAGCATCCCACCCAGACATTGACAGACCTTTTAACCATTCGTTCTCTGAAAGGACGGCTTGATAACCTGACGATTGGTCTCTGTGGAGACTTAAAGTTCGGGCGTACCGTACACTCCTTGATTCATGCGTTTGTCCGTTACCCCAATATCCGTTTTGTCCTGATTTCACCGGAGGATCTCCGTCTTCCGGATTACATGAGAAAAGACGTGCTGGACAAAAAAGGAATTCCATATAAAGAAGTGGTACGTCTGGAGGAAGCACTCCCGGATTTGGACGTTCTTTACATGACCCGGGTACAGAAGGAACGTTTCTTCAACGAAGATGACTATGTAAGGATGAAGGACTTCTACATCTTAGATACAAAAAAAATGGAGCTTGCCCCGAAGGACATGCTTGTTTTGCATCCGCTTCCGAGGGTCAATGAGATTGCAACCGAAGTCGATGACGACCCACGTGCCGTTTACTTTAAACAGGCACAATACGGTGTGTATGTGCGTATGGCACTGATTCTGACACTGCTTGACATCAAGGTATCATAAGGAGGAACATCATCATGGCAAAAAATTCATTAAACGTCAGCGGTCTTTCCGAAGGATTTGTACTGGATCACATTCAGGCGGGAAAGAGCATGGAAATCTATAAACATTTGAAGCTGGACAAGTTGGACTGCTGTGTTGCCATTATCAAAAATGCAGCAAGCCAGAAAATGGGCAAGAAAGACATCATTAAAATTGACTGCCCAATTGATGTCATCGACCTTGACATTCTCGGATTCATCGACCACAACATTACAGTCAACATTATTAAAGACGAACAAATCGTGGAAAAGAAGCGCCTGGAACTGCCAAGGAAAATTACAAACGTGATTAAATGTAAAAATCCCCGCTGTATCACATCCGTTGAGCAGGGACTGGATCATGTTTTCATCCTGACAGACGAAGAAAACCAAGTGTACCGTTGCCAGTACTGTGAGGAGAAATATAAATAAGTGATTTCCGCTTTGGGCAGATAAATAAACGGCTTAAGGAACAACGTTTTTAGAAAATTCCAAAGCTAGAGGTCTATTTGCAGCGAATATGAGGACGGTGCAAAACTGCCTAAGCCAAGCACCTTAGCCACGCATACACTCCCCAAAAAAACTGCCGCTTTACAATAAAAATGAAGCAAGACGATAAGCCGGGTTATGTCGTTGAACGGTCATCTATCTAGGCCTGTTGTTACCAGCAGGCTCAAGCAACCTACCTAAAACGTGACGGGCCGCCACATCGTTTTCGTTCGGTTTTGCTTCGGATGGGGTTTACATGTGCCCCCTCTGTTACCAGAGGGGCGGTAGTCTCTTACACTGCCCTTCCACCCTTACCCGGACAAAATGCTTTCGCACTTTGTCCGGGCGGTACATTTCTGTTGCACTGGCCTTGGAGTCGCCTCCACCGGACGTTATCCGGCATCCTGCCCTGTGAAGCCCGGACTTTCCTCTCCTGCGGTCTTTCGACACTTGCAGCAGCGACCGTTTGTCTTACTTCATTTCCTTTGTGATTCTACCATTCTTTTCGAAAATTGTAAAGGTTTTTACTCTGACACTACATCTTCCAAAAGCTGCTCTCCGTCTGCGGCAGAAGTTGCAAGCGCATCGCATCTTTCGTTTTGGGCATGTCCATCATGACCTTTCACCCAGATAAAAGTAACCTGATGCGGCTCTTTCGCTCTCAACAGACGTTTCCACAAATCTACATTTTTAACAGGCTCGTTTTTTCCCCGTTTCCAGCCCTTTTTGACCCAGCTTTCAATCCAATGCTGATTGAAAGCGTCCACCAGATATTTGGAATCGGAATAGAGCTCCACCTCGCAAGGTCTTTGCAATGCTTCCAGACCCGCAATCGCAGCCATCAGCTCCATTCGGTTATTCGTCGTCTTTTGATATCCACAGGACAATTCCTTCGTGTGCAGTTGTCCTTTCGTATCTACATATTCAAGAATCGTCCCATATCCTCCCGGGCCGTCCGGGTTTCCGCGTGCAGCCCCGTCGGTATAGATTTTAACAAGCATCATTCCATTCTCCTACTGTTTTTTATTTCATTTTCAGAATGCTTTTCGTCACCAGTCTTTCAAAAAACGGTGCTTTTTCATCCGCCATCTGCTGTACCTCTGCATGGCTAAGCGGCGTATCGGAAATACCACACGCCAGATTGGAAATACAGGAAATGCCACAAACTTTCATTCCCATATGATTTGCCGCAATCGCCTCACATGCAGTACTCATTCCCACAGCATCTGCTCCAAGAATCTTTGCCATCCGAATTTCTGCCGGGCTTTCGTAATTTGGACCGGAAAATTGCAGATAGACACCTTCCTTAAGCGGAATTTGTTCTTCTCTCGCTGCCGTTCGGATAAGTTCCTGCAAATCTTTGTTATAAATCTCGCTCATGTCCGGAAATCTGGGTCCCAGTTCTTCTAAATTCTTTCCAATCAGCGGCGATGGCACGAAAGATGCTATCTGGTCCGTAATCAGCATAAAATCTCCTGCCGCAAACTCTTTTCCGATACCGCCCGCCGCATTCGTCAAAAATAGAATCTCTGCTCCCAGCATCTTCATCAAACGGATAGGCAGCACCACCTCCTGCATGCTATATCCCTCATAGTAATGCACTCTGCCCTTCATCAGAACAACCGGAACCTCCTCAATATATCCGAACAGAAAACGTCCGTCATGTCCCGGGACTGTGGAAATAGGGAATCCCTGAAGTTCACTATAAGGAATCTCTGATACAACTTCCACATTCTCTGCATAATTTCCAAGTCCCGAGCCCAGAACTAACGCTATCTTTGGCGTAATCTTTCCTTTCTTTCTGCAATATTCACAATACTCTTCTAATTTATCGTATATCTGATTCATAAAATTCCCGCCTTGTATCTTCGTTTTTTATACCTGCCGCGTTTTAAATAATAATACAAACCATGCCGCCATTGCTGTCATTCACGATTTTCTGCATGGTATCCTGAAGCTTCACCTGACTTTCGTCATTTATCATCGCAATTTTATTTCGCATTCCGTCTGAAACCAGTTCCTCAATGGATTTTCCGAAAATATTGGTCGCCCAGATACCGCCCTCCGTCTCACTGTTTTCTTTGATATAACGCACCAAATCAGTTGCCTGCTGCTCGCTTCCCACAATCGGTGCAATCTCCGTCTCAATATTTGCCCGAATCATATGAATGGAAGGTGCCTCAGAGCGAATCTTGACTCCGAATTTATTTCCCTGTTTGATGATGGTCGGTTCATCCAGATGAATTTCTTCCTTTCTTGGACTGACAACGCCATAGCCCTTCATTTTCACAGAGTCCATAGCGTCTTTCACCTCGTCGTATTCCTGCTTCAGGACGGACATTTCTTTCATTGTACGGATAAGTTCATATTCACCGGAAATATCCATGCCCGTCATATCACTGAGCATCTCATAATAGAAATGCTCCGGTACGTGGATTCTGATTTTCACACAGCCCGTATCCATTTCTATCCGGTCAATTTTCACCTCATCCATGTATTCGCTCTCGCTTTTCGGAATACCGCCTACCGCATCTTTAATCTCTGAAAGCTGCTTCATCATTTCTCTCATATGGGAAATCAGGTCCGCTTTTATCTTGTGTTCCCGTGGAAGCATCTCCACCCATTTTGGTATGTAGAACTGTACCTCTGAAATCGGAAACTCAAACAGTACCCTCTCCATAATCCGATGAATGTCTTCTTCCCGGAGCTGCTCACAATTGACCGTCATGGCAGTCACCTTATACTTTTCCTGTATCTCCTCTGCCACCTGTTTTGCTTCTGTGCCGTAGGGTTTCCTGGAGTTGACCAGTACGAGAAAGGGCTTTCCTATGGACTGCAGTTCCCGGATTGTTTTTTCCTCAGCCGCCATATAGTTTTCCCGTTTCAAATCGCAGATAGAGCCGTCTGTCGTAATGACAATCCCAATGGTCGCATGGTCATGGATGACCTTCTGGGTTCCAATACTCGCTGCTTTCGTAAATGGAATCTCATACTCAAACCAAGGGGTTTTTACCTTGCGCTCCTCTTCGTTCTCCATATGTCCGCTTGCGCCTTCCACCATGTATCCCACACAGTCTATCAGCCGTACCTTCACTTTTACATCGTCCAAAAGAGAAATCTCCGCCGCATCCTTTGGAACAAACTTGGGCTCTGTCGTCATAATCGTCCTGCCGGATGCTGACTGCGGCAATTCGTCCCTCGTCCGTTCCCTGCTGTGGTCATCTTCCATCTTCGGCAGAACCAACAAGTCCATAAATCGTTTGATAAAAGTGGACTTTCCGGTGCGCACAGGTCCCACAATCCCGAGATAAATCTCCCCGTTTGTCCGCGCCTTAATGTCTCTATAAACATCAAATACTTCCATTGCATACCTCCCAATCGTTCTTGTATAATCTATGTGGTATGCATTGGAAATATTCCATGACTTTCTTATGAGTCCCAGGTTAGTCCGAAAAGCTCTGCCTTTCCTTCCCGCAGCATCAGCTCCCGCACTGCATCCGCAGGCTTCTTATTTTCAAACAGAATCCGATTGACCTGCTCGATAATCGGCATAGATACATCATACTTCTTAGAAAGCTCCACTGCTGCTTTAGTCGAGTACACCCCTTCCACAACCATCTGCACCTCATCCATGGCCTCCTGCATGGTTTTGCCCTGTCCCATGAGATATCCGGCTTTGCGGTTACGGCTGTGCACACTTGCACAGGTGACAATCAGATCGCCGATTCCGGTAAGACCGGAAAAGCTCTCCGCCTTCCCGCCCATTTTTACTCCAAGTCTTGTAATTTCCGCGATTCCTCGGGTAATCAGCGCTGCCTTTGTATTATCCCCATAACCCAGACCATCTGCGATTCCGGCTGCAAGTGCAATCACGTTTTTTAAGGAACCGCCGATTTCAATGCCAAGGATATCCGGGCTGATATATACACGAAAAACATCACTCATAAACGCTTTCTGCAGATAGACTGCCGTTTCCTTCGTCTTTGCTCCTACCACACAGGTTGTAGGGAGTCCTCTTCCCACTTCCTCTGCATGGCTCGGTCCGGACAGAACGGCCACATCTGCCTCCGGAAGCTCTTCTTCTATCTGCTCCGACAACGTTTTTAGGGTTCCTTCTTCTATCCCTTTCGCGACATTTACGATAATCTGCCCCGAACGAATGTAGGGTTTCATACTTCTTGCCGTGCTTCTTGTATAAATAGAAGGCACTGCCAGCACCAGAAAATCCTTTCCGCTCATGCCCTCCTCCAGTTGATTCGTGATTGTCATCTCTTCCGGCAGCTTCACTCCCGGCAGCTTTTTCTTATGTTCTCTTTCTTTCTGAAGCATTTCCACCTCAGATTTATCAATCGACCACATTGTAACTTCATGTCCGTTTTTATACAGCAAGAGCGCAAGGGCAGTTCCCCAGCTTCCCGCACCTAAGATTCCAACCTTCGCCATCATAAGCCTCCTAATTCTTTTTCCCTATCTTCTTTACATTTGTTTTATTCTCTGTTCCGTTTAAAAGTCTCTTGATATTTGCCCGATGACGGTAAAATGCCATCGCTGCCAATATCACGGCAATCGCATAGAACTCATATAAATGGGCTCCCGTCAGGGGAATCCCTCCCATCTGACCGTAACATATCACCTCTACTACAAACAATACCATAATCACCAGGGAAGCCAGCGATACATACTGAGTCAGCAAAACAATGGCTACAAATACCACTGCTATCGTTAAAAACATGACCGGATTCACTGCCAGAACAAGCCCCGCTGTCGCCGCAATCCCCTTTCCGCCTTTAAACTTCAGGTAGAATGGAAAATTGTGCCCCAAAACAGCTCCAAGACCTGCGTAAATGGCATAGAGCTCTTGCATTTCGCTCTCTGCATAAAGCAATCGTACTACTGCAACTGCAAGTACACATTTCAGAAAATCTCCTAAAAACGTAATGACTCCTGCCTTCCAGCCAAGTGTCCGGAGTGCATTGGTCGTTCCGGCGTTGCCGCTGCCACAGCTTCGAATATCAATATGGTTCATTCTTCCATAGATATAGCCTGTTTGAAATAATCCAAATACATAGCCAATCAAAATACTCACGATTCTTTCCATTTTACTGTTCCTTCTCCTTTCGCTCACGGATAAAAAATTTTAACGATGTCCCCCGGAAGCCGAATGCCTCCCGGATTTTATTTTCTAAATATCTCGTATAAGAAAAATGCATCAGCTCCTTATCATTTACAAAGATGACAAACGTCGGCGGTTTGACCGATACCTGTGTAATATAGTATAACTTTAGGCGCTTTCCTTTGTCAGAAGGCGGTTGCTGCATGGCAACTGCTTCTGTCATAATCTCATTTAACACACCCGTCGCAATGCGGAGCGTCTGATTTTCCATCACCATGTCAATCATTTCATAAAGCTTGGAAAGTCTCTGCCCCGTCATGGCAGATACATACATGATTTCCGCATATGGCATATAGGATAAGGTATTCCGGATGTTCTTTTCAAATTCATACATCGTCTTATCGTCCTTTTCGATGGCATCCCACTTATTTACTACGATAATGATTCCCTTCCCTCTTTCATGGGCAATTCCTGCAATCTTTGCGTCCTGCTCCGTTACACCCTCTGTGGCATCAATCACCATCAATACCACATCCGCTCTCTCTACGGCGGTCACTGTGCGGATGATGCTGTAACGCTCCAATTCTTCTTTGATTTTATTCTTCCTGCGGAGTCCTGCCGTGTCAATAAATACATATTCCTTTCCATGATACTTAATTGCAGTATCAATGGCATCCCGCGTCGTTCCTGCAACATCCGATACAATGACACGATTTTGTCCCAGCAATTTATTGATAATAGAAGACTTTCCCACATTCGGTTTTCCGACAATCGCAATCCTCGGCCTTTCATCCTCCATATCTTCCCCACTGTGTTCCGGGAAATGCTTGGTGACTTCCTCCAGCATGTCCCCAATGCCAAGCCTCGACGCTGCTGAAATCGGTATGGGGTCTCCGATGCCCAGATTATAAAATTCATACACATCCGGCATCATTTTTTCAAAATTATCTACCTTATTTACGACCAGAACCACCGGCTTTCCGGAACGGCGAAGCATATCTGCCACCTTTGAATCCGAATCCACAAGTCCCTGCCTTACATCGGTCAGAAAAACAATCACATCTGCCGTATCAATGGCAATCTGCGCCTGTTCTCTCATCTGTGATAAAATAATATCCTTACTGTCCGGCTCGATTCCGCCGGTATCAATCATGGTAAAGCTGTAATTGAGCCAGTTCACTTCCGCATAAATGCGGTCACGTGTGACACCCGGCGTATCCTTTACGATGGAAATCATTTCCCCCGCAAGCACATTAAATAATGTCGATTTTCCAACATTTGGTCTCCCGACAATCGCTACAATTGGTTTACTCATTTTTCTTCTCCCACATCTGTTCTCAGGATGGCATTTACCAAATCCTGCCCGCTTGATTTTACAACATCTATCTCTACTTGTAAAGTTTCTTTCAACTCCGAAAGGGTCACATCATCCAAAAAGACCTCTTCTCCATCCCGCAGCATATTGCATGGCAGCAAAAGGCGCGTTCCAAGAGGCTTTCCGTCTAGCTGTTTCTTTAAATCCTGACCGGTAATCAGACCCGATACGGTAATTTTCTCTCCGAAGAACTCATTTTGTATCGAATACAGGTACACCGCCACATTCGGATATTTCTCCTGTAGTCCTTTCACCAATTTCTCTAAATGATCATATGCAGCCACTCCGCATGCCATAGACACTTCCACGCATCTGTCATCACCCGGAAGCTCCTCCATGGCCTCTGCAAATTCCTCCTCAAGGAGCCTTAGCATACCGACTCCGTTTTCTAATTGGAGATACCCGTCGTAGCGCTCCTCCTCCGGAAGCTCCCGCTCTGCCAAAAGATACCACTCATCTCCGGCATGAATAAAATGAAGCCCAAACTCCTCATAGAACTGTCGCTGCCACTTCTCAATGATATCCAGAACCTCTTTCGCATCTTCCTTTGTAAAAGGAAGAAGAGGGAAAAGTCCTTCCCGATATTTTGTCAGCCCCACCGGAACAACGGATACGCTTTGCAGGAGCGGCAGATATTTAGAAAGGTCACGGATACTTCTCTCCAACTCCTCGCCGTCATTTATGCCCTTGCAGAGAACAATCTGCCCGTTCATCAAAATCCCGCCTTCATAAAGCCTGTCCACCTTTTTCAGTGCTTCCCCCGCAAATCGGTTGTGCAGCATCCTGCACCGAAGCTCGGGGTTCGTCGTATGAAAAGAAATGTTAATGGGCTCCAGATGGTATTTGACAATCCGTTCCACATCATGGTCACTCATGTTTGTCAGTGTAATATAATTCCCCTGCAAAAAGGAAAGTCTGGAATCATCATCCTTAAAATAGAGAGTCTCTCTCATACCTTTTGGCATCTGGTCAATAAAGCAGAACATGCATTTATTTCTGCAGGAACGATACTCATCCATCAGACCCTGCGTAAAAGTAAGTCCCAAGTCTTCCTCATAATCCTTTTCTATTTCAAGCTCCCATTCTTCCCCATCCGGTTTTTGAATGAGCAGTGTAAGCTCTTCGTCATTTACATAGAAATGATAATCAAATACGTCCTCTATCACTTTTTCATTTACCGAAATCAGCTTGTCCCCGGGCTCTATTCCAAGCTCCGCTGCAATACTTCCCGGTTCGACTGTCTTTACAATATGTTCCTGTTTCATAATTTCTTCCTCAAAACTTATCGTTAATCTATATCATACTAGATTTTATACAAAAAAGCAAATTTGATGTGCCAAAAATCTTGAAGCATGTCTTTTTTTTTGCTAGAATAAGGAAGCAGCATAAATATCTCATTTTTGGAGGCTCTTATGGCAAATATAACACTATTAGAAAAAACACTTCCAATTGCCCCGCTAAAGATTGCGGCATTGGACAGTTGCAAAGAACTTGGACAAAAAGTGAATGATTACATTGTCTCTTTCAGACAGGATGCGACAAAAGATTTTCCAAATCTGGCATCCATTGCAAATTATAAGAATCCCAACTATCTGGCAGACTGTGCATGTCCCAGATTCGGCTCCGGAGAAGCCAAAGGCATGCTTCGTGAATCCATTCGCGGCACTGACCTTTTTGTAATGGTGGATGTGTGCAATTACAGCATGACCTATTCGGTAAATGGCTACGAAAACCACATGTCACCGGACGACCACTATCAGGATCTGAAGCGTATCATTTCCGCTGCCACCGGCAAAGCAAAACGAATTAACGTGATTATGCCCTTCCTATATGAAAGCCGTCAGCACAAGCGCACCAAGCGGGAATCTCTCGACTGCGCACTTGCTTTAGAAGAACTGCTGGCGATGGGCGTTTCAAATATTCTTACCTTTGACGCACATGACCCGCGCGTACAGAATGCGATTCCGCTGAACGGGTTCGATAACTTTTCTCCAAACTACCAGTTCATGAAAGCTCTGCTGCGTGCAGAACCGGATTTAGATGTGGACAAAGATCATTTGATGATTATCAGTCCGGATGAAGGCGCTATGCACCGCGCAGTATATCTTTCCAACGTGCTCGGAGTAGATATGGGTATGTTCTACAAACGCCGTGACTACTCTGTCGTCGTCAACGGGAAGAACCCTATCGTAGCTCACGAATTTCTTGGAGTGGATTTGAAAGGGAAAAATGCAATTATCGTGGACGATATGATTTCTTCCGGAGAAAGTATGCTGGATGTTGCAAAACAGATTAAAGAACGGGGTGCAAACCGTGTATTTGTATTCACGACATTCGGATTGTTCACAGAAGGCTTGGCAAAATTCGACGAGTATTACGAAAAAGGATTTATCGACCGCATTATTACGACGAACCTGACGTATCTCCCACCGGAGTTAAAGGAAAAACCGTATTTTACTTGTGCGGATATGAGTAAATTCCTCGCGCTGATTATTGATTCACTGAATCATGATACCCCGATTGGAACCGTAATGGATCCGTCGGAAAAGATTCATGCACTGATGGCAAAACACAACTCCCGAAAATAAAAGTACAGGGCTATCACAATAGGTAAATCAGGCTCAGTGAGAACGATTTTCCTGTTGTGACGCCCCATTTTTATTTTCGGAAATGAAAATATTTCTGACCGTTTTCAAATATAACTCCCCGCAGCTTTGCCATCTCACTGACGGTTACCAACTGATACCCTCTCTCCTGCAGCGCCGGAATCAGGGTCATCATGGCTTCTATCGTAAAATCATGGATATCGTGAAACAGGACAATATCTCCGTCTTGTACGGTTTCCAGCACATAATTTACGATGGAGACGGCATCTTTTCTCTGCCAGTCGGTGGTATCTACCGACCACATGAGATATGGATATGCTACATTGGCTCTCACTTCATCATTGATTGCGCCATAGGACGGACGCACCAGACTTGCGCCGTGTCCAAGCACCTCCGTGAGCACCTGATTCGTTTGCTCCACCTCTGCCTGTATCTCTTCAGGCGTCAGAGTCGTGAGTTTCTTATGGTCATATGTATGATTGCCGATTTCACACCCCAGCTCTTCCATCCGTTTGACTGTCTCCGGATATTTCCTTACATTCTGCCCCAATACCAAAAACGTGGCACGCGCGTTACATTCCTGTAATTTATTTAACAAAGTATCGGTATATTTTCCCGGTCCGTCATCAAACGTCAGGGCAAGCATCGGCTTCTCCGGGTCGATTTCCGGCCGCTTGAGCTCGGAATCCTCCTGTGGCGATTCTACATCTTCTTCCTTTTGCGAAGATTCGTCTCCCTTTGTCATAAAGACAGACGTACTCCTATCCGGCCATGCTCCCATAATACATACAAAAAGCAGGACTGCCACCACAAGCAGTCCCACCACTTTTATTTTTCCGGTTTCCGCTCCGTGATTCCACCATCGATGATTCATTTGTGTCTCCCCTATCCTAATCCCCATTTATCGTGTGAGACTATTATATGACACAATTCGACATTATGCAATCACTCGAACCCTTAAAACTTCCTGAATTTTGTTAAGCTTCTCCGTAATACTTTCCGGAATCTCTTTTTCCACGTCAATCATGGTATATGCATACGCATTCTTGCTCTTATTCGTCATGTCAGAGATATTGATACCTGCATCTGCAAGAATCGCCGTAAACTGTCCAATCATATTCGGTACATTCCGGTGCAGAATGGTAATTCTCGTCTTCTCTCCGCGGATTCCCATATCACAGTTCGGGAAATTCACAGAATTGCGGATATTTCCGTTCTCTAAGAAGTCCATCACCTCTTTCACTGCCATCTTTGCGCAGTTGTCTTCGGATTCTTCCGTAGAAGCACCCAAATGTGGAATCACAATCGTGTTCTTTGCTCCTGCAACGCAAGTGTTCGCAAAGTCTGTTATGTATTTCTTTACCTTTCCTTCGTTTAATGCTGCAATCATATCCTCTTCTTTTACCAGCACATCACGGGCAAAATTCAAAAATACAACGCCATCCTTCATCTGACTGATTGCATTTTTATCAATCATTCCCTTGGTAGAATCCATCGCCGGCACATGAATGGTAATATAATCGCACTCCCGATATAGTTCTTCTACATTCTTTGCGTGATGAATGTCCCTTGACAGCTTCCAGGCTGCATCTACCGACAAGTACGGGTCGTATCCGTACACATCCATTCCAAGACTGCACGCAGCATTTGCAACCAAAATTCCGATTGCTCCAAGACCAATTACGCCCAGCTTCTTTCCCTGCACTTCACATCCTGCAAATGCTTTTTTTGCTTTTTCTGCTGCCTTTGCAATATCTGCATCTTCTGCATGTGCCTTAACCCAGTCGATTCCGCCGATAATATCCCGGGAAGCCAGTAAAAGTCCTGCAATCACAAGTTCTTTTACTCCGTTCGCATTTGCTCCGGGAGTGTTAAACACCACGATTCCTTCCTCTGCACAGCGCTCCAGCGGAATATTATTTACCCCGGCACCGGCTCTTGCGATTACCTTTAAATTCTTCTCAAATGTCAAATCATGCATAGCAGCACTTCTTACAAGTACCGCGTCTGCTGTCTCCATGCTGTCCGCTATCGCATAATCCTCCGAAAACTGTTGTAAGCCTACGCCTGCAATCGGATTTAAACAATGATACTGATACATAATTACAGATTCTCCTCTTCAAATTTTTTCATAAATGCAACCAATGCCTCTACACCTTCCTTCGGCATCGCATTGTAGATACTTGCTCTCATACCGCCCACACTTCTGTGTCCCTTTAAGTTTTCAAGCCCTGCTTCTTTCGCCTCTTTTACAAATTTCGCATCAAGCTCTGCACTTCCGGTGACAAACGGTACATTCATCAGCGAACGGTCTTTCTTTTCTACCGTTCCCTGAAACAGTTTGCTCTGGTCTAAGAAATCGTAAAGGATCTTTGCCTTTTCTTCATTTCTGGCTTTCATGACCTCAAGACCGCCCATGCTCTTTAACCATTTGAATACTTTTCCGCAAATGTAAATTCCATATGCCGGAGGCGTATTGTACAATGAATTCGCATCTGCATGTGTTTTATATTTCAACATGGTCGGAGTTCCTTCCAGAACATCCTCTGTAATTAAATCCTCGCGGATAATCACGATAACAACCCCTGCCGGACCAATATTCTTCTGTACTCCGCCGTAAATAATACCGTATTTGCTCACGTCCACCGGTTCGGACAAGAAGCAGGAAGAAACGTCTGCCACCAAAGTCTTTCCCTTGGTATTTGGCAGATTTTTAAACTTCGTACCGTAAATCGTATTATTCTCGCAGATATAGACATAGTCTGCCTCCTCGGAAATCGGCAAATCCGAACAGTCCGGAATATAAGAAAACGTCTTATCCTCGGAAGAGGCAATCTTGTTTGCCTTACCGTATTTCGATGCTTCCTGATATGCTTTCTTTGCCCACTGTCCTGTTACAATGTAATCCGCAACCCGGTTCTTCATCAGATTCATCGGAATCATTGCAAACTGTTGGGAAGCACCACCCTGCAAAAACAGTACCTTATAGTTGTCAGGAATCTGCATCAATTCCCGCAAATCTGCTTCCGCCGTCTGGATAATCTCCTCAAAAGCTTTGGAACGATGGCTCATCTCCATCACCGACATCCCGGTTCCCTTGTAATCCAGCATTTCCTCTGCTGCTTCCTTTAATACACTTTCCGGCAATACCGCCGGTCCTGCTGAAAAATTGTACACTCTGCTCATAGAATGTTCCCCCATTCATTTTATATTTTAGATTTATAAATCTTCTTCACTGAACGCTTCGCTGATAGCTGCCCCCGGTGCCACCATCGGCCAAACCTTATCATCACAGTCAATCTGACAGTCAATCACAATCGGTCTTTGCATGGTCAAAGCCTTTGCAAATGCTTCCCGGAATTCCTCCTGCGTTGTCACCCGAATTCCAACCGCTCCCATGGCTTCTGCCAGTTTCACAAAATCTACCGCATCATTTAACACCGTTGCAGAATAGCGCTGCCCGTAGAATAAATTCTGCCACTGCCGGACCATTCCCAATACATGGTTGTTGATTACCACCTGAATAATCGGAATATTGTATCTTGCAGCCGTCGCAATTTCATTCATATTCATTCGAAAGCATCCGTCTCCTGCAATATTAACCACCGTCTTTTCCGGCACGCCCATTTTTGCTCCGATGGAAGCACCCAGACCATACCCCATGGTTCCAAGCCCTCCGGATGTCAAAAATGTCCTTGGCCTTGTATATTTGTAGAACTGTGCTGCCCACATCTGATGCTGTCCTACCTCAGTGGTAATCACCGCTTCTCCTTTGGTCTGCCGATAAATCTCTTCCACCACAAACGGTCCTGACAGAACATCCGGATGATAGGTCAATGGGTGCTTTTGTTTATATTCTTCAATCTGTGCCTTCCACGCTTCATGCTCCTGCTGCTCCAGCCGTTCATTGATAAGCTCCAGAGCTTCCCGGATATCTCCATGGATACTTGCATGGGTCATGATATTTTTATCAATCTCCGCCGGATCAATGTCAATCTGCAGAATCTTTGCTCCACTTGCAAATTTTTTCGCATTTCCGGTCACACGGTCACTGAATCTTGCCCCCACGACCACCAGCAAATCACACTGGCTCACTCCATAGTTGGAGGCTTTCGTTCCGTGCATTCCGAGCATACCGGAATACAAATCATCCGTTCCCGGGAAAGCTCCCTTTCCCATCAGGGAATCTGCCACCGGTGCATCTATCTTATGCGCGAATTCTTTTAAAGATTCGCTTGCGCCGGATAAAACAGCACCGCCGCCCACAAAGATATAAGGCTTCTTCGATGCCTTTATCATCTCGACTGCCGTTTCTATCTCTTCCGGATTAATCTCGGGCTTTGTCACCAGCGTCGTATCTATTTCTGCCTTTTCGTATTCACATTGATTGGCAGTCACATCCTTTGGAATATCGATGAGAACCGGTCCCGGTCTCCCCGTTCTGGCAATCGCAAACGCCTTCCGTATCGTGTCAGCCAAATCCTTTACATCTTTTACAATATAATTATGTTTTGTAATCGGCATCGTCACACCGGCAATATCAATTTCCTGAAAACTGTCCTTTCCTAACAAAGACACTCCTACATTACAGGTAATTGCAACTATCGGAATAGAATCCATGTAAGCAGTAGCAATCCCTGTTACGAGATTCGTCGCCCCGGGACCGCTGGTTGCCAGACAGACTCCCACCTTACCGGTCGCCCTTGCATAACCATCGGCCGCATGAGATGCGCCCTGTTCATGTGAGGTCAGGATATGCGTGATCTCATCGCTGTGCTTATATAAGGCATCATACACATTTAAAATTGCTCCGCCCGGATATCCGAATACGATATCCACCCCCTGCTCTTTTAAACACTCAATTACAATCTCTGCTCCTGTCAACTGCATGTATCTTGCTCCTTTTCTTATCTTGGGATTTCTAATATTGCTCCTCGGTTTCCTGAAGTCACCATAGACGCATATCTTGCCAGATATCCTGTCGTAACTTTTGGTTCTCTCGGTGTCCAGTTTGCTCTTCTTTCGGCAAGCACTTCCTCTGATACTGCAAGCTCAATCTTATTTTCCGGAATATTAATCCGAATAACATCTCCCTCTTCTACCAATGCAATCGGTCCGCCAACCGCTGCCTCCGGTGAAACATGTCCGATGGATGCCCCTCTGGACGCACCACTGAAACGTCCGTCTGTAATCAGGGCTACCGATGAACCGAGACCCATTCCGGCAATCGCAGACGTAGGATTCAGCATTTCACGCATGCCGGGTCCTCCCTTTGGTCCTTCATAACGAATCACGACTACATCTCCGGCCACGATTTTTCCGCTCTTAATGGCTTCAATCGCATCTTCCTCACAGTCAAACACTCTCGCCGGTCCCTCATGTACCATCATCTCCGGTACCACTGCCGAACGTTTTACCACACCGCCGTCCGGTGCCAGATTGCCGGTAAGAACCGCAAGTCCGCCCGTTTCACTGTATGGATGGTCAATCGGTCTGATGACCTCCGGATTTTTATTGACACACTCTGCAATATTCTCGCCGACCGTCTTTCCGGTGACAGTCATGCACTCTGTATGTAATAACCCTTTCTTGTTCAATTCATTCATAACGGCATACACACCGCCTGCTTCATTCAAATCCTCCATATAGGTGGGTCCTGCCGGGGCAAGATGACACAGATTCGGAGTCTTTGCACTGATTTCATTGGCATAAGTAATATCAAAATCCATTCCAATTTCATGCGCAATCGCCGGAAGGTGAAGCATACTGTTGGTAGAACATCCAAGTGCCATATCCACCGTCAATGCGTTAATAATGGCTTCTTCTGTCATAATATCTCTCGGGCGGATGTTCTTCTCCCACAACTCCATTACTTTCATACCCGCATGCTTTGCAAGACGGATTCTTTCGGAATATACTGCCGGAATCGTCCCGTTTCCGCCAAGTCCCATACCAAGTACCTCGGTCAGACAGTTCATACTGTTTGCCGTGTACATTCCGGAGCAGGAACCGCAGGTGGGACAGACCTTCTCTTCAAACTCTCTTACATCCTCTTCGCTCATCGTGCCTGCCGCATAAGAGCCAACCGCTTCAAACATGCTGGATAAGCTTCTCTTACAGCCTTTTACTTTTCCGGCCAGCATCGGGCCACCGCTCACAAATATCGTAGGAACATTGATTCTCGCTGCTGCCATCAAAAGTCCCGGTACGTTCTTGTCACAGTTTGGAATCATAACCAGTGCATCAAACTGATGCGCCAACGCCATGGCTTCTGTAGAATCTGCAATTAAATCTCTCGTTACCAGAGAATATTTCATTCCGATATGCCCCATGGCAATCCCGTCGCACACTGCAATCGCCGGAAACATAATCGGCGTACCGCCTGCCATTGCCACACCCATTTTTACGGCATTTGCAATCTTATCCAGATTCATATGACCCGGTACAATCTCATTGTAGGAACATACAATCCCAACCAGCGGTCTTTTCTGCTCTTCCTCGGTGTACCCCAATGCATTAAATAAGGAACGATGGGGTGCCTGCTGCATCCCTTTTGTTACTGTGTCACTTCTCATTTTCTCTACCTCTCTATCCTTTCACAAATCAAATCACCTATTTTTGCAGTTCCAACCTGGGTCTTACCTTCTGACATAATATCAATGGTACGATATCCTTCCTCCAACACCTTGCTGACCGCATCTTCAATCGCATCCGCCTCTTTATCTAAATCAAATGAAAACCGAAGCATCATCGCTGCCGAAAGAATGGTCGCAATCGGATTTGCAATTCCTTTTCCTGCAATATCCGGTGCAGAACCGCCGCTTGGCTCATACAGACCAAACTTGGTATCATTCAGACTCGCAGAAGCCAGCATACCGATGGAACCTGTCACCATGCTCGCCTCGTCCGATAAAATATCACCAAACATATTCTCTGTTAAAATTACATCGAATTGTTTTGGGTTCTTCACAAGCTGCATCGCACAATTATCCACCAGCATATGCTCCAGGGTCACATCCGGGTAATCCTTTGCGACTTCCTCCACAACCTTTCTCCACAATCTGGAGGAATCCAGCACGTTTGCCTTATCCACGCTGGTCACCTTTTTTCTCCGTTTTCTTGCAATATCAAACGCACGGACGGCAATCCTGCGAATCTCATTTTCATTGTAGGTGAGTTCGTCACAAGCAGTCAGAACTCCGTTTACTTCTTCTGTCTTCCGGTTTCCGAAATATAGACCTCCGGTCAGTTCCCTCATAATCATCAGGTCAAATCCGCCTTCTGTCAGTTCCTCTTTCAGCGGACAGGCTCCTTTTAATTCGTCATACAGAACAGCCGGTCTCAGATTTGCGAACAAATTCAGTGCTTTCCGAATCTTTAAAAGACCTGCCTCCGGTCGTTTGCCCGGTTCCAGTTTGTACCATGGTGACACTCTCGCATCGCCTCCGATAGAGCCCATGAGCACCGCATCACAGCTTTTTGCATCCGCAATCGTCTCATCTGTGAGCGGAACTCCATGCACATCGATGGAAGCGCCTCCAAGCAGCAATTCTTGATAAGTATATGTATGTCCGAAGACCTGACCTACTTTATCCAGTACTTTTACTGCTTCTGCCACAATCTCCGGACCAATTCCGTCTCCCCTTATGACTCCTATCTTCAATTCCATAGAAAATCCCACCTTTGTAAAATCTATACTGTTTATCATATCGCATTTTCGCCAACGTTTCAAGCCTTTAATTTATCAATTAGAAAAAGAGAGAAGATTTCTCTCCTCCCCTTACTTTCCTTATTCTGCACTGGCATTTGCTTTTTCTACCTGTGTAATTGCAGATTTCTGCATCGGGATACGGCAGTTTTTGTTATTGCCGAATTCCACAATGACATCATCTTCTGAAATGTCAATAAGCACTCCGTAAAACCCGCTTGTAGTAAGTACGGTATCTCCTACTGCCATCTCGGATAACATTAATTGAAGTCTCTTTTGCTCCTTCTTCTGCGGACGCATGATAAAGAACCATAAAACTCCAAAGAACACTGCATAAATCAGAATCATTGAAACCCATTCCATGCTTTTTTCCTCCTACTATCGTTAGCGCTACGACTATCATACACAATAAATCATGATTCATCAAGCGTTTTTCTATGATTTCCCTGAAATTTTTGCCAGTTTTTCCGCTTTATATTCCCGGTATCTTTCCTGTTCGATTGCTTCCCGTATTTCTTCCATCATGGAATTATAGAAATAAAGGTTGTGAAGGACACAAAGTCTCATGCCCAGCATTTCCTTTGCTTTCAGTAAATGACGGATGTAGGCTCTGCTGTAAGTGCGGCATGCCGGACACTGACATCCTTCCTCAATCGGTCTTTCGTCTAATTCATATTTTGCATTAAACAAATTGAGTTTTCCATGATTGGTATACACATGACCATGCCGGCCGTTTCTGCTTGGATACACGCAATCAAAAAAATCCACTCCTCGGTCTACTGCTTCCAGAATATTCGCCGGCGTCCCTACTCCCATCAGGTAAGTCGGCTTGTCCACCGGAAGATGTGGTACCACCGCGTCTAAGATACGATACATTTCCTCGTGGGTCTCTCCCACGGCCAGACCGCCGATGGCATAACCGTCCAGATTCATTTTTGCAATCTCTTTTGCATGTGCAACACGGATATCTTCATAAATTCCACCCTGATTGATTCCGAAAAGAAGTTGGTTCTGATTGATGGTATCCGGCAGCGCATTCAGCCGTGCCATCTCTTCTTTACATCTTGCCAGCCATCTGGTCGTACGGGCAACCGATTTTTCCATATACCCGCGGTCTGCCACACTGGAGGGACATTCATCGAATGCCATCGCAATGGTAGATGCCAGATTGGATTGAATCTGCATACTCTCCTCCGGTCCCATAAAAATCTTATGCCCGTCAATGTGGGAGTGAAAATACACCCCTTCTTCTTTAATCTTGCGAAGCCCTGCAAGGGAAAACACCTGAAATCCTCCGGAATCCGTAAGGATAGGTTTATCCCATACCATAAATTTATGGAGTCCGCCTAATTTTTTTACAACCTGATCTCCCGGTCTTACATGCAAATGATAGGTATTGGATAACTGCACCTGCGTCTTAATCCCCTGCAAATCCTCTGTGGACACAGCACCTTTGATTGCTGCGACCGTACCCACATTCATGAACACAGGGGTCTGAATCACTCCGTGTACCGTATAAAATTCCCCTCGTTTTGCAAGACCATCTCTTTTTAATAGTTTATACATCCCTTTTTCCTTCTAAATGACTAATAATGAATGACAACCGGACATCCCACTGAAACCATACCATAGAAGGTAGCCACATCATTCATCGACATATTGATACATCCGTGAGAGCCATATCCGTCTTTGTATCTGGTTCCGCCAAATGCACTCTGCCATGTTGCATCATGGAAACCAACACCGCTCCAAGTCACACGCGCCCAGTAGGAAACCGGTGTTTCGTACTCTCTCTTCCCGTTTGGCATAATGTTGCCGCGCAGCACTTTATTGCGCAGTTTCTCCAGTATAGAGAATACACCGGCCGGAGTATCTCTCCCCGGACTTCCTGTCACCACATCACATTCAAAGGCAACGGAACCATCCGCAATATACCACATATGCTGCTCAGACAAATCCACCTCTGTATAAGTGGTTCCCCACGCAGTCGCTCCCTCCGGAGTTGCTTTCTGAGAAAGAATCGGTTCTCTTGTAATCGTTTTCCCGTCTTTCACTTCCCCAATTAACTGTTCACACTCTGCTGCACTTCCCACAACTCTCCCCAGACGGGCATTGGAAACCGTCGCCACCTTGCCTGTGGGCGTGGTAATCTCTGCTGAAGCATTTGGTGTATTATAGCTGGAACCCAGAGTATCCGTAAAAGCACGCACCTTGCTCTCATCCACAATTACCGTCATCGACTCGTCCACAGAAAGCCATGGCTGGATTATGGATGCGTCCACTTCTACTGTTACATTATCCAGACTGTATGTAATATGTGCAGTCAGACATTTATTCAATTCATCTCTGGCAGAAATCACCTCCGGCGAATCCTTTGTGTAACTCGGAACAGCATAACAGTTCTTTTCTTCCAGATTCACTTTCACCTCCATCCCAGAAACACTTTCGTGAATCACGGCATACAAGGTTTCCTGCACTATCTGTGAGCCATACTCTTCTTCCCGAATCGTATATGTACCATTCTCATAAACCGGTACTGCCGAAACCGGTGCAACCTGATTTTCTGCCTTCAGACATGCCATGTTTGCAATCGCCGCATCCAGTTTCTCCTCATCATAATCAAAATCCACCACTGCCTCTATATTGTTTCCACTGTAAAGAGCAAGTGGCCATTTATATGCATTCTGTTCTGCGAAAGCTTCCTTAATAATATCTACCCCGTTATAACGGATTCCGATATCAACTCCTTTAATTTCCTCCGTCACACCATTTTTCTCTTCAATCGTCAAAATATAGTCTTCCACCTGCGACTGCATGTAGGTTTCTACTTCTTCTATCGTCATCCCGGCACAGTCCCGCCCGTTGACCGTTGTCCTCATCAGAAGTCGGTCTGCATAGTAGTGTGCCACAAGCAAATATGCAAAAGCCAGTACCACCAGTAAAACACCAACGATAATCCCTGCTATTATGCCGGCTTTCCTGCCACGTTTTTTCTTTGGAGACTCCAAAGCATCCTCATCCGGTTTTACAGTTTCTTCCGGCTTCGTGGTTTCCACTGGTTTCACAGCTTCTTCCGGTTTTACGCTTTCTTCCGGTTTCACGGTTTCCTCCGATTTTTTCTCCGGCTCCTTTGCAGTTTCATTCGAATCAGAAGGCTCCTCCTTCTTCACTTCTTCTGCAATCTTCGCTACCTCTTTTGCCAGTTCTTCTTTCGTATTCTCCTGATTCTCCATGTTCAAACTCCTTTTCATCACGCTCATCGCTCATTATTATAATACGAACCTCCGGAAAAGTACAGCCATAATCCACGATTCTTTTCCATCTATATATGGAAGCAGCCTCCTCCCACAAATTCCCGTAGAAGGGAATTCGTCGGAATATTTTCACTTCCGATTCCCACAAAATAATCCAGGAATTTTAAGAGCCGTTTTGCTTCTATATATTCCTCACAATCCTTTTCAATTCCGAAAAGAATCGGCTCCGCATACAGCTTCAAAACCGCCAGTTCATAAATCAATGCCGAGTTAAACATCACGTCCGCCTCCTCCTGATAGGGGAAAATATTTTCCTCCTCGCCACGCCTCACAGAAGGCCACATTGCAATCGTCTGCCGTGCACTGGTTCCTCTCGTTCTTGCGTCCCGTACGATACGGCGAATCAATCGTCCGTCCGTAGTCGGAATCCGATTATGTTCATCAATATTTAGCTGCGTAAGTGCGCTGATATAAATCTTGAACTTATTCTCCTTCGGAAGGCGATACGTCAATGCATCATTCAGGCAATGGATTCCTTCAATCACGAGAACATCCTGTTCCCCTAATTTCTTTGTATATCCCGGATATTCCCGTCTTCCTAACTTAAAATTAAAGACTGGCAGAGATACCTCTTTTCCTGCCAGGAGGTCTGTCAAATCCCTGTTAAACGCCTCTACATCAATCGCTTCCAGACATTCAAAATTATAATTTCCGTCCTTATCCCGCGGTGTTTTCTCCCGTTCTACGAAGTAATTGTCCACTGCAATCGGATGAGGCACCAGTCCGTTCGCACGGAGCTGAATCGACAATCGGTGAGAAAATGTGGTTTTCCCGGACGAAGAAGGTCCTGCAATTAACACAAATTTCACTTCCGGACGCTCCACAATCATCTGTGCAATCTCTGCAATCTTTTTTTCCTGCAGTGCTTCCTGCACCAGAATGGTTTCCTGAATGTTTCCCTTTGTGATTTCCTCATTCAAATCACCCACAGTCTGGATGCCCACCATATCTCCCCATTCTGAAGATTCCTTCAGTGTGTGAAACAGTTTCCTGTGCGGTTCAAATGGCGGAACCACTGTCGGATTTTCTTTCTTCGGTAGCTGAATGACAAAGCCGTCATCATATAAAAACAAATCAAAATACGACAGATAGGAAGTGTTTGGCACCATGTAGCCGTAATTGTAATCCTCAAATTCGTTGATACGGTACAAATTAACCTTGGAGCATCTCCGAAAGCCAAATAATTTTTCCTTATCATGCATGCCATATTGATGAAACAGCGAAACCGCCTCATCCGTATTTACGGTTCTCTTTTTAATGGGCAGTTTTTCTGCAACCAGTTCCTGCATCCGTGCTTTAATCCGGTCTAAAAGCACCTGATTTAAGGTGATATGCTCCCCCTTTAGCGTGCAGTAATATCCCTTGCTCACAGAAAAGTCAATCATCACCTTACACTCTTTCTCATGTCCGCACACATCATGCACTGCTTTTACCAATAGCAGACAGACACTCCGTTTATATGTTTTATTTCCTGCAGTATCTCCCGTGGTAATAAACCGGATGCGATAGTCCCGGGTCAACGTTTTATTTAGTTCCAGAAGCTTATAGCCTTCCTGTCCCAGCACAATCGGATGCTCATATTTTGGCTGAAAATCCTTTGCGATTTCCTCGAAGGTGATGCCCTCCTCGTATTCTCGTATTTCTTCGTCTACCTGTACGCAATATTTTTTTCTTTCCACAATGCTACCTCACATGATTTCAAACGGATATACAATATCCGCTCCTTTTACCTGTATCCCCGTCGTTTGTTTTTCCAGATACTTGACCATATCTTCTATAAAAATATGCTCCAAACCGTAATGTCCTGCGTCGATGATTGCCAGTCCCTGCGCCAGCGCATCGATTCCCTCATGGTGACCGATATCCCCTGTAATCAGAACCTTTGCCTTTTTCTTAAGCGCCGTCTCTGTCATTCCTTTTCCGGAGCCCGGCGAAATCGCTACCCGCCTTACAAGCTGATTCTTTTCTCCAAACACTTTTACAGCCGGAAGATGAAACCTTTGCTTCACGAGGACGCAGCATTCTTCCAGTGTCATCTCCTTCTCTAATTCTCCAACACGGCCAATGCCCTCGCCCCTTTGCATATCCGTCAGTTCCAGTACTTCCATATCCGTAAGTCCCAATCTGTTTCCGGATAAATCTGCCATGCCGAGCACATCGTAATTGGTATGCATTGCATAACAGGAAATATCCTGCTGTAAAAGTGCCACCACACGACGACCGATAAAATCCTCATCCGTAATTTTCTTCATTGGAGAAAAAATCAGCGGATGATGGGTTACCAGCATATCTGCTCCGAATAAAACCGCTTCCCGGATGACATCCTCCGTTGCATCCAATGCCACATAAATTTTTCGAACCTCTTTTTCTGCCCGGCCGATTAACAATCCTACATTATCCCACTCCAAAGCTGCATCCTTTGGATATGTACGCTCTATGATATTCACAATCTCTCTACAAAGCATATGTGTCCCTCTCTATAAATAGACTTCCAAGGCTTCTTTCGCAAGCAATAGCTCCGCTTTGATTTCCTGCCTCCGCACCCGGATCTGTTCTCCGGAAACGGATTCCAGGTTCTTTAGAATCTGCTCCTTCGAGCACACTTCCTTTTCCAAGAACATCTCAAGAACAGGATGTTTCTGTCTCAGAAGATCTCTTCCATAGCGCAGTTCCATCCTGCTGTAAGCGGCAGCCTGTCCTACTTTTACTTTCATCATCGGATAAAATTTACCCTCTTCCAGAACCATATCCTCCGCTGTTATAAGATAATGATTCTCTGCCAGATAATGCCGCACCTTCGCAATCTCTGACTGTGGCTGCAGCACAAAATCCTTTAAGTCTCGGAAAATCTCTTCTCCTTCTTCCAGAATCTTGACCGTCAAAGCTCCTCCCATTCCGGCAAGAACCGCGCAGTCGCATTCTCCCGGCTGCAATGCTTTCACACCATCCGACTGTCTGACTTCTATTTTCCCCAGCAGGTCATGTTCCATGATATGCCGGCGGGCTCTCTCAAGCGGTCCCTCGTTGACATCCAGCGCCAGTGCCCTCTCGCACTTCTTCCTCTCGACCAGATAAATAGGGATATAACCGTGATCCGTCCCCACATCTGCCACCACCGGATGACTGCCTGCCAAATCTGCCACCGCCTGTAATCTTTTCGATAATTCCATAAACCACCTTAATCCAAATAATCCTTCAGCTTGCGGCTTCTGCTCGGATGACGCAGCTTTCTGAGTGCCTTTGCCTCAATCTGACGAATTCTCTCACGGGTTACATCAAACTCTTTGCCCACTTCTTCCAGTGTTCTGGCCCGTCCGTCATTCATACCAAAACGGAGGCGAAGTACCTTCTGCTCCCTTTCTGTAAGCGTTCCCAAAACTTCATTGAGCTGCTCCTTTAACAAGGTCTGTGCTGCAGCTTCTGCCGGCACAGGCACATTGTCATCCTGAATGAAATCTCCAAGATGACTGTCCTCCTCCTCACCAATCGGAGTCTCAAGCGAAACCGGCTCCTGAGAAATCTTCAAAATTTCACGCACACGTTCTACCGGCATTTGAAGTTCTTCCGCAATCTCTTCCGGAGTGGGTTCCCTCCCCAGTTCCTGCAAAAGCTGTCTTGATACCCGAATCAGTTTGTTGATGGTCTCCACCATATGCACCGGAATCCGGATGGTTCTCGCCTGATCCGCAATTGCTCTCGTAATTGCCTGACGAATCCACCAGGTAGCATAAGTACTAAACTTAAATCCTTTTTGATAATCAAACTTTTCCACGGCTTTGATTAACCCAAGATTTCCCTCTTGTATCAAATCCAAAAACAGCATTCCACGTCCCACATACCGTTTGGCAATGCTGACAACAAGACGCAGATTGGCTTCTGCCAGTCTCTTTTTTGCCTCCTCATCACCATCCGACATCCGTTTTGCCAGTTCAATTTCCTCTTCGGCACTCAAAAGCGGAACTTTTCCGATTTCCTTTAAGTACATACGGACCGGATCCTCAATGCTGACTCCCTCCGGCACAGACAAATCTATTTTCTCTACGTCCACTTCCTCTTCGTCTGCCAGAAGCATTTCTATGTCTGCATCATCTGTCACATCGTCTATGTCTCCGCCTGTAATCCGAAGTACATCAATATTCTGCGTCTCCAGATATTCATAAATTTTTTCCATTTGTTCTTCTTCCAGCGGCATATCTGAGAAAACATCATTGATTTCCTGGATTTCAAGTATATTTTTCTTCTTTTTTCCCAAAGCAACCAGCGTTTTCAATTTTTCCTCAAATTTTGTAGCTTGTTCTTCCATGTAGTATCCATCCTCTCATAACTTGTTTTTATTTTATCCTTAATCAATAGAAATATGCAATTTCTGTAAGTCCTGCAGTGACCTTTTGTCCTCCATCAGTCGCTGAAGACCTGCAATATCCGCAGGCTCCAAGGATTTTGCCGCAGTATCCACACTGTAACTCTTCACGCGAATCACGGTTTCTTTAAGAGCCTTTTCCTGTTCTTCTTTTGTCTGAAGCTCTCCAATCTTCGTATGGAACAGAGAAACCACTTCCCGATGCTCTTCCTCATCTTCAAAATGGTTCAGCACCTTGGCAGGATTGAGTTCTCCCATCTCATACTGCTCGTACAAAATTTCAGCAACCGCTCGGTACAGCTCCGTTGTAAAATCCTGTGGTTTGATATATCTTTTCACCTGCGAAAATACATTTCTGCTTTCAATCATCCACGTAAGCAGAATTTTCTGGGACTGTAGGTTTCCATTCTCCTTCTCCCGGTGCTTCTCGACCGTCTGCCGTGGTCTTTCTGCCGGTTTGGCAAGCCCGGTCTGAATCGCCATCTTCGCAACCAGCTTCCGCAAATTCTCATAACCAACTCTGTATTTTTCTGCAACCGCCTCGATATAATTGTTGCGTTCAATTTCTTCTTCAAACTCGCCCAGATGCTTTGCAGCTTCATTCATAAAAGCAGTCTTTCCTTCCGGAGAATGCATATCAAACTCCTTCTCCAGCACCTCCAGCGAAAAGAGAAACCCGTTTCTTGCCTTCTGAATCCGCTCCTCAAATGCCTCTGCTCCCAGATTCTTAATGAACTCATCCGGATCCTTATATGGCTCCATGCGGATGACTTTCGCGGAAATGCCGGCTTCTTTCAAAATAGGAATCGCACGAAGTGCCGCCTTCGTCCCGGCTTCATCGCTGTCATAAGTAAGAAAGACTTCCTTCACATACCGTTTTATCAAGGAGGCATGTCCCGTAGTCAGTGCGGTTCCAAGGGAAGCTACCGCATTGGTAAATCCCGCCTGATGAAGGGAAATCACATCCATATACCCTTCACAAAGTAAAAAATAACTCTTCCTCGTGGTTCTCGCCCGGTTCAATCCGTACAGATTCCGGCTTTTATCAAACACCTCTGTCTCCGGGGAGTTCAGATATTTTGGCTTTGCATCTCCCATGACCCGTCCGCCGAATCCAATCACCCGGTTATTCACGTCCATAATCGGAAACATAACACGATTCCAAAACTTGTCATAAACGCCCTTCTTCTCGTCTATGCTGATAAGACCCGCTTTTGCAAGGAGTGCATCCGAATATCCCTTTGTTTTCAAATAGCGGTATAAGTCATCACTGTATTTGTTGGAATAGCCAAGTCCAAATGCCGTGATGGTCTCTTCGCTTAATCCCCGCTTCGTCAGATATGTATGTGCCACGTTTCCATTCTGCGACTTTAGCTGCACATAAAAATATTTTGCAGCCAGCTTGTTGATTTCCAGCAATGTAGATTTTAAATCCGCCTTTTCCTTTGCCTCTTTCGAATACTCTGCTTCCGGCAGCTCTACCCCCACACGCTCGGCAAGCAGCTTTACCGCTTCCACAAACGAGAAATGTTCGTATTCCATAATAAATGTAAATACGTTACCTCCGGCTCCGCATCCAAAGCAGTAATACATTTGTTTCGCCCTGCTCACAGAAAAGGATGCGGATTTTTCATTGTGAAACGGACACAGACCGAAATAGGAGCTTCCTTTTTTCTGCAGTTTCACATAGCCGGAAATCACGTCTACAATATCATTTTTCAGTCTTATTTCTTCGATTAAATCCTCTGAAAAATACATAGTTTCCTTCCTTCCAAAAAAATCCCCCTGCTATCACTATATTCGACACTACTTTCAAATTTCCTTTAAATATTCCAGGATTCCGGAATAAAAATTTCCTGAAACTTCTTAACCGCATAATTATCTGTCATCCCTGCTATATAATCACAGATAATCTGCTCTTTTGTATCCCCGTAAAGCATAGAAAGCCGCATAAATTCCTCCGGTATCAGTTCTTCGTGCTCCAGATAGTAGGTATATAGTTTTTTTAGCATTTCTACCGCCTTATCTTCTTCATGCTTTGCAACCGGGTTTCGGTACACATTTTCAAACATGAATTTCCGAATCCCCCTCATCGCCTCCGCCACTTCTTCAGACATTTGAATTTTCGGCTGATCCATGCTATGGATGATGACATCATGCGTGATGGTGTTTAATCGCTCTTTTGTAGAATTTCCCAACACCTTTCTGTATTTTGGCGGTAAATCCAGCTCCGAGAGAAGTCCTCCCCGGATTGCATCATCGATATCATGATTGACATACGCAATTTTGTCCGACAGTCGAACTACCTGTCCCTCCAACGTCATCGGTTCTCCGGCAGTCTGATGAGTCAGAATTCCGTCTACGACTTCTCTGGTCAGATTGAGCCCCTGTCCGTCTTTTTCAATATACTCTACCACCCGCACACTCTGCTCATTGTGCTTGAATCCCAACGGACAAACCTCATTTAAAGCACGTTCCCCGGCATGCCCGAATGGCGTATGCCCCAAATCGTGTCCTAGACTAATTGCTTCTGTCAAATCCTCATTCAGCCGCAGTGCTTTTGCGATTGTCCTTGCATTCTGAGAAACCTCCAGCGTATGGGTCATACGGGTTCGATAATGATCCCCTTTCGGAAGTAAAAACACCTGTGTTTTCTGCTTCAGGCGGCGAAAGGACTTACTGTGCAGGATGCGATCCCGGTCCCGCTGAAACACCGGTCTTAAATCGCACTCTTCCTCTTTTCGCTTCCTTCCCAGGGAATCCCTGCTGTGGGTCGCATAAGGACTTAAATACTCCATTTCGCGCAGTTCTAACTGTTCCCGAATCGTCATTGTTCTTCCTCCTGTCCAATCTGTATCCATTTCCGTACTCCGGTATCATTTATCGTATTATATAACACTTTCCGGAGAAATTCCACCGCTTTTACCAAAAGAAAGGCGGCTTTCGCAATAGCGAAATCGGTTTCATCGGGGCTGAGGCAGTCGGCACACACGCCGCTACCAAGGGCTTTTTCTTTTAGGCTTCATCTTCAGTATTTTCTAACACTCTGTTTTTTGAGAAGTAATTACATCTATCAAAAAGAAACTCACAACACACAGATTTTCAGATAAACCGTATGGGAGAATGCATCGAAGGATTGTCTAGAAAGTCTTACGGATGCATTTTAGAAAATATACAAGCACGAAAAAATGTTTGAGCTTTGCGAGTTCTTTTGAGTGCTTGTATAATAAAATTTCTAAAATGCATCCGTCTAG